>JBFISC010000134.1:0-10142 GCA_041608775.1 Pseudomonadales bacterium | reverse complement strand
TGCCGCGGTGCTCGCCGCGCGGGACGATGTGGACCCCGGCCGCATCGGTGCCCAGGGCCACAGCCGCGGCGGTTCGGCGGTGCTGTCGGCTGCCTGCCTGTCGCGGCGTGTCAGGGTGCCGGGCGCGCCGACCCTGAAGGGCGTCTACGCGGCGAACCCGAGGTGCGGGCATCAGTTTCTCCACCCCCGGGTCGGAGAGACCGTGGTCCGGGCAGTGATCGGCGACCGCGACGAGTGGTGCCTGCCCCAGCAGGTACAGGCTCAGATCCAAGCCATGCGGCTGTGCGGCGGACAGGCCAGCTGCCGGATATTTGCCGAAGCCCATCACAGCTTCGACCGCGACACGCCGCTGGAGCTGGTGGAGGACGCCGCCGTGGCGCCAGGCGCGCCCACCGTTTACATCGACGATGACGGCGCGTTCTTTCATCCGCTGCGCGACCGGGCAGACCCCGCGTTGAGCGAACGCGAGCTCATGATCTATGGCATGAAGGCGGGCTATGGCCGGCGTGGGGCGCGCATCGGCAGTGCTGACGGGCAGGCCCGGGCGTTCCAGGAGGACATGATGGGGTTCTGGTCGACCCTGCTGGCCGGCTAGCGAGGTGGCCTTCACCCGCCCGTCACGGTGTTGCCGCTAGCGTTCCGTCCATGCCAGCCGCGCCATCTCAGGAGCCTGCCGTGGTTTGTCGTCTCGGCGTCATCGGCGACGTGCACAGCGAGCATGAGCGCCTCGACGCGGTGCTCGACTGGTTTGCCGGTCAGCGCCTCGACGCCGTCATCTGCACCGGCGACGTCGCGGACGGTCGCGGCTGCATCAACCGCACCTGCGGGCTGCTGCGGCAGGGACGGGTGCTGACCGTTGCCGGAAACCACGATCGCTGGCTGCTCGAGAATCGGGTTCGCCACGTCGCCCACGCCCACCGCCGCGAAGAGCTGGATCCGGCCAACCTCGAATTTCTGGAGACGCTGCCGCCGACCCGCGAGATCGACACCGCGGCCGGACGCCTGCTGCTCTGCCACGGTATCGGCCGCAACGATCTCGGAAAGGTGTGGCCAGGCACGGCGCGCTCCGAGGTGAAGCGAAGCTCCGAGCTCGATGCGCTGCTGGCGGCGGGCCGGCATCGCTTCGTGATCAACGGGCACCTGCACTTTCGGGTCCTGATCGATTTTGCGGACGCGCTGGTGATCAACGCGGGCACCCTGAAGGGCGAGCGGGCGGGCGTTGCGATCCTCGACCTCGTCGAGGAAACCGTGAGCGCGTTTCACCTCGAGTCGGGCCGGACGCCGCGGGCGGGCAGCGTCCATGGGCTTGGCGGCGGACATGGACGCCGGGTCTGGCGCAACACCGCGGAGTTCGACGGATCCTGGGATCCGGTGCTGCTCTAGCGGGTCGACTCGTCGTAGCGATGGTGGATGCCGTCGTGACAATCCCTGCAGACGGAGATGCCCCGGGGTAGATGTGCCCGGCTGAAGGTCTTCCGCAACGACTTGCGGCCACCGCCGGGCGCGGACCGACGGCGCGCTCAGACCAGCGTCAGGACCGCCACGCTGGTGCCGGTGGCGAGACTGTAGGAGCGTGCGGCTGCGGACAGCACGGTGATGGGCAGCGTGTCCGGGGAGGCGAGCGCCCCGCCGCGGAAGACCCGGGCCACGACCGCGCGCCGGCGGCCGCGCAGCCAGACGAACGCCTGGGGGTTGGCGACGAGGTTGTCCACCCACTGGGAGCGTCGGCGCACGGTGGAGACGACCAGCGCGGCGCCGTAGTCCGCGCACAGCAGCGGAACGGTGCGGGTGACGCCGGAGCGGCGGCCGACGACCTCGAGGAGGATCAGCCCCGCGGTAAACGGCAGCGGGCTGCCGATGCCCTGCCTGATCGCCGGGGTGAGGACGCGGTTCAACGGTGCCAGCAGCGCGGGCACGGACAGGCCGGCGCCCCCGGCGTTGTCCGGGTGATCGGTCGGTCGGCGGTCCTCGGTGTTTGGTTTGGTCAAAGCTCTCGGGTCGGTCACGGCTCGCAGCGCTACGTTAGCAGGGTAGCGTGAAGCGTGCGTCAAAGCCCGCCGGACGTCGCGCGCTCGGGGCCCGATGAGGCGGCCGCGCGGGGTGATCCGCCCGGCCGCGGGTCGACGGTCAGAAGCGGTCCTTCAGAGCCTTGGCTGCTGCCTCCGGGTCTTCCATCGCCTCGTCGACCGCGTCCGCCGCCATGTCGCGGGCCTGGCTCACGGCGTCGTCGCCGAGCTCCCGCGCCTGGTCCATGGCGCCGCTGGCGGCGTCCTGGACGGCACCGGTGACGTCGCTGCCGACGGCTTCGTTCACGGCGTCGCCGGCGGCATCCATGGCGCCTTTGATCATTCCGGTGGGCTCCGTGCTGCTGTCCTGCATGCTCTGGCTGGCGCGTTCGCTGGGGCTACCGGCGGTGTCGTCGTTGCCGCAGGCGCCGAGACCGGCGACCAGCACCAGGGCTGCCAGGGATTTGGCGAGATCGATCATCGTCTTTTGCTCCGTTGTGTAGATCCCGGCCATTGTCGGTGTGCAGGGTCCAGGCCTGCAGCATGACGTTGCAAAATCCAGGTAAAAGGAGAGCCGGGCAAACGGCTCGTCGGGCGCCGCCCGGGGGCGACGTTGCCGACGGTTCCGTCACGCTCTATGGTGGCTGCATGTCCGATCTGAAGCTCAGCGTTCTCGATCAGTCGCCCATTCCCAGCGGATCGTCGCCGCGCCAGGCGCTCGACCACAGCGTGCGCCTGGCTCAGCTTGCCGAGCGCCTCGGCTATCACCGCTACTGGGTCGCCGAGCATCACGGCTCGAAGAGCTTCGCGGGTTGCGCGCCGGAGATTCTCATCGCTCACATCGCGGCGGCGACCAAGCGCATTCGGGTCGGCTCCGGCGGGGTCATGCTCATGCATTACAGCCCGTTCAAGGTCGCCGAGACCTTCAAGCTGCTGGCAACGCTGCATCCCGACCGCATTGATCTGGGGCTCGGGCGGGCCCCGGGCAGCGACGGTCTCACCGCCGCCGCGCTGGCCTACGGCAACCGCATCGGCATCGAGTATTTCCCCGCGAAGGTTGCCGATCTGATTGCGTTCCTCAACGATCGGCCGCCCGTGACCGAAGCGCTCGCCCGAGTCACCGCGGCGCCGGCGGTGGCGACGCCGCCGGAGCTGTGGATGCTGGGCTCGTCGGAGGAAGGCGCTCGCATCGCAGCCCATTTCGGGCTGCCGTTCTCCTACGCGCACTTCATCAACCCGGACCACCTGGAGCGTGCCTGCCACGTCTACCGGACCAGCTTCCAGCCGAACGAGGACAACCCGGAGCCGCGGATCAATGTCGGCGTGTTCGTCCTCTGCGCCGACAGCGATGAGGAGGCGCTCGCCCTGGCGGCCTGCCGCGACCTGTGGCGGTTGCGCGTGGAACGTGGCGAGTTCGGGCCGTTCCCTTCCGTGGCGGAGGCGGCCGATCATCGTTTCACCCCCGAGGAACGGGCACGCATCGACAGCCGCCGCCGGCACCAGATCCTCGGAACCCGCGAGCCCGTGGCGGAGCAGCTCCGCGAGCTCGCCGGCAACGTGGGCGCGGCGGAGCTTTCGGTGGTCTCCATCACCCACGAGTTCCGCGCGCGCGAGCGCTGCTACGAACTGCTGGCGGATTCGTTTATGGTCGGCGGCTGACCGACCTCATCCGGCCGTGCGCCTCAAAGAAATTCCCGATGGAATTCGGGCCGCTGCCGTGGTTACCTTTGCGCTCCATAGATCGTGAGGGGTATTTCGTGGCGGGTAAGTTCGAGCTCTACAAGGACAAGGCGGGCGAATTCCGGTTTCGGCTCAAGGCATCCAACGGCGTCAAGCTGCTCGCGAGCGAGGGTTACTCCTCCAGGAGCAGCGCAACCAACGGCATCGAGTCGGTGAAAAAAAACTCGGCTGACAGGAAGCGGTTCGAGGTCAGGGAGTCCAAGTCGGGCAAGCCTTACTTCGTGCTCAAGTCGGGCAACAACCAGATCATTGGTCAGAGCGACATGTACGAGTCGACCTCCGCCTGCCAGGCAGGCATCGATTCGGTTGCGAAGAACGCCCCCGGCGCCTCGGTCGACGACCAGACGAAGGCATCGTGAAAATGGACATCATGGATTTGCTCAAGGGTGACAGCGGCCTGCTCGATGCGATCAAGCAGGTCGGTGTGCCGGAGGCCAAGATCCCGGATCTCGGCCAGGCAATCGGCCAGCAGCTCGGCGGCAGTGGCGGACTCGATCTCGGGGACCTGCTCGGCGGCCTCGATCTGGACGGCTTTCTGTCGAAGGTCGACGTCGGGGCGGTCGCGTCCCAGCTGAACCTGTCGCCCGACGTGATTCAGAAGGCCGTCGAGCTCATCGGCCCAAAGGTCCAGGAGTTCGTTCCCGGCGGTCTCGGATCCCTCGGCTCGCTGGCGGGCAAGCTGTTCCGCTGACCCGCGGCGGGGGGTGCGGCCGTAGCCCGGCCGTATCCCCTGATCAGCGCGCTGTACTCAGCTACGCACTGTCTTCAGCTACGCGCTGTCTTCAGCTACGCGCTGTCTTCAGCTACGCGCTGTCTTCAGCTACGCGCTGTCTTCAGCTACGCGCTGTCTTCAGCGCGCATGGACCCGCACCGGCAGCTCCGTGTAGCCCTTTACGAAGGCCGACAGGGTGCGCTTCGGCTCGCCGACCACCTCGATCATGTGGAAGCGCTGCATGATCTCCTCCCACAGCACCCGCAGCTGCATCTCCGCCAGGCGATTGCCCATGCAGCGATGCAGGCCGAACCCGAATGACAGGTGCTGGCGCGCATTCGGCCTGTCGATGATCAGCTCGTCCGGACGCTCGAACACACGCTCGTCGCGGTTGCCGGAGACGTACCACATCAGAATCTGGTCGTGCTTGCGGATCTGCTTGCCGCCGATCTCGGTGTCGTCGTTGGCGGTGCGGCGCATGTAGGCGAGCGGCGTCTGCCAGCGGATGATCTCGGCGACCATGTTTGGAATCAGCTTCGTGTCGCCTTGCGACACGCCGGCGCGCAGCTTGTCGTACTGCTCCGGGAACTGGTTCAGGGCCAGCACGCCGCCGGAGATGGAGTTTCGGGTCGTGTCGTTGCCGCCGACGATCAGCAGGATCAGGTTGCCGAGGAACTCGAACGGCTTCATGTCCTTTGTGGCTTCGCCGTTGGCCAGCATGGAGATCAGGTCGTTGCCCGGCTTGCCGCGGCGTGCCTCGAACAGAGCGGTGAAGTACTGCAGGCATTCCAGCAGCTCGCTGCGGCGCTGCTCCTCGGACTCCACCAGCGTGCCCGGCGCGGCGGTGGCCACGTCGGACCAGCGGGTGAGCTTGCGGCGCTCTTCGAACGGGAAGTCGAACAGGGTGGCGAGCATCTGCGTGGTCAGCTCGATGGACACATGCTCGACCCAGTTGAAGGTCTCGCCGTGCGGCAGGCCCTCGAGGATGGTCTGCACCCGGGAGCGGATCAAGGGCTCCATTTCGTGCAGGTTGCGCGGCCCGACCACCGGCGCAACCGTGGCGCGCTGGACGTCGTGCTTGGGCGGGTCCATGGCGATGAACATCTCGATGCCGAGCGCGCCTTCCGGCAGGGGTTTGCCCACGGGCAGGCCGAGGGTGATGCCGTAGGCGGAGCTGAAGCGCTCGTGATCGCTATCGACGGCCTTGATGTCCTTGTATCGGGTCAGCGACCAGTAGCGGCCGGTGTCCTCGAGCTCGTTGAAATGAACCGGATCTTCGTCGCGCAGCCGCTTGAAGTACTCCCACATCCGGTTCTCCTGGAACAGCCGCGGCCAGATCGGGTTGATCTTCTCCAGCGGCAGCGTGTACGGATCGGGAATTTCCTTCGGCAGATCGTCGTAGAAGCCCGGCCGGACCATGCCGGCGGGTCGTTCGTTCCCGGTGCCCTGGGTTGCTTCGCTCATGACGTCCTCTGAGTTCCTGGTGCCGGGGTTCTGTCTCAACGTGTGACAATAGCGCATTCGGGCCTGACGGACGAGCGGGCGGATCTGCGGCTACAGCTTTCCTTCCCGCAGCTTGCGTATCGCGGTCGCGGCGCGCGCCCTGGTGGCCTCCAGATCCTTCAACCGGCCCAGGGTGCTGTACTGCCGGGCGAGGCGGAAGTTGTCGCTCAGCGTGTCGCGATGGCGGGCCAGAAAGTCCCAGTACAGGCTGGTGAAGGGGCAGGCGTCGTCTCCGGTGCGGCTGCCCGGATCGAACCGGCAGCCGCTGCAATAGTCGCTCATACGTTTGAGGTACGCTCCCCCGGAAACGTAGGGCTTGGTCGCCATGCGGCCGCCGTCGCTCCACAGCGCCATGCCGTGGACGTTGGGGCCCATCACCCAGTCGCCGCCATCGATGTAACGTTCGCGCATCCACTCCCGGACGGCCGCCGGCTGGATGCCGTACAGATTGGCGAAGTTGGCCAGCACCATGAGGCGCTGAATGTGGTGCACGTAGCCGCGGGTGTTGAGGGCGTCCAGGGTCGACTGCAGGCAGCGCATCTCGGTGTCCGCCTCCCCCAGCCAGACCGGGGGCAGCCGGCGGCGGTGGTTCAGCCGGTTGCTGTGCGTCTGTTCCGGCCACAGCCAGTAGATGCCCCAGACGAACTCGCGCCAGCCGATGACCTGCCTGATCATGCCTTCCGCGGAGTTGATCGGGACGTCACCGCCCCGGTAGGCGTCTTCGACCGCGTCGCAGACCTCGTCCGGCAGCAGCAGGCCGAGGTTGAGATACGGGCTCAGCAGCGAGTGGGCCAGGTGCCAGTTGTCCCGGAGCATGGCGTCCTCGTGCGGGCCGAAGCCGGGCAGAACCTCGCTCACGAAGTGGCGCAGCCGTGCCAGCGCCGCGCGCCGGGAGGTGGCCCACACGCCCGTCGGGGGCTCTCCGACCGCCTGCTCCGGCAGCTGCGCCATGACCTCCTGATCCAGGTCGTCCAGCTCGCTGGTGACCGGCGTCGGCCAGTCGCCGCCGTCGGCGGGCGGTGGCTCGCGGTTGTCGTGGTCGTGGTTCCAGCGGCCGCCCGCGGGGTCGTCGCCGTCCATCAGGTAGCCGAGGCGACGGCGCTGAAAACGGTAGAAGTTTTCCAGGCGCAGGCTGTCGGCGGCGTCCGCCCAGCGGGCGAACGCGTCCCGGTGGCAGAGGAACTGATTGGACGCCACGAGCTCCACGCCGAGCCGTCGCAGCTCGCGGTCCACCGCCCGGCCGTTCGGCTCGGTCGCGAGCACCTCGCTGGGCCGGTGCTCGCGGCGGTGGGCCCGCAGGCCTGCCTCCAGGGTATCGGCGCGGCGATAGTCCACATCGTAGCCCGCGGCTTCCAGATCCTGGGCGAACCGGCGCATCGCTGTGATCACCAGGTGAAGACGCTGGCGGTGGTAGCGGCGGCCCTCGATCATCCGCCGGCTTTCCACGAGCAGCACCCGGGTGGTCCCGGGATCGGCGTCGGCCAACGCGCCGATGCGGCGATTCAGCTGATCGCCGAGAACCCAGACGGTTTCTGCCATGAGACGGGCCGCTCGATCAGGGTTTGTAGGGAAGCTGGGGCGCGAGGTCGCCCAAGCGCGCGGTCCGCACTTCCGTCCCGTCGGACACCGCCACGGTCAGATCCGGGCCGCCCAGCTCCATGGCCACCTGAAGGCAGGCGCCGCACGGCCAGGTCAGGGATCCGGAGGTGGGGCGGGAGACCAGCGCAAGAATCTCCGGTCGCCCCGCGTCGCTCGCAACCGTGGCAAACAGCGCAACCCGTTCTGCGCACATCGCCAGCCCGAGTGACACGTTCTCGACCAACGCGCCGGGCACGGCGGCGCCGCTGCTGGTGATCACGCAGGCGCCCATGTGAAATCCGGAGTAGGGAGCGTAGGCGCGCCGTCGGGCGGCGGCGGCCTGTTCGATGGCGGTCTGGATCTGCTGGTCGGTGTGCTGCACGCGGGTCTCGTCCTGATCCTGTAGGCAGGCTGAGCATAGCGCAGATCATCGGAACGTTTGCTTCTCGGGCGGTCGCCACGGACAATCGGACAGCGGCCTTCACTGCTCGGCCGTGATATCGGTCCAACGCCCGACAGTAGGTCAGGGTCTGTATACCTGTAAAGGATACCTGTAAAGGAGATCTCGATGCCCAAGCTCGCTGGAGACGCGCCGTCGCGCCGCCGCTTCCTCAAGACTTCCGGAACCCTGGCGGCCATGATTCCCCTGGTGAATCTGGTGGGTTGCGCGGAGGAGTCGAAGCCAGCCGCCCCCGCCGAGGCAGCGCCGCAGCAGACCCCCGCGGATACCGCGGCAGGCGCCGCCCGTGAAGCCATGCAGGATCGCACCGCAACGCCTGCCGCCCCTGCGGACGCCGCGCCCGCGCAGGCGGCGCCGCCTCAGGCCGCGCCGGCACAGAAGATGGCCAAGCTCGAGGAGAGCGACCCCCAGGCTCAGGCGCTGGGCTACAAGCATGACGTGGGCAGCGTGGACACCGCGAGCTACGCCCGCTACCAGTCCGGCCAGCTGTGCGAGAACTGTGGCCTGTACCTGGCCGCTCAGGGAGGAGAAGCGGGCTGGGGCGGCTGCAGCATATTCCCCGGCAAGCTGGTGAACGCCAAGGGCTGGTGCAACGCCTACGTTCCCGCTGCCTGAAGACGCCACCAATGGCCCGGCCCTGCCTGGTCGTGGCCACGCTGATGCTGTGGGCCGGAATGGCGGCCCCGACGGCTGCCGGCGTGATGCCGCGGCTGCTCCCGATGGCGGAGCGTGCGGTCGTGGTCGATGGCTGGCTGGAGTCCCGGTTGGGTACGGTGCTGCCGGCCCTGATGCGCCGCAGCGGCATCGATCTGTGGCTGATCATCGCTCGGGAGTACAACGAGGACCCGGTCCTCGAGACCATGCTGCCGGCGACCTGGCTGTCGGCCCGCCGCCGCACCATGCTGCTGATCTACGACCGTGGCGGCGAGCTGCCGCTCGATGCGCTGGCGGTCGCCCGCTACGACGTCGGGTCGGTGTTCCGCCAGGCCTGGGACAAGGACGCTCAGCCGGATCAATGGGCCCGCCTGGTCGAGCTGATCACCGAGCGCAATCCGCGCCGCATCGGCATCAACGTCTCCGAGAATTTCGCCCTGGCGGACGGCCTGAGCCACACCGAGCACCGGCTGCTGCAGGCGGCACTCCCGGAGTCGCTGCAGCAGCGGCTCGTTTCCGCGGAAGCGCTCGCCGTCGGCTGGCTCGAGACCCGAACGCCGGCGGAGATGACGGTCTATCGGCAGATCTGCCGGATTGCTCACCAGATCATCGCCGAGGGACTGTCGGAAGCCGCCGTTCAGCCGGGTGTGACTACTACGGAAGATCTGGAGTGGTGGTTTCGCCAGCGCGTGCGCGAGCTCACGCTGACCAGCTGGTTCCATCCCTCCGTTTCCATTCAGCGCGCCGGCCCGGTGCCGGCCGAGGCCCCCGAGCCCGAGGTCATCGAGCCCGGTGACCTGCTGCACGTCGACTTCGGCATCAGCTATCTGCGGCTGAACACCGACACCCAGCAGCATGCCTACGTGCTGCGTGCCGGAGAAACCGAGGCCCCGACGTACCTCCGCCAGGCGCTGGCCAGGGGCAACCGCCTGCAGGACCTGCTCACGGGCCAGTTCGCCACCGGGCGCAGCGGCAACGAGATCCTTGCAGCGACCCGGGCCCGGGCGCTGGCGGAAGGCATCGAGCCGTCCATCTACACCCACCCGATCGGCTATCACGGTCACGCGGCCGGGCCCACCATCGGGCTCTGGGATCAGCAGGATGGCGTGCCCGGAAGCGGCGACTACCCGCTCTATCCGGATACCGCCCACTCCATCGAGCTGGCGGCCATCGTCGAGCTCCCGGAGTGGCAGCGGAGCATCCGCATCAAGCTGGAGGAAGACGCTTTCTTCGACGGCGAGAGCGTGCGCTACATCGACGGCCGCCAGACTGAGCTCTACCTGATTCCCCGCCCGGCAGCCATGAACTGAAGCTACAGCAGATCGAAGATCCGGCTGTACTTGATCACGAACTCCCGGCGCTTCTCCATGGGGCCGACGATGGTGTCGTCGTCGATCTCGTTGTACACCAGGAACAGACCCGCGTTGGCGCTCTGCAGCCACGAGAACCGAAGGTTGGTGGCCACCAGGTCGCTGCGGTCGTCGTACTG
>JBFISC010000133.1:0-10174 GCA_041608775.1 Pseudomonadales bacterium | reverse complement strand
GTTGCCGCCCGACGATCTGGCTGATGCCGCCCGCGCTGCCGAACGGCTGGCGAGGGCGATCGCCTCGCGGGAACGGATCATGCTGGTCGGCGATTTCGATGCCGACGGCGCCACCGCCGTCGCTCTCGCGGTCTCCCTGCTGCGAGCCCTCGGGGCCGAGGACGTCGAGTTCCTGGTGCCCAACCGGTTCGAGTTCGGCTACGGCCTGTCCCCGGAGATCGTTGCGCTCGCCGCGCGTCGCTCCCCCGCGGTGCTGGTGACCGTGGACAACGGCGTGTCCAGCGTGGACGGGGTCGCCGCGGCGAACGCCGCCGGCATGGACGTCATCATCACCGACCACCATCTGCCCGGCCGCGAGCTCCCCGCGGCCTACGCCCTGGTCAACCCCAACCTGCCCCGCTGCGGCTTTCCCAGCAAGGCGCTTGCCGGCGTCGGGGTGATCTACTACGTGCTCGGGCTGGTGCGCGCGCAGCTGCGGGCGCAGGACTGGTTCGGCCGTCGACCGGAGCCGAACCTGGCGGACTGGTTGGATCTGGTGGCGTTGGGCACCGTGGCGGACGTGGTGCCGCTGGACGCCAACAACCGCATCCTCGTGCATCAGGGAATCGCGCGCATGCGGGCCGGCCGCTGCCGACCCGGGATCCGGGCGCTGGCGGACGTGGCCGCGCGCCCGCTGGCCAGGCTCGGCGCCCAGGATCTGGGGTTCGCGCTGGGTCCCCGCCTCAACGCCGCGGGCCGTCTCGACGACATGACCCTCGGCATCCGCTGCCTGCTCGCCGACGACCTCGAAGAAGCCCGGGGTCACGCCCGGGCTCTCGACGAGCTGAACCGCGCCCGCCGGGCATTGGAGCAGGATATGGTGCGCGATGCGGAGCTGAGTGTCGCCGGGCACCGCGTCGATGCGGCCGAACGCTTTGGCGTGTGCGTCTACGAGCCGGGCTGGCACCAGGGCATCGTCGGCATCGTCGCCGGCCGGCTGCGGGAGAAGATCCACCGGCCCGTGATCGCATTCGCCGATGCCGGAAGCAGCGCCCCCGACGAGCTGAAAGGCTCCGCAAGGTCCGTGCCGGAGCTGCATGTGCGCGATGCCCTGGATGCCGTTGCTGCCAGCCATCCGGGCATGCTGTCTCGGTTCGGCGGGCACGCCATGGCGGCCGGGCTGTCCATCAAACGGGTGCACTACGAGCGCTTCGCCAGGGCTTTCGATGCCGAGGTGGCGCGGGTGCTGCCCCGGTCCGCGTTGACCCAGACGCTGGTGACGGACGGTGTGCTGACGCCGGAGGAGCTGTCGCTGGACATGGCGCGAACCCTGGCCGGCGCGGGACCTTGGGGCCAGGCATTCCCGGAACCGTTGTTTCACGGCGACTTCGACCTGGTCAGCCAGCGGGTGGTCGGGGAGGCGCATCTGAAGCTGGTGGTCAGGTGCGAGGATCGTCTGGTGGATGCCATCGCGTTCCGCCAGGAACCGCTCGGTGACGTAACCCGGGTGCGCGCCGCATTCCGCCTGGCGGAGAACGATTACGGGCCGGCGCCGACGCTGCAGCTCGTGGTGGAGCATCTCGCCCCGTTGGCATAAACTGCCGCGTTTTTCTCCAGTCGACGACCTGAGGAGCTATGGCGGAAATCACATCCATCCGCGACCGTCTTCGCGACATGATGGAGCGCGACGTGGCGCTCAGGGGGTATCTTTGACTACGACGGTAAGGTCGCGCGGCTGGAAGAGGTCGAGCTGGAGCTGTCCGATCCGAAGGTCTGGGACGATCAGGACCGCGCCAAGGCGCTGAATCAGGAGCGCGCGGCCCTCGACGATCTGGTGAGCGGGCTCGCCAGGGTGGGCGAGTCCCTGAACGACCTCAACGAGCTGGCGGAGCTGGCCGCAGCAGACGGCGACCGCGATGCGCTCGATGACGTCGAAGCAGAACTCGAACCCCTGGAAGCGCAGCTGGCGGGCCTGGAATTCCGGCGGATGTTCCAGGGCGAGGCGGATAGCGCCAACGCGTTCATTGATATTCAGGCGGGATCGGGTGGCACCGAGGCGCAGGACTGGGCTGAAATGCTCCTGCGGATGTATCTGCGCTGGTGCGAGAAGCGCGGCTTCGATGCGGAGATCGTCGAGCTTTCGCCCGGGGACGTCGCCGGGATCAAGAGCGCAACCCTCGAGGTCAGCGGTGACCATGCGTTCGGCTGGCTGCGCACGGAGACGGGCGTGCATCGACTGGTCCGCAAGTCCCCGTTCGATTCCGGCAATCGTCGCCACACCTCGTTTGCGTCCGTGTTCGTGTCGCCGGAGATCGACGACGACATCGACATCGAGATCAGCCCCGCCGACGTGCGCACCGATACCTATCGCGCCAGCGGCGCCGGTGGCCAGCACGTGAACCGCACCGACTCCGCGGTACGCCTGACCCATCTGCCGACCAACGTGGTGGTGCAGTGTCAGAGCGAACGCTCCCAGCACCAGAACCGGGACCGCGCGTGGAAGCAGCTGCGCGCCAAGCTCTACGAGCTGGAGATGCAGAAACGCCGCAGCGAGGCGCAGGCGGTGGAAGACGCCAAAGCCGATATCGGCTGGGGCAGCCAGATCCGTTCCTACGTGCTCGACCAGTCCCGGATCAAGGATCTTCGGACCAACGTCGAGCGTTCCGACCCGGGCGCCGTGCTGGACGGCGATCTCGACGACTTCATCGAAGCGAGCCTCAAGGCTGGCCTCTAGGGCGGGTATATGACCGAGGAAAGCGACATCATCAGGGTTCGCCGCGACAAGCTGGCGCGCTGGCGCGAGCAGGGCGGGGCGTATCCAAACCGCTTCCGGCGCGACGCCATGGCCCGGGACCTGCACGAGCGCTGCGCCGACCTGGGCAAGGCGGCCCTGGAGCAGGCCGGGATCCGTGTGGCGGTGGCCGGACGCGTCATGCTGCGGCGGGTCATGGGCAAGGCCAGCTTCATCACCCTGCAGGACGGCAGCGGCCAGATTCAGTGCTACGTGCGCAGGGACGACGTGGGTGAGACCGCCTACGAGGCGTTTGACGAGCTGTGGGATATCGGCGACATCGTGGGTGTTCGCGGCGTGCTGATGCGTACCAACAGGGGTGAGCTGACGGTCCAGGCCGACCACATCGAGCTGCTCGCCAAGGATCTGCGGCCGCTGCCGGAGAAGTTCCACGGCCTGGCGGACCAGGAAATCAAGTATCGCCAGCGTTATCTGGACCTGATCATGAACCCGGACTCACGCAGGGTGTTCGAAACCCGCTCGCGGGTGGTGGGGTGGGTCCGCCGGTTCTTCGAGGAGCGCGCCTTCATGGAGGTGGAGACCCCCATGATGCAGCTCATCCCCGGTGGCGCCGCGGCACGTCCTTTCGTCACCCATCACAACACCCTGGATCTGGAGCTGTACCTGCGCGTGGCGCCGGAGCTTTACCTCAAGCGGCTCACGGTCGGTGGCTTCGAGCGGGTGTTCGAGATCAACCGCAACTTCCGCAACGAGGGGCTGTCGACCCGCCACAACCCCGAGTTCACGATGCTCGAGTTCTACTGGGCTTACGCGGACATGGACGATCTCATCGAGCTGACCCAGGAGCTGCTGCTCGGCCTGTCTGCAGACGTGCTCGGGTCCGGCGAGATCGGCTACCAGGGCGAAACCCTCGAGCTCGGCGGCACCGCGGCACGCATGACCATGGCGGAAGCCATCGTGCGGCACACGGACCTGAACGCCGCAGCCGTGGACGACGCCGAGCGCCTCGCGGCGAAGCTGTCGGCCGCCGGCCGCGCCGTGGAGCAGGGCTGGGGACTCGGGCGGCTGCAGACGGAGGTGTTCGACCAGTTCGTCGAGGACAAGCTGCGCCAGCCGACCTTCGTCACCCATTACCCGGCGGAGGTTTCGCCGCTGTCCCGACGCAACGACGCCGATCCCCACGTCACCGACCGGTTCGAGCTGTTCATCGCCGGCAGGGAGATCGCCAACGGCTTCTCGGAGCTGAACGATCCCGAGGATCAGGCGGAACGCTTCCGGGCCCAGGCCGAGGCCAAGAGCGGCGGCGACCTGGAAGCCATGCACTACGACGAGGAGTACATCCGCGCCCTGGAGTACGGGCTGCCGCCGACGGCGGGCGAGGGCATCGGCATCGACCGGCTGATCATGCTGCTGACGGACTCGCCGTCGATCCGCGACGTGCTCCTGTTCCCGCTGATGAGGCCGAAAGATGGCTGACGGACCTGTGGCAGGCACGCCGCAGGCCTCGGCAAGCCGGGTTCGTCTCGAGGCATCCTGGAGGTCGGCGCTGGCCGATCAGTTCGAAGCGCCCTACATGCGTTCGCTGCGGGAGTACCTGCAGCAGCAGAAGCGTGCGCGTCGGGTGATATATCCGAGGAGCGATCACATCTTCTCAGCGCTCGACCTCTGCCCGCTGGAGCGGGTCAAGGTCGTGATCATCGGCCAGGATCCCTATCACGGACCCAACCAGGCGCACGGTCTCTGCTTCTCGGTGCAGCCCGGCGTCGAGCAGCCGCCTTCCCTGGTTAACATATTCCGCGAGATCAACGACGACCTGGGCACGCCCGAGCGGCGGCTCGGCAACGACAAGGGCTGTCTCGAGCCCTGGGCCCGCCAGGGCGTGCTGCTGCTGAACGCGGTGCTCACGGTTGAGCGCGGTCGCGCCGGCTCCCATCGCGACCGCGGCTGGGAGACTTTCACCGATGCCGTCGTCAGCGTGCTCAACCGTGAGCGCGAGCACCTGGTGTTCCTGCTCTGGGGCAGCTACGCGCAGAAGAAGGGGGCCGGCATCGACCGGGATCGCCATCTGGTGCTGAGCGCTCCGCACCCCTCGCCGCTGTCGGCCCACCGGGGGTTCTTCGGCTGCCGCCACTTCTCGAAGGCGAACGCCTATCTGCAAGCGCACGGGATCACGCCGATCGACTGGTTCGACGTCGCCTGATCGGCGGCTCTGCAGCGCTCCGCCGCAGCCCGGACAATGGGCTTGCCAGCCCCCGTTCCTTCGCTGGTAGTGACGACTCCCGCCGAGGTCAGTATCTTTGCTTATTCCATCGGGCAGCCAGGAGACCGCCACATGATCGCATCCCCCACGGACAAGCTGCTGGTGGAGCGCCGGGATCACACGGTGCTCATCACGATCAACGTGCCGCCGGCGAACACCTGGGATCAGGAGAATCTCGAAGGGCTGAAGGACCTGGTCGCGCAGTGCAACGCCGATCGCGACGTGTACGCGCTGGTCATGACCGGATCCGGCGAGAAGTTCTTCTCCGCGGGCGCGGACCTGAAGCTGTTCGCCTCGGGGGACAAAGGCGTGGCGGCCTCCATGGCCATGGCGTTCGGCTCCGCGTTCGAGACCCTCGCCGGGTTCCGCGGCGTGTCGGTTGCCGCGATCAACGGCTATGCCATGGGCGGCGGTCTCGAGTGTGCGCTGGCCTGCGACATCCGCATCGCCGAGTCCCACGCGCAGCTCGCGCTGCCGGAGGCCACCGTGGGTCTGCTGCCCTGCGGCGGCGGAACCCAGAACCTGTCCTGGATGGTGGGCGAGGGCTGGGCCAAGCGGATGATCCTTTGCGGCGAGCGCGTGGATGCGGCCACGGCGGCGAAGATCGGCCTCGTGGAGGAGGTGGTGGATTCCGGGAAATCCCTGGAAACGGCGCTGGCGCTCGCCGGGAAGGTGGCCCGCCAGAGCCCGCCCGCCGTCGCGCTCTGCAAGTCCCTGATTCAGTCGGCCCGCGGCGGCAGCATCGAAGCTGCCTACGCGACCGAGCGCGAGTCCTTCGTGCGTCTGTTCGACACGGAAGATCAGACCGAGGGCGTGAATGCGTTTCTGGAGAAGCGGTCCGCCGTGTGGGTGAATCGATGAGCGAACCGCTAAACGACCCGGGCGAACCGCTGCTGCTGTTCGAGCACGCTGCGGGCCCGGAGCACGTGGTCGCTGAGGCGCGGCTGAATGCCGAGGCGACGCTCAACGCGCTCAGCCTGCCGATGATCGAGATTCTCCATCCGGCCCTGCGTCGCTGGCGCGACGACGCCCGGGTGGCCGCCGTGCTGCTCACCGGCGCGGGAGAGCGGGCCTTCAGCGCCGGCGGTGACATTCAGGCGCTGTATCGCGCCATGGCCAGAAACCATGCGGCCGCCGAGGTGGTGGACGACTACCCGTTCCGCTTCTTCGAGGCCGAGTACCGGCTCGACTACGCCCTGCACACCTTTGCCAAGCCGCTGATCAGCCTCGGCCACGGCGTGGTCATGGGCGGCGGTCTGGGCGTTTACTCCGGCGCGCGTTACCGGGTGGTCACCGAAAAGACGCGGATCGCCATGCCGGAGGTCACGATCGGGCTGTTTCCAGACGCGGGGGCCACCTGGCTGCTCTCGCAGATGCCCGCGCACGCGGCTACTTTCCTGGCGATGACCGGCGCGCACAGCAACGCGGCGGATGCGCTCGCGCTTGGGCTCGCCGGCTACAGCATCCCGGCGGCAGAGCGCGCCGAAGTCCTGGAGAGGCTGCGCGCGCTGCCGTGGCAGGGCGGCGAGGCCGACCACGCTACGCTGCACGCGGTACTGAGTGAACTGCCGGCGGCATCGTTGCCGCCGCCGCAGGTCGGCGCCCTGCCCGATGGCCTCGAAGCGGACGGCACCGTGCTCGACGCGGTGACCCGGATCCGCGCCCTGGCGGGGCGCAGCGACTGGATCGATGGCGGCATCAGCGTGATGAACCGAGGTTGCCCGACCTCCGTCGGCATCGTCGTGCAGCAGCTGCAGCGCGCGCGAGGCATGGCGCTGGCCGACACGTTCCGTCTGGAAATGGTGGTGGCTTCCCACTGCGCCCACCATCCGGACTTCGCCGAAGGCGTGCGGGCTCTGCTCATCGACAAGGACAACCGTCCCCAGTGGCGATATCCGAGCCTGGAAGCGCTGCCCGAGGCGTACGTGGCGGAGCATTTCGAGCCGCCCTGGCGAAGCAACCCGCTGGATGATCTCGAGGAGGAGTCAACATGAGTCGAATCGGATTCGTCGGGCTCGGCAACATGGGTGGTCCCATGGCGCGCAACCTGCTGGGCGCCGGCCACGAGCTGAAGGTGTTCGATCTCGTTTCCGAAGCGATGGCGGCGGTGCCGGATGCCCGGGCAGAGGGCAGCGCCGCGGCCTGCGCCGAGGACGTGGACATCTTCATCAGCATGCTGCCGGCGGGCCGCCATGTGCGCAGCCTGTATCTTGGTGACGACGGCGTGATTGGCCACGCCGCATCCGGCACGCTGCTGGTGGATTGCAGCACCATCGATCCCGAGACCGCCCGGGTGGTGGCAGCCGCTGCGCGCGAGCGCGGTCTGGACATGCTCGATGCGCCGGTCTCCGGCGGCACCGCCGGGGCCGAGGCGGGCACGCTGACGTTCATGGTGGGCGGCGCCGCCGAGGCGGTCGAGCGGGCGCGACCGGTGCTCGACGCCATGGCGAAGAACGTCTTCCATGCCGGCGACAGCGGTGCGGGTCAGACGGCCAAGGTGTGCAACAACATGCTCCTGGCGGTGCTCATGGCGGGTACCGCGGAAGCGCTGGCGCTGGGCACCGACAACGGGCTCGATCCGACCGTGCTCTCGGAGATCATGAAGCAGTCGTCGGGCGGCAACTGGTCCCTCAACGTCTACAACCCGTATCCCGGGGTCATGGACGGGGTCCCCGCATCGCGCGGCTATCAGGGCGGGTTTCTGGTGGATCTGATGAGTAAGGATCTGGGCCTGGCCATGGAGGCAGCGCAGTTGTCGCGCAGTCCTGTGCCGCTCGGCGCGTTGGCGAAGAACCTGTTCCAGCTGCACGAGCAGATCAACGACGCCGGACGTCTGGATTTCTCCAGCATTCAGTGGCTCTTCAAGCCGACCCTGAAACCCTAGCAGGTCGCGGCCGCGTCACGCGGAGAAGGATGGCACCGGGCTGAGAACCGTATCGCCCTGCCGCAAAGCGGCTGGCGCGTCCCGGGACAGCACCGCGAGCAGCAGGCCCGAGCCGTCGGTCGTGGTCTGCAGCACCATGCCCTGAGGTTTGCCGGCGCCATCGGTGACCTCGCTGCCGGCGGCCGGTGGCGTATCCCCGCGCCAGGCAAGGCGGGCGAGCCGGCGCTTAACCTGGCCCCGGTGCTGGGCCCGGGCGACGACCTCCTGGCCGAGGTAGCAGCCCTTATCGAAGTTGATGGCCCCCAGGTTCTGCAGATCGAGCATCTGCGGCAGGAACGCTTCGGAGACCGTATCGCAGAGGAGGGGAATACCGTCGGCGGTGAGCGAAGCGTGCCAGGCGGCCGCCGTCAGGTGCGGATGGCGTGCCCAGAGGGCCTTGGCCTGCTCCAGATCCTGCACGGGGTGGAGCGCACGCCGGGCGTCCATGACCAGGCCGTCGCCAGGGGCGAGGTCCAGGGTGCCGAGAACCAGGGTGTCCGACCGCTGATCCAGCACCCGGGTGCGCGAGAACTTCAGATAAGCCTCGAGGAAGCGCTGCAGCCGCGCCACCAGGGAAGCATGCAGGATCAGCGTCACCGCTGGCGCGGTATCGTCGTCGCCGGCTGGCGCGCACCAGCCGTTCATGACCACCCGGCCCTTGAGGTTGCACAGCGCGGTCGGGGTGAGGTGCCCGGCCTGCAGCTCGTCGGTGTCGCAGGTGAGATAGCCCTGGAGGAACTTGCGCACGTCCGGGCCCTCGAAGCGCATCGCGGCAAGCTCCGGGAGATAGGCCATGCCGGGCGGCGCGGAGGTTCGATCGTCGGCCCCCTGCAGAAACTGCTCCCAGTGCTGATGGATCATGGCTGTGGCGAGCCCCCCTCGAATGGCTGCACAATTGTCCCGCCCGTAACGCAGGCTGTCGAGACAATGCCAATGACCGATCCCTCAACCCGGCAGGACATCACCGATGGCCGCCTCAAGTGGCGCAGCAGACGCGGCATGCTGGAGCTGGAGCTGGCTCTGCGGCCGTTCGTCGAGCAGCGCCTCGAGGATCTTTCGGCGGAGGATCGGCAATGCTTCGCCCGCCTGCTCGAACATGAAGACTGGGACATCTTCGAGTGGCTGCAGGGGCGCGGGCAGGTCCCGGATCCAGACCTTTCCGGCATCGTCGCCGCCATCCGCGCCGCCCACGGCAGCCTCTGACCGGCAACGGCGACCCGGCCATGGCGCCCCGGGCCCCGGCCGCGCCGCCGACCATCCTGCGATTGTCCTTCTGCCCCGGGCGTCTGCGCGACTGGCGCCATCGGGCCCTCGTCCCGGCGGTGGGCATCGCGGGCTGGCTCTGGTTCGGCGCGGCGGGCGCACTGCCGTTGCTGCTGTGGTGGTGGCGGCGCTGGCCGGACCCCGTGACGGGGGACCAGCTTCTCGACCTGGGCGCCGTGCGCCGCGCCCGTCTGGGGCGCTGGCGGACCTGCCTGGTCCTGCACTCCGGAGAGCGCCTGGAGATATTCCACGACGAGCTTGCCCCGCCAGCGCTGGCGTCGCTGCGGCGTGAGCTGCGGCGTCAGCTGGCAGCGGGCTTGAGGACGTCGAGACGGTCGGAGAAGCCTGGGAACAGAATCGTGTCCTCGGAGCGCGGCAGGGTCTCCGGGTGATCGAGGTTGTAGTGAAGCCCGCGGCTCTCCTGGCGCAACAGGGCCGAACGCACGATCAGCTCCGCCACGTGCACCAGGTTGCGCAGCTCGATCAGGTCGTTGCTGACCCGGTAGTGGCTGTAGTACTCGTGGATCTCCTGTTTCAGCAGGTCGAGACGTCGCTGGGCGCGCTGCAGCCGCTTGTCCGTGCGGACGATGCCGACGTAGTCCCACATGAACCGACGCAGCTCCTCCCAGTTGTGGGCGATGACCACGTCTTCGTCGGAATCGGTGACCTGGCTCTCGTCCCAGTGGGGGGCGGTGACTTCCGGGAAGGGCTCGTCGAGGCGCTCGATTATGTGGTCGCTGGCGGCACGGGCGAACACCAGGCACTCGAGCAACGAGTTGCTGGCCATACGATTGGCCCCGTGAAGTCCCGTGAACGCCACCTCGCCGACGGCGTACAATCCGGGCACGTCCGTCCGCCCGTGGCGGTCGGTCCACACGCCGCCGCAGGTGTAGTGTGCCGCCGGAACCACGGGAAGGGGCTCTCGGCTCATGTCGAGACCGAGATCCAGGCAGTACCGATAGATGTTCGGAAAATGCTCGACGATGAATTCGCGCGG
>JBFISC010000132.1:0-10225 GCA_041608775.1 Pseudomonadales bacterium | reverse complement strand
GCGCGGTCGTGGCCGCGGCGTCGGCCCGGGCGCGGCGGCCGGTGTACCCGGGCGCGGCCGGCCTGGAGACGCTGACGCCGGCGCTGTTCGCCAGCGTCGACCCGCTGCTGCTGGCCGAGCTGCGGGCTGCGTCTCGGCCCGGACTCGGCCTGCCGGAGGTACGCGCCGCGGACGACTCCTGGCAGCAGCGCTTCCTCGGCTCTCCGCTGATGCAGCAGCTGCGGCCGTCTGCCTGGCAGCGGGTACTGCGGGCCATGACCCGACAGGAGTTCGACGCGGGAGCGGCCATCGTCGCTGCCGGCGAGGCAGCAGACTGCTGCTACGTGCTCTGCGCCGGCCGTGCTGACATCGTTGCGCCCGACGGCACGACTCACCTCGCCCGGCTGCAGCCGGGGGATCTGTTCGGTGAAGACGCCCTGGTGACCGGCGGGGTGCGCAATGCCAGCGTGGTCATGGTCACCCCGGGGGCGGCGGTCAGCCTGCCGGCAGGTGATTTCGAGCGCTGGCTACTCGAAGCGGTGGTGCGTCCCGCGTTGCACCTGGGAACGCGCTGCCCGGTGTCCCTGGACCCGGAGCCCGCCGGGCTGCTGCCGGCGCCGAACCTCGCCGACCTGCGCGCCGCGGTGCGGCGGCTGCCGCGGGGACGGCGCTATGCGGTCATCGGTGGCAGCGGCCGGGAGCGGTTACTCGTCAGCTTTCTGCTGGTCCAGCGCGGCATCGATGCGCGACCGCTCGCGACCTGAGCGCCACGCCGGAGACTCCCGGCGCCAGCGGGTGAAGGTCGTGCATCTTGCGGCAGCCGACCGGGGCGGTGATCCTGTCCTCGAATCGAGCTGAGGACGGTGACATGCGACATGGCGGCGGGCGCATTCGCTGGCGGTGGCAGATGGCCGCTGTGCTGTCGATCTGTCTGGTCGCGTCGACCGGCGCGGTCCTCGGGTCGGAAGACGCCGTGGTTCCCGCGTCGTTCTGTCGCGGGTTGTTCCTGGTCCCGCTTGAAGTCGCAGACGGGGTATCGCTGGAAATGCTCGTCGATACCGGGTCTTCGTGGACGTTCATCGATCCGGGCTCGGCGCGCCGGGCTTTCGGCCGTGCAGACTACCGGCTGACTCTGCAAACCGCCCGGCTCGCCGGGGTCGATCTGGGTCCGGTCAAGGCACGATCCCTGCCCCTGTCGGAACTCGGCATGGCCGTCGGCCGGCCGATCGACGGGATTCTGGGATTCCCCGCGTTCCGCCGCGTGCTGCTTACGCTCGATTACGCGAGGCGTCAGGTGCGGCTCGGTGCCGGCACGCTGCCGCCGGGCGCCGGTATGGGCATCGTGCAGTACGAAGGCAGGCAACGGCCGCACCTGCCGACCCGAGTCGCCGAGCGGCGCTTGCGGCTGCTGCTGGACAGCGGGTCGACCGGCAGCTTCGTCTTGCCCCCGGATGACGACTATCGATGGGAGGTCGAGCCGCGGCCGCTGGCGGCCGCGGTGCTGGCGAACGGGATTCGGCTCGATGACGTGGGCCGGCTCGACCAGGAACTGCGTCTCGGACCCCTCGTCTACGACCGTCCGGTCGCCCGCGTGGCCCGGCGGGAGCCTCTGGCGGGCGCATTGGCCTTCACCGGGCTGGTTCTCACCTTCGACCAGGCGTCCCGACGGCTGCGGATCCTCCGTGACGAGTTCGGCCCGATCCGACTTGGGCCGAAGACCGGAACGGGCGTGGCCTATCGGCCCCGGGCGGATGCACTGGAGGTCGTGCACGTGGATCCTGGGAGCCCGGCGGATCTGGCCGGGCTTCTGCCCGGCGATCTGGTGGTCGCGGTCGACGAGCGGCCGGCCGTCGACCGGGGGTGCGTCGAGCAGGGCCTGGATGCCGGCATTCGAAGACTGGAAGTGAGCCGCGCAGGCGTGCGCAGGACGGTAACCGTAGAGAACGCGGTGCTGATTCCGTAGCCCGCGAGGCTCTGCAAGTTCTTCCGTGACCCGACTCGGGCCTGGCGCGGGTTCGTTCCCGTCGCTTCGCCGAGCTAGGCCGGCACCGTGCGTTCCTTCGCCCACTGACGCAGGGCGGCAATGCTCTCGGCCCGCAGCACCGACATGGGAAAGGTTCGGTTCACGGCCGCCAGCAAATCGGCCTGCGCCACGGTCCCCGGCGCGGCGTCGCTGCGACTGCTGGCGAGGTAGCGGGCGGAGACGATGGCCTCTTCGATTTCCGCGCCGGTGAATCCCTCGGTTGCGGCCGCCAGGGCCGGCAGGTCGAAGGCTGTCGGGTCCAGATCCCGTTTCGCCAGGTGGATGCGGAAGATGTCCTCCCGCACTGCCGGCTCCGGCAGGTCGACGAAGAAGATCTCATCGAGGCGCCCCTTGCGTAGAAGCTCCGGCGGCAGCTCGGTGATGTCGTTGGCGGTGGCGACGATGAACACCGGCTTGCGGTTCTCGGCCATCCAGGTCAGCAGGGTCGACAGCACCCGCTTCGAGGTGGCGTTGTCCGAGCCGCCCGTCGCCACGCCTTTCTCGATCTCGTCCATCCACAGCACGCAGGGGGCCATCAGCTCCGCCTGCTTGAGCGAGTTGCGCAGGTTGCGCTCGGTCTCGCCGAAGTACTTGTTGTACAGCGTGCCGAAGTCGAGACGCAGCAGGGGAATGCCCCAGAACCCGGCGATGGCCCGGGCCGCCAGGCTCTTGCCGCCGCCCTGCACGCCCAGCAGCAGCACGCCCCTCGGCCGGTCGCTGCGCCCGGACCCGTCGGCCCCGGCCATGAAGGCCTGGCGGCGGACGTTCAGCCAGGCTTTCAGGTTCCCAAGGCCCGCCACGTTGGCGAGGGATTCGGTGTCGTACTCGAAGTGGAGCACGCCCTCCGAGTCCATCAGCTCGAACTTCAGCCGGTTGACCTCGGGAATGTCCGATTCGGTGATGGCGCCGTCGTCGAAGATGGCGTGCCGCACCAGGACCTGAGCGTCGGCGTGGGAAACGCCGCGGAGATTCGCGACCAGCTTGTCCAGGGTCTGCTGGTCGGTCCGCACCTTCTGGCCGACATGCCGTTCGGACCAGGCTTTGGCCTGCACCCGGATCATCCCCAGCAGCTCGTCGTCGCTGGGAAGGCGCAGGTTGAACTTCGCGGTCATGCGCCCCAGCTCAGCGGGGACATCGAGACGGTGGCTGACCAGCACCACGGTGTTGTTGAGACGATCCTGCTCGAGCGCGATGTCCTTCAGGTAGCGCACGTTCTTCGGCTCGTCGCGCAGGTAGGGGTGGAAGTCGCACAGCGCGTACAGCGCCGGCCCGGGGGTGGCGGCGATGTGGGCGAGCAGCGCCTGCGGCTCGGTGAGCTCATGGCCTTTCTCCGGCGCAGCGCCGAAGCCGCCGAGCTGCAGGCCCCGGGTGACCCGCCATTCGTAGAAACCGAGCTGGCGCTGCATGGCGAGGCGCAGCAAAAGCTCCAGCACCCGGCGCTCGTCGGCCGACTCGATGGCGATCAGCGGGATGCGGGCGTTGAGGATCATCGCCAGATCTTTGGTTTCCGCCATCCGGGCCACCTCCAGTACACTAATCCTTCAAGTTTGGACCAGGATCCGAGAACCGTGAGCACCGACTGCCTGTTCTGCAAGATCGCCGGCCGCGAGCTCGAGTCGGACATCGTTTTCGAAGACGACGAGCTGCTGGCCTTTCGCGACATCAGCCCGCAGGCCCCGACGCATCTGCTGGTGATCCCCAAGCGCCACGTCGCCACCGCCAACGATCTGGCGGCCGGCGACGCCGACCTGGTGGGCAAGCTGGTGCTGCGGGCCCGGGCCCTGGCCGTCGAGCAGGGCATCGCCGACAGCGGCTACCGGCTGGTGCTGAACTGCAACGCCGACGGTGGCCAGACGGTCTACCACCTGCACCTGCACCTGCTGGGCGGCCGGGCGATGCGGGCGCTGGGCTGATGGCGCGAGAACCCGCCGGCCTGGTAGACCTGATCATCGGCCAGGTGGACAGCGCGCTGCGGACCCTGTCCGGACGCCATTCCGGTCGCCGACCGAGCCCTGCTCGGGCACTGCCGGACGCAGAGCTGACCCCCGAGGAGGGCAGCCACGCCGCCGGCCTGATGCGGGTCAATCACGCCGGCGAGATCTGTGCCCAGGCGCTGTATCAGGGGCAGGCGGCCACTGCCCGGGATCCGGCGGTGCGGGCCGCGCTGCTCGAGGCGGCGGCGGAGGAGTCCGATCACCTGGCCTGGTGCGAGGATCGCCTGGAGGAGCTGCACAGCCGGCCCAGCGTGCTCAACCCGGCCTTCTACGCGCTGTCCTACGCCATGGGTGCGGTCACCGGGCTGCTCGGCGACCGGGTCAGCCTGGGGTTCGTCGAGGCGACCGAGGATCAGGTCTGCCGCCATCTCGAAGCGCACCTGGAAGCCCTGCCGGCGGAAGACGCCCGCAGCCGGGAGATCATCAGCCACATGCGGGACGACGA
This sequence comes from Pseudomonadales bacterium, assembly GCA_041608775.1. Taxonomy (GTDB): domain Bacteria; phylum Pseudomonadota; class Gammaproteobacteria; order Pseudomonadales; family Azotimanducaceae; genus UBA7803. The sequence goes on along the minus strand of JBFISC010000132.1, from coordinate 5,784 downwards.
GGCCCGGCATGGCTCCGAGGCGCTGGCCCGGGGCGGGGTCGAGTTCCCGGCGCCGGTGAAGCAGGCGATGACGCTGCTGTCCAAGGTGATGACCGAGAGCACCTACCGGATCTGAGCCCGGCGCTTACGGATCGGCTTCCTGCACCTCGAAGCTGTGGCTGATCGCCACGCCGCCGCGCTGCAGCATTATCGCCGCGGAGCAGTACTTCTCCGCCGACAGCGCCACTGCCCGTGCCACCTTGTTCTCGGCCAGCCTGCGCCCGGTCACCTTGAAGTGCAGGTGGATCCGGGTGAACACCTGGGGCACCTCGGCGGCTCGCTCGGCGTCCAGCTCCGTCAGGCAACCGACGACGTCCTGGCGCGACTTCGCCAGGATGTTGACGACGTCGAACGACGAGCAGCCGCCCAGGCCCATCAGCACCAGTTCCATCGGCCTCGCGCCGCGATTCTCGCCCCCGGCTTCCGCAGGACCGTCCAGCGCGATGCGGTGGCCGGAGTCCGCAACGGCGATGAAGTGAACCTTGTCCTGCCACTGGATTTCTGCGCGCATGCCCTGGTTTCCGCGGGTCGAAGAGCGCAGTGAAGCACGGACGGCGGTGTGGCGTAAGCCGTAAAACCGGCAATCGTTCAGCCGGAAGTTCGCGCTGTGCCACACCCGCGGTGTGAAATGGTGCCTTTTGTCGATTGCGTCACACCGGGGTCCGATTTCTTTGCCATAGTTAATTTCAGCGAGAGGTTACGAAGGAGCGGAACGACGATGCTGGCATCCAAGAACTCCCAGGCCCCCGGCCTGACGGCGGGACGATCGGGTCCGGGCCGACCCTTGATGGCGAAGGGTTTCAACGCGGCCGCCACGGACGAGGACGGTCATCTCGACGCGTTCCTGGCTGCGGCCCATCGGCGCAAGTACCCGGCTAAGAGCACCCTCATCTACGCCGGGGATAAGAGCGATTCGATCTACTACATCCTCAAGGGCTCGGTGACCGTATTGGTCGAGGACGAGTCAGGGCGGGAGATCATCGTCTCCTACCTGAACAAGGGCGACTTCTTCGGCGAGATGCCGCTGTTCACCGAGGACACGCCTCGATCCGCCTGGGTGAAGGCGAAGTCTGAGTGTGAGGTGGCCGAGCTGTCCTACGCGAAGTTCCGGGAGCTGGCGGAAAAGCACACGGATCTGCTCTACGCGGTGGGGCGACAGATGGCCGAGCGCCTGACCCGCACGACCCAGAAGGTCAGCGACCTGGCCTTCCTCGACGTAACGGGCCGGGTAGCGCGCACGCTGCTCGAGCTGACCAAGCAGCCCGACGCCATGACCCATCCGGACGGCATGCAGATCAAGATCACCCGCCAGGAGATCGGCCGCATCGTCGGTTGCTCCCGGGAGATGGTCGGCCGGGTGTTGAAGACCCTGGTGGATCAGGGTCTGGTCTCGGTGAAGGGCAAGACCATGGTGGTGTTCGGCACCCGCTGATCGCTTCGCCCTGCCTCGAAACGGAAAGCGGGCCTTCGGGCCCGCTTTCTCTTCTCGGGCGGACGTCGCGGGCTCAGTACAGCTCCAGGCGGCAGCGCTCCGTCGGCTTGGCGTGGCGGGCCAGATCCGCGTCGGACCATTGCGTCGGCGGTGCCCCCAGCAGCCGGTCGCTCAAGCGCAGATACCCGGCGGCGAGCCCGAGCTCGCCGAGCAGCCGGAACACATCGGTCTGCATGCCGATCACGCCGCACCGATACATCCGCGTGCGCCCGCCGGCGAGCAGCGCCCCGAAGTGATCGTGAGCGGCGCGCAGACAGTCCGCCACGTAGCGGCCGCGGCCTTCGGGCTCACGGCTGATGGCGGTGTGGTAGCGGAAGTTCGGGTGTCGCGCAGAAAGATCCCGAAACAGGTCGTCATAGAGCAGATCGGTGGTATAGGGCGACCCCATTACCAGGTCGATACGGGAGCGGCAGGGGCCGCGGGGACTTTCTAGCAGTTCCAGGAGCATGCCGCGGAACGGCGCGATGCCGGTGCCGGTGGCCAGGAACAGGTAGTCGTGGGCGGCGGGATCTTCGGGCAGCAGGAAGCGGCGGCCGTTGGGCCCGGAGACGTTGATCCGGTCTCCGGGCTTCAGATCGCACAGGTAGTTGCTGCAGACGCCGAGGAACAGGCGGTGATCGTCCGGGTCGTCGTCGGGACGGGGTCGATACTCGTCGATCAGGCGTTTCGGCGTGGTCGCCAGGTGGCAGGCGACCCCGTCCTCGCCCCAGCTGGGGCTGGCGCTGGAGTACAGGCGCACTTTGTGGGGCTTGCTGTCCGCGTCGCGGCCGGGCGGGATCACCCCGAACGACTGGCCCGGGAGCACGGCGCCGGCAAGCGGGGTGTCACCGACGTCGATCACGAGGTGTTTGACGAAACTCGCCGACTTGCCCTGCATGCAGAGCTCGTTGGAGACCACCCGAGCCGCCACCGGCCGGCTCGGCCGCACCAGGTTCATCTGCACGCGGCGCACGGCAGCTCAGCGGGGGCAGTTGCGGAACAGGGACGCCAGGGCTGCACCGGGGTCGGCGGCGCGCATGAACGCTTCGCCCACCAGAAACGCGTGCACGCCGGCGCGGTGCATGGCGGCAACGTCCGCCTCGGTGTTGATGCCGCTCTCGGTAACCACCAGCACCCCGTCGGGGACCCGCTCGAGCAGGTCGTAGGTGGTTTCGAGCCGGGTCTCGAAGGTCCGGAGGTCCCGGTTGTTGATGCCCACCAGCCGCGGCTCGAGGGCCAGCGACCGTTCCAGCTCGTCGGCGTCGTGAACTTCGATCAGCACGTCGAGGCCGATGGCCGCGGCAAGCTCGTGCAGCGTGCGCAGCTGCGTCGAGTCCAGCGCCGCGACGATGAGCAGCAGGCAGTCGGCGCCGAGCGCCCGGGTCTCCAGCACCTGATAAGGATCGACGATGAAGTCCTTGCGCAGCACCGGCAGCTTCACCGCAGCCCGCGCGGCGACCAGGTAGTCCTCGTGGCCGGCGAAGAAGTCGTGGTCGGTGAGCACCGACAGGCAGGCGGCCCCGGCATTCTGGTAGGCGCGGGCGATGGCGGGCGGGTCGAAGTCCGCGCGAATGACCCCCTTACTGGGTGACGCCTTCTTGATCTCGGCGATCACGGCGCTGCCATCGGCGGCCGCCCTCACCAGCGCTTCGCTGAAGCCGCGGGTAACAGGCGCATTGGCAACGCGCCGTTCCAGCTCGTCTGCGCTGACCCGGGCACGCCGCTCGGCGATCTCCTCATGCTTGCGCTTGACGATGGTGTCCAGGATGGTCCCGGTGGCGGGGTGGGGGCGGGTCACGATTCCCCCATGAGCGAGCTGATGCGCACCAGCTCGTCCAGCCGCTCCCGGGCGAGCCCGGCGGCGATGGCGTCCTGGGCCATGGTTACCCCGTGGCTGAGGGTGGTGGCGACCCCGGAAGCGTAGATAGCGGCGCCGGCATTGAGGCTGACGATGTCGGCGGCCCCGGAGTCCGGTTCCTGCAGCGCCTGGCGGACCAGCTGCAGGCTGGTTTCCGGAGAGGCCGAGCGCAACTCCTCGGCCGGGCGGCGGCGGATGCCGAAGTCCTCTGGCGCGATCTCGTAGCCTTCGATACTGCCGTTCTTCAGCTCCACCACGTAGGTGCTGCCGTCCAGGGCAATCTCGTCCAGGCCGTTGGCGTGCACAACCAGGACGTGCTCTGCCCCCAGCAGCTTCAGCACCCGGGCCAGCGTCTCCTGGAACTGCGGCCCGAACACGCCGATCAGCTGGCGTTTCGCGCCGGCGGGATTGGTGAGCGGCCCGAGCAGGTTCATCAGCGTGCGCAGACCCAGCTCCTGGCGCACCGGCGCCGCGTGGCGCATGGCGCTGTGATGGGCCTGGGCGAAGAGAAATCCTACGCCCACCTCGCGGATGCAGCGGGCAATCTGCTCGGGGTTCAGATCCAGGTTCACCCCGGCGGCCTCGAGCACGTCGGCGCTCCCGCTGGCGCTGGTCATCTTGCGGTTGCCGTGCTTGGCCACGTGGGCGCCCGCGGCGGCGGCGACGAAGGCGGCCGCCGTGGAGACGTTGAACAGCTTTGCCCCGCTGCCGCCGGTCCCGCAGGTGTCCACCAGATAAGGCACGTCGACCGTCACCTTCAGCGACACGTCACGCATGGCCTGGGCGGCGCCCGCGATTTCCTCGGCGGTCTCCCCTTTGACCCGGAAAGCCATCAGCAGGCCGCCGATCTGAGCCGGGGTGGCGTTGCCCGACATCACCTGGGCAAACACCTCGTGCGCTTCCGCCTGGCTCAGGCTCTTGTGCTCAGCCAGTCGTACCAGTGCGGTCCGTACGTCCATGGTGCTCTCCGGTGAGAAAGTTGCGCAGCAGTTCGTGTCCGACGCGGGTGAGGATGGACTCCGGGTGGAACTGCACCCCCTCGACGGGGAACTCGCGGTGCCGCAGACCCATGATCTCGTCCATGCTGCCGTCCGGGTGCTCCGTCCAGGCGGTAATCTCCAGGCAGTCCGGCAGCGAGTCCCGTTCGACGATCAGCGAATGGTAGCGGGTGGCTTCGAACGGCTGGGGAAGACCCCGGAACACCCCGGCGCCGGCGTGATGAATCGGCGAGGTCTTGCCGTGCATCACTTCGCGCGCCCGGATAACCCGGCCGCCGTACACCTGGCCCAGACACTGGTGGCCGAGGCACACGCCGAGGGTGGGGACCTGCGGCCCGAAGGTGCGGATGACGTCCATGCTGATGCCGGCTTCGTTGGGCGTGCACGGCCCGGGGGAGACGACGATCATCTCCGGCGCCAGGCGCTCGATCTCGTCCAGCCCGATCTCGTCGTTGCGGTGGACGACCACCTCGGCCCCGAGCTCGCCCAGGTACTGGACGATGTTGTAGGTGAAGGAGTCGTAGTTGTCGATCATCAGCAGCATGTCGGTTCTACCCATCAGGTCTCGTGTCGGTCCGTCGCGGGCCGCGGTGGCGGAACCGGACGAAGGTCAGGCAGGGGTCGCTGGCGCGGGAGGCCGCCAGCGCGTCGTCGCTGCTGTGCTCGATGGCAGTTGCATGGCTTCTGCGTCTCAAGGGACGGCGTATGTTACCTCTCCGGGCGGGTCGGGACGAGTCGTCCGACAGCGGCTGCCCGGGCCCTGTGCCGCCGTGGCTATCGTGGCATGATGAAGGTGAGCGGGCGCCGGCTCGAGGCTGGCCGAATCATGATTGGCGGCCGCCCGGATCGACCTAGCGGAGCAGGAGAGCAGGCATGAGACTTCCACTTTGGGCATTGTTGCTGCTGGCCGCATTCCTCGCCGGCTGCGCGGCCGGCGGTCCGGAGGCGGAAGAACGCCGCGCCCAGGCGGCGGCGGCCGACCAGGCGAAGCAGGAGGCACTGCAGGACATCCTCAACACGCCGCTCAGCAGCGAGGCGTACACGGGCGATGAGGAACGCTGCCTGTCGAGCTTCGCCTATCGCAGCATCGACGTTCTCGACGACCAGCACGTCCTGTTCAGGGGCAGTGGCGACAAGATGTGGCTGAACAAGCTGCGCCAGCGCTGCATCGGGCTGCGCAAGGACGAAACGCTGCGCTTCGAGTTGCGCAACAACCGGGTCTGCGACCTGGACAACTTCCAGGCCCTGGATAGCTTCGGACTGGGTGGCCAGATCAGCGGCAACTGCGTCCTGGGCAAGTTCACGCCGGTGACGCCGGAGCAGGTCGAGGCCATCGAGCTCGCGTTCAAGGAGTCGCGCCCCGGCTCCTGAGCAGCGGCGAGATCAGCCCTGGTCTGAGGGACCAGCTCTGGTCCGGG
>JBFISC010000131.1:0-10304 GCA_041608775.1 Pseudomonadales bacterium | reverse complement strand
GGCCAGGCGGTCGGCCAGGGCCCGGACCTGAAAACCGGTTGCGGCCGCTCCCGCCAGGCCCACCACGAGCCCGGGGCGCGACACCGCCGCAGCCACGCTGTCCGCAAGGGCCGTCAGCAGCACCAGGTCCGCTACCAGCACATCGACCCGCGCGCCGACCCCCGGCGCCTCAAGCCGCTGGGACAGGTTCCCGAGGTCAGCGCGCCGCACGCTGGCAGCGGCTTCCTCCAGCCCGGCCACGACCGCCGCGAGCAGCCGGCCCGCGGCGGCGTCGGCGCCCGCCTCCCGGCTGGACAACACCAGCGCGCTCTTTCCTGCCAGATTCGCCATCTTCCGGTCCCGAATCGCCCACCGGCCGCGCCGCGGATTGTACCGGTGGACCTGTCGTGCCGCTTGGGGTTAACTTCCCGGGCTCGACCCACCGGAAACCCAGCAGGGCAGGTTCCTTGACCGCAACCGACATCAAACGCGCGGGCCTGAAAGTCACGCTGCCGCGACTGAAAGTCCTCGAGGTACTGGAGAGCGCGAATCCTCACCACCTCAGCGCCGAAGACGTGTACAAGGCCTTACTGGACACCGACGATTCGGTCGGTCTCGCCACGGTGTATCGGGTGCTCACCCAGTTCGAGACCGCCGGCATCGTGCAGCGGCACAACTTCGCCGACGGTCATGCGGTGTACGAACTCGCCCCGGACGAGCACCACGACCACATGGTGGACGTGGATACCGGCCAGGTCCTGGAATTCGTCAACGAGCGGATCGAAAAGCTCCAGAAGGAGATTGCCGAGGAACAGGGCTTCGAGCTGGTGGACCACGAGCTCGTGCTGTACGTGCGCAAACGCGGCAAGTAGCCGGCCGCGGCCGGCCGCCCCCGGACCATGGGGCGCGTCCGTGCTTGATTGCAAATGATAATAGTTTCTATTTAAATGGGCGGCCCAGTCCACCGCGGCACGCGTATGCCCGTTTCCCTCTCACAGCTGCGCGTCGGTGACGAGGCCCGGGTAGCGGGCTTTGCCGACAGCTCCTCGGCATATGCCGCACAGCTGATGCGCCTCGGCCTGATCCCGGGCACCCGGCTCAGCGTTCGCCGGGTGGCGCCCCTGGGCGATCCCATCGAGATCCGCTTCCGCGGCTTCTCCCTGGTGCTGCGCCCCAGCGAAGCCGCCTGCCTGCTGCTGGACCCTTCATGACCACGCTGGCCCTGGTCGGCAATCCCAACTGCGGCAAGACCACCCTGTTCAACGCCCTGACCGGCGCGCGCCAGCGGGTCGGCAACTGGCCCGGCGTCACCGTGGAACGCAAGACCGGCCACTACCCCCACGGCGACGAGGTCGTTCAGGTCGTGGACCTGCCGGGTACCTACAGCCTGACCCCGGCGAGCGGCGCGCTGGACGAGCAGCTGGCCCGGGACTACCTGCACAACGCGCTGCCGCTCGCGGGCGCCGGCGGCGCCGCGGACGTGGCTCCCCCGGACGTGATCGTCAACGTCATCGACGCTTCGAGCCTCGCCCGGGGCCTGTACCTGAGCACGGAGCTGCTGGAGCAGGCGCGTCCGGTGGTGGTGGCCCTCAACATGGTGGACGTGGCCGACCGCCACGGCCAGCACATCGACGCCTACCGGCTCGCCAACGAGCTCGGCTGCCCGGTGGTGCCCATCGTGGCCAGCCGCGGCGAGGGCATCGTTGCGCTGAAGGACGCGATCGACAGCGTCAGCCATCACCCGACGGTCGCCGTGCGCCAGCCGCTGGGTGGTCCGGACGAACGCTACGGTCACATCGACCGCATCCTCGAGCGCTGCCTGCACGCCACCCCGGTACGCCGCACGGTGACCGACCGCATCGACGCCGTGGTCCTGAACCGGTTTCTGGCATTCCCGATCTTCCTCGGCGTCATGTACCTGATGTTCATGTTCTCCATCAACGTGGGCTCGGCGTTCATCGACCTGTTCGATCTGCTCGGCGCGGTGATCTTCGTCGAGGGGCCGCGCCAGCTGCTGCTCGGCGCCGGGCTCCCCGGCTGGCTGGTAGCGCTGCTGGCCGACGGCGTCGGCGGCGGCATCCAGCTGGTCGGCACCTTCATTCCCGTGATCGGGGCGCTGTTCCTGGCGCTGTCGTTTCTCGAAGACACCGGCTACATGGGTCGGGTCGCCTTCATCGTCGACCGGCTGCTGAGACGCCTGGGGCTGCCGGGCAAGTCGTTCGTGCCGCTGGTGGTGGGATTCGGCTGCAACGTGCCTGCGGTCATGGCGACCCGCACCCTGGACAACCAGCCCGACCGGATTCTCACCACCATCATGGCGCCCTACATGTCGTGCGGCGCCCGGCTCACCGTCTACGCCCTGTTCGCCGCCGCCTTCTTCACCGCAAACGGCCAGAACGTCGTGTTCGGGCTCTACTTCATCGGCATCGGCGTGGCCGTCCTGTCGGCGCTGATGGTGCGGCGGTTCCTGCTCCACTCGCCCCAGAGCCCTTTTCTGCTGGAGCTGCCCGCCTACCACCTGCCGACCCTGCGGGGTCTGCTGCTGCAGACCTGGCAGCGGCTGAAAGGCTTTGTGCTGCGCGCGGGCAAGGCCATCGTCGCCGTGGTGATCGTGCTGAACACGGTGAACAGCGTCGGCGTGGACGGCAGTCTCGGCAACCAGGACACGGAGCAGTCGCTGCTTTCCGCCATCGGCCGCACCATCACCCCGATATTCGCGCCCATGGGCATCCGCGAGGAAAACTGGCCGGCCACGGTAGGCATCTTCACCGGGATTTTCGCCAAGGAGGTGGTGGTCGGCACCCTGGATGCGCTGTACGCGCCGGAGACCGACGACAGCGACACCGATCTCTGGGCCACCGTGGGCGCGGCCTTTCAGAGCGTTCCGGACAACCTGCTGGCCCTCGGCGATCAGCTCACCGATCCGCTCGGCATCGACATCGGCGACGTCTCCGACGCCACCCAGGCCGCCGCCGAGCAGGACGTGGCGGTGAGCACCCTGGCTGCCATGCGCAGCCTGTTCGGCAGCGAGCTGGCCGCGTTCAGCTACCTGCTGTTCGTGCTGCTGTACATGCCGTGCGTGGCCACCATCGGCGTGATCTTCAAGGAGCAGGGCGGCTTCTGGGCCGCCTTCAGCGTCGCCTGGTCGCTGGCGGTGGCCTACGCCGTCGCCGTCACCGTGTATCAGCTCGGCAGTCTGGCCGAGGACCCGGCCCGGGCGCTGGGTTGGATCGCCCTGGTGCTGGCGATGATGGCCGCTACCTTCGCCATGCTGGTGCGCTTCGGCCGGCGCCGCGAGCAGCGCCTGATACCCCTGGTCTCTCTGGACTGATAGGGGCATGTAGCTGCTGACGACGCTAACACGAATCGAACACACAATCGTATTGAGAATTATTTGCATTTAGGTCAATTCGGAATAAACTGCGGTCTTCCTCAGCGCAGCCATCCGGAGAGACCATGTCCACGCCTTCAGCCCTCCTCGCCAGCCTGACCCTGTGCGCCACGCTGGCGGCCCCCCTGGCCAGCGCGGCCACGAGCGAGCCGCCCGAGAATCTCGATCTCGAAACCATGTGGGCGCTGTTCCAGGCCCAGCAGGCGGAGATTGCCGCGCTGAAAGCGGAGATCGCCGAGACCCGGGACGACGTCAGCCAGACCCGGGACCAGGTGACCATCACCGAGGAACAGCTGACTGCCACCGCCGACTACTTGGAGCAGGTGGACCGGTCGCGCCAGAGCAGCCGGACCAGCATCGGTGGCTACGGCGAGATGCACTACAACAACTTGGAGAATGACGCCGACGAGGACATCAAGGAGGTGGATTTCCACCGCTTCGTGCTGTTCTTCAACCACGAGTTCAACGACCGCATCCGCTTCGTCTCCGAGCTCGAGCTGGAACACTCTCTGGCGGGCGACGGTGCTCCGGGCGAGGTGGAGCTGGAGCAGGCCTACATCGAGTACGACCTGAACGACAATCACTACGCCCGCACCGGCCTGTTCCTGCTGCCCGTCGGCATCCTCAACGAAACCCACGAGCCGCCGACCTTCTACGGGGTGGAACGCAACGACGTCGAGAACATCATCATCCCCACCACCTGGTGGGAGGGCGGCGCCGCGGTGGGCGGCCGCTACGGCAACGGTCTGTCCTGGGACCTCGCCGTGCACTCCGGGCTGGCGATGCCCACCGACGGCAGCAGCGCGTTCCGGGTGCGCGGCGGGCGGCAGAAGGTGGCCGAGGCCCTGGCGGACGATCTCGCCTGGACCGCCCGGGTCAAGTACACGGGCATCCCCGGGCTCGAGCTGTCCGGCAGCTACCAGTACCAGCAGGATGCGAGCCAGCTGGCCCGCGACGGCCTGGACGACGGGGAGCTGCTGAGCGTGCACGGGATCTGGAATCGCGGACCGTTTTCGCTGCGCGCCCTGTGGGCCGAATGGAACTTCGACGGCGAGCTGGTTGAGCTGGCCGACGCGGACACGCAGACCGGCTGGTACGTCGAGCCCAGCGTGCGGGTCAACCTGGCCGGCGGCGACTGGGGCTTCTACACCCGCTTCGAGGACCTGGAGGGCGGCCGCCTGCAGGACCGCTTCGAGCAGTGGGAGGTGGGCTTCAACTACTACCCCCATCCGGACGTGGTGCTGAAGGCCGACTGGCGCAACCGCGACCATGACCTGGCCAGCATGTCACAGCGCGATTTCAAAGGGTTCGATCTGGGGGTGGGATATCAGTTCTGACCGTTCCCATTTGCGCCAGTCCCAGGCAGAATCGGCGGCGTGAGAGTAGAAATGCGAATCATTCTTGATTCTATTATTGACCGCGCCGCCCGCGCCCTGCTGGCGGCTGCGGCCCTAGTCTGCGCCGCCGGCGCGCTCGCCGAAGCGGGTGTGTACCGCTCACCGGAGGCCTTCATCGAGCAGGCGTTTCCCGACGGCGCCCCGGCGGCTCGCGCGCTGTGGCTGCGTGCCGAGCTGCGCGATGGGGTTGCCGAGATCCTCGGCCGGGCGCCGACACCCCGGGTCCGCTACTGGCAGCGCGACGGCCGCACCGTTTGGGTGCTCGAGGAAATCGGCAAAGACAAGCCGATCACCGCCGGTGTGGTGGTTCGCGACGGCGCCATCGAGGCGGTCGAGGTGCTGGTGTTCCGCGAGAGCCGTGGCTGGGAAGTGAAGTACCCGTTCTTCACCCGTCAGTTCCACCAGGCGCGGCTCACCGGCGGGCGCAACCTCGACCAGCCCATCGACGGCATTACCGGCGCCACCCTGTCGGTTCGCGCCATGACCCGGATGGCGCGGGTGGCGCTGCTGCTGGACGCCCACGCCCGCGGCACCGTCACCGATCTGGCGACGGCCCGCTAGCCGCGGATGCGTCCACCTCGCCGTGGTCGTTCCCGGCCGCGGGCGCTGTACCGCTGGCACCGCCGCGCCGGCATTGCCGCCGCGCTGTTTCTGATCTTTCTCGCGGTCACCGGCGTCCCCCTTCAGTACAGCGCCGAGCTCGGTCTCGGCGGCCGTTACGTCACCATCCCGTCGATCCTCGATTGGTACGGTCTGGAGGCACCGGACCAGGTCCACAGCAGCGCCGGCGTGGTAGCCATCGGCGACGCGATTTACCTGGAAGATGGCCGAGCGCTGGGGCGTCTCGACGGGTTCCGCGGAGCCGAGGCCGTCGATGGTCTGATCTTGGCGGCGGGCACCAGCGCCCTGCTGCTGATCGACGCCGCCAGCGGCGAGGTCGTGGACAGGTTCCGTCGGGACGGAGTCGTCCGCATCGGCCGTCTCGGCGACCGGGTGGTGCTGGACACGAGCTCCGGGTTGCTGCTGGCCGATCCGGCGCTGGTCAACTGGGAACCGTTGCCGGAGCCTGCAGGCACCGCCCGATGGGCCCGACCGATGCCGCTCACCGGAACTCAGGCGGAGCCCTACCGGAAGCAGTTCCGTGCCACGCTCCTGAGCGTGGAACGACTCCTGCAGGATCTGCACAGCGGTCGGGTGCTCGGCACCGCGGGGGTGATCATCGTGGACGTCGCCAGCGCGCTGCTGACCTTCCTGGCGGTGAGCGGGCTGATCATGTGGTGGCGCACCTACCGGCGCTGAGAGAAGCTCAGCAGCGACCGGCGTCAGCCGTCGTCGACATCCAGCAGCTGCCGGTAGTCGCGCATGTGGCGGCGCGCGGCCAGCTCGTCGCCGAGCAGTTCCGAGATCCGGGCGAGGTTGAAGTGCGCGTCCGGCACCGCCGGCGCCCGCCGGTAATAGTCGGCGGCTGATTCCAGCTCGCTCAGCTCGTCGAATACGGTTCCCAGGTTGTACAGGGCCAGCTGGTGATTGGGCACCAGCTCCAGGGCTTTCTCGTAGTGGCGCTTGGCGCGCTTAAGGTCACCGTTGAGCTGCAGCAGGCGGCCGAGATTGACGAACGCATCCGCGTTCCCGGGGTTCAACTCGATGGCCTTCACATAGGCGTCCATCGCGCGCGCCGACTTGGCGTCTTCGAGATCGAGGCCGAGGTTGTACCAGTCGTCGCTGTCGAGCTGGTCGGGCTCACGCACCACTACCAGGTTGGGATCAACGATGCGCGCGACCGCCGGCGCCGCCGGCGCCGTGTCGAAATCGAAGTAGCTCTGGCCGGTCTCCGCTTCCCAGAGCCGGTTGTCCTCGCGGACCAGAACACTGTTGCCGTCGGCGAAGATCCGCACCGCCGCCAGCTCCTTGCCGGGGCCGAGACCGGAGCGCACCTTCAGCAGCGCGCGCACCGCACGGCGACTGGAAACCCGGGATTCGAGCAGACCTTTGGCGGTGCGCAACAGCACCACGTCCTGAAAACCGAAGCGGAACTCACCACGCTGGCCGCGGCGGGGATCGAGCAGAGAGCGGCGGACAAAGTGGCGGACCTGTGCGGGTTTCAGACCGATGAGCTCGGACACTTCGCTCGTGGTGTAGCCGCTCATGGACCCTGCAGTACCGCACCGGGAGACTGAGGCGGGACTATAGCCCAGGGGCCCCAGGTGCTCAACTCGGCGCCCTTCCCGGCACCCTCCTCGACGCTGTCGCCGGGCACGGCGGAACCTCCCGACCCGGCAGACGACTCACAACGTCTGCTTCGCCGTCAGGGTGACCTCGACACCGCGCACGTCGGGCCCGTCGCGCAGCGGCAGCGCCACGTCCAGATGGATGATCAGGTCACGACGGGTCCGGGTCGATTCGAGGCGCAGCCCCAGGCCGACGTTGCCGATCACGCCGAAGTGATCGGCGTCGCGGTCGTCGGGCACCCAGTCGGGAACCTCGCCCTCGTACCAGGCACGCCCGACGTCCAGGAACGCGGCGGTGCCGAGCCGGAACATCTGCAGCGGGTAGATGTTGGAATAGAAGCGCTCCTCGACCGTGACCAGGAAACGCCGGTCGCCGAGCTGATAGCGATTGGGGTAGCCGCGCAGACCCGACCCGCCGCCCAGGAGGAGCTGCTGGTCCAGCGTGCTGCCGCGGGTGGCAGCGGCCGCAGCGCTGACCAACAGGCTCCAGGCATCGGCGTGCTGCCAGCGATAGGTCACCAGACCCTGGGCGAACATGTTTTCGCCGCGATGATCGTCGAGATCGTAGTAGCCGCTGAGCCAGGCACGGAACGAGACCAGCTGGCGGTCGCTGATCCAGGCCGCGTCCGCGAAACTCAACCGTCCGACGACGTGCTCGCCCTCGCCGCCGGTTGCGTCGCTGGAGTAGCCGAGCTCGGCGTTGATGCGCTGGCCCAGGGCCAGGTCCTCGGTGCGCTGCACCCGGTCGACGTTGACCCGGGTGTCGAAATCATCCTCCAGGCGTTCGAACGCGAGGAACGGGTAGCCGTAGCGGCGCCGCGGATCCTCGACCTCCGGGAACGCGGCGACCAGCGCGGCGGGCAGATCGAAGCGGTACTGCTCCCAACCGTACCCCACCGACCAGCGGTTGACGAAGCGCTTGCGCAGGCCGGACGACCAGCCGAGCGACGTGCGAACCACATTGGTGTCCGCGCGGTACTCCCAGAACTTGTCGCCGAGGAAGTAGAGCCCCTCGTCGCGCTCGAAGTCGTCACCATCGAGGCGGAACGCATGGCGGGCGTCGAGTGCGTAGAAAGGCCGTCTGATGCTCGCTGCGTAGCGCTCACCATCGTCGTTGTCGACCAGCACCATATCCGCCGCCCAGCGGCTGTCGTTGACGTTCGGGTCACTCACCGCGAGGACCATGCCGCGGCGGTCCTCGTCGCGGTCGTATCCGAGCAGGATGCTCTTGCCGGAGCCGCCCACGTTGGTATCGCTGATGCCGATGCCGACGTCATTCTCACCGCCGGCCCGGGACACCGACAGCCGCGGCATCAGGGTCCAGACGTCACGGGTCACCACCAGGATGTCGAGCACGTCGCCACACAGCCGTGCGGGGATCACCCGCGCGTCGTAGAGATAGACTTTGCTGCGCAGGATGCGCTCGGCCTCCGCCAGCAGGCGGGCATCCACCTCGTCCCCGGGCCGCATCGGCAGGACGCTGCGCACAACCTGCTCCCGGGTGCGGGGGTGATAGCGGTTGGCCTGCCGATGCAGCCAGTTGGCCGGTCGCTCGAAGACGTCCTGGCGGACCACGGTGATCTGGCCGAGACGGTAGCGGGCATCCTGCGGCAGCTCGACCCGCGCATGCGGATCGTCCTCGAAGCGGAAGGTCGCCAGCGACTCCGGATCCAGCGCCGAGAGACGTTCGCAGCCGGGCTCAGCGGCCGCCGGGCCCACCGCCACGCACGGCGCCGCGTGGCCAAACAGCAGCGCCAGCAGCAACGGCCCGGGGCCGCGCAGCGCCAGAGGCAGCCGGCTCGGCAGGCTCATCCCCCTGCCCGACGCTGACCGGCCCCGTCGCCGGCGAGGGCGGCGGAGAGCGCCGGCAGCACGACGGCACAGTCGGCGTCGAGCTTCACGGCCAGCCAGTGGTCGGCCCGCGTCACGCCGCGGTTCACGGCGAGCATCGGGATGCCGAGCTCCCGGGCGCGGCGGCAGAAGCGGAAGCTGGAGAACACCATCAGCGACGATCCCACCACCAGCAGCGCGTCGGCGCCTTCGACCAGAGCAAATGCTTCCTTCACCCGCGGCCGCGGCACCGAATCGCCGTAGAACACCACATCGGGCTTCAGCATGCCGCCACAACGTTCGCAGTCCGGCACCCGGAAGCCCGCCAGATCGAGGCTGTCGGCCAGATCCGCATCGCCGTCGGGCGCGGCCCTGGCGGCGGTCTCTAGAACGAAAGCGTTGTTCCGTTCCAGCCGCGCCTGCAGCGCGCGCCGCTCGGAGCGATCGCCGCAGCCGAGACAGACGACCTCGGCAAGCGCGCCGTGCAGCTCCAGCACCCGACGCTGACCGGCCTGCTGGTGCAGGCCGTCGACGTTCTGAGTAATCAGCGCGGCAACCAGCCCGGCCCGCTCCAGCTCGGCGAGCGCCCGGTGGGCCGCGTTGGGACGTGCCTGCGCCATGATCGGCCAGCCGCGCATGCTGCGCGCCCAGTAACGGCGACGGGTCTGCTCTTCGGCAACGAAGTCCTGCATCTGCACCGGCGGCGACCGCTTCCAGCCGCCGTCCCGGTCCCGGTAATCGCCGATGCCGGAACCCGTGCTGCAGCCGGCACCGGTAATCACCGCCACCCGGCGAGCAGCGCTCAGCGCTCGCAGCAGGGGCTCGAGCTGCTGTGTCATCGCCGCAGGCGATCGACGGCGCGGAGCGCCGCCCGGGCGATCAGCGGCATGTTGCTGTTGCCCATGGGGGTGCCGGCGCCGCTGTTCAGCGTCAGCGCCACGGCAAGGTTGCGCGAGGGATCGCAGAAGCCGCCGCTGCCGCCGTAGCCGTAGTGGCCGAATGCGTAAGGCGCGCTCCTGCCCAGCGTGAACACCCGGTGGTAGCCCATGCGCCAGTGCATGGGAATGAACAGCACCCGATCGCGACTCCTGCTCTGCACCTGGGCTATCTCACGAACCCGCTCCTCGGACATCAGCCGCACCCCGTCCAGCTCTCCGCCGCCGGCCATCATGGCGTACATGCGCGCCAGCGAGCGGGCCGTGAACTGGCCGTTGGCA
The DNA here is from genome assembly GCA_041608775.1 of Pseudomonadales bacterium. Classification (GTDB taxonomy): domain Bacteria; phylum Pseudomonadota; class Gammaproteobacteria; order Pseudomonadales; family Azotimanducaceae; genus UBA7803. The sequence goes on along the minus strand of JBFISC010000131.1, from coordinate 262 downwards.
GCGGGGATGATGGCCTGAACCGTGGTCTCGTCGTTCCAGTCGAAAGGCTCGTTGAACGGGTTCAAGGCGGAGTCGAACTCGGCGAGCTGGATGCCGACCATGCCGAGACCGGACTCCAGCCAGCCGCGCAGCGTGTCCTGCCACTCCGGGCGATCGCGCTGCGGCTTCGACACGCCGTGTGTCAGCTCGGCGCGCCGGTACAGCTCGTTGTGGGGCATGCCGATGAACATGCCGTCGAGCTTCAGGGGGTCCACCAGCTCTT
>JBFISC010000130.1:0-10315 GCA_041608775.1 Pseudomonadales bacterium | reverse complement strand
GGGGTCTTCGAGCCCGGTACCCTGCCAGTCGAACTCGAGCCAGGCGTCGACATCGAGAATCACCGTGACTGTGCCGTCGTTGCCGAAGTCGGGGGCTGCCAGCTCGAGCGGGTTGGCGGGGTCCGCGATGCCGGAGCTCAGGGTCGCCGTACCTACCGGGCCGATCACGCCGGTATCGCTGGCCGCCAGATTTCCGGTGTAGGCCGTCAGCGTTACGTCGGCCGCCCGGTAAACCGAGCAGCTGTCCGCGTCGTGGGTCTCGAACGCCGCCCCGGTGAATGCCTGCGCCACCAGCGGGATCCGCAGGTTCTCGTTCTCCGGGCCCGCAGCGGGGAGCACCGCCAGACGGCCGTAGACGACCCGGGTGGGGGTGCCCAGGCTGCGGCCGCTGCAGTTGCCGGCAACGACGCAGTCACCGCTGGTGACGGGGTTGGTGTCCCGGTTCAGCAGCGCCACGCCGTCCAGCGGGTCGTCCACCGCCAGGCCGATGTCCAGCGGGTCGAACGGCCCGTCGGGCGCGGCCAGCCGGGAAAAGCTCAGATCACCGCGGTTGACGCTGACTTCGCCAGCGACCCAGACGCCGCCCACCGCGGTCAGTCGTGCAGCGCGGTCGACGGCGTCGTCAGCCGCCTCTGCGGTGAGCCGCGGGATCGCCGTGGCCGGCGCGCCGAGCAGCCCGGTGTCGTAGTTTTCGGTAACACCCCCGCCGGTGTTCAGCGCCTGCAGAACGTACTGCAGCGAAATCTCCGGCTGGTCCATGTAGCTGAACGACCCGCAAGCAGCGCCGACGGTCGAGCTCAGCAGGTCGAAAGAGGCCGGGAAGAAACGGCCCACCGGGTTGCTCAGCACGCCGGGTACCGGACCGGCGCCGAGGTAGTCGCCGTCGTCCACCGCCGGTCGCAGCCGGATGGCGCCAACCTCGTCGAAAACCACCTGCGCATTGGTGAACCGCCCCGCCGGAGCCGCCGACACGAAGCTGGCGCCGCCGATGACGTCGCCGGTCGAGCCGTTGCGCCCGCCGCTGGCGGGCACCACCAGCACCTCGCTGACCACCCGCAGTCCCTGGGACGGGACCTCGAGACCGTAGTTGGGAGTCAGCTCGCCGTCCGCATCGAGGGCATCGACGTCGACCTCGAACGCCTCCCCGGCCGGCACGAAGCGCGCGCCCGTAGCGGTGGCGGTCCCCGGATTGTCGACCCCGCCGGCCGACCGGATGCGGCTGATCTCGAGCCGCGCCGGCCTGACCACGAAGGCATTCGACCCCCCAACCAGGGGGTCCGGGAAGCTGGCCGCATCCCGGACGCCGAGGCGAATCGAGCCAACGTCCTTGTAGCGGGCAGTGACCACCGCCTGACCGTTGCTGAAGGTCACCGCCTGAGGTGTGCCAGTACCCACCGGCTGGTTATCCACGGTGGCGACTCGGGTTCCCGAGCCGGGGTTCACGTAGCTCATGTCGAAGGTGAGATCGCGCGCGCCGCCATAGCTCTCGATGACGCCGCAGACCGGATCATCGGCGGTGACGCCGTACGCGGCAATGTGCACCGGAAAGCCCGCGCCGGCTACCTGCGCCGGCACCGGATCGACGATGGGGCTCGGCGGCGGGTTCGGCAACGCGTTGCCGGTGATCGTGAAACCCGACGGCGCAAAAACGATCGGCCCCTCGCTGTCATCGTCCGTCACCGTAGGGTTGCTGGTCTGCTCGGCATCCACGTCGACGGCGGCCAGGCCTTGTCGGTAGGACAGGGCAAACGTCGCCGAGCCGCCATCGGCACCGACGAACTGATAGGTGGCGACACCGTCGTCCGGTGTCGCATCGTCGAGCACGCCGTTGCCGGCAAGCAGCGCGTAGGAGCCGCGGGCGGTATCCGTGCGCAGCGTGATCTGCTCGGCGTAGCCGGTCGCCGGTGCCCCGCCGGCGGTCACCGCGGTGACCGTCACGGGCTCGTCGACGCAGTGGATGCCGGCCCCGTCGTGATCGATGTCCAGCCCCACCACGCCGGCGGCGCAGGGACGGGTCTGGTTCATCACGGTCACCACCTGGGCCGCGCCGAGCGCCCGGTCGTAAATCTTCAGCTCGTCGAGCTGCCCATTCCAAAAGCGGCCAGCGAAGTTCTGATCCTGTCCCACCTGCAGCGGCAGGTTGTTGGTGATGAGGTTGCCGGTGAACGATGCCGACCCGACCGCCGACCCGTCGAGGTAAATCAGCTGCCTGCCCGATCGGTAAGTGAACGCCACATGGTGCCAACGGTTGGTCGAAACCGAGGCGCTCGACGTGAACGACCTGGTGGTGCCGCCGGCATCGTTCCACCACCAGAAGAGACGGCCCGCGCTGTTGACGTGAAACTCGTAGTTGGTGTCCTTGGAGACGAAGCTCTTCAATCCGGAGCCCGGGATGCTGCGGATGTTGATCCAGATGGCCACCGTGAGCTGCCGGGGCAGGTCGAGGTGCGGGGCGTCAGCGAAGTCGAGGTAGTCGTTGCTGCCGTCGAAGGTGCCGTAGCGGCAGGTGCCCGGATTGCCGGGAATCGCCGGCGAGGTGTTGCTGGTCTGTGCGCCGTTGACCGCGCGGCCGTTGTATCCGGCAACCTGGTCCACGACCTCGCCCGGCGTGCCGTTCCAGACGGCATCGTTCATCGCAACGTCCAGCACCGGTGTCGGGAGGCCGCAGGAGCAAAGGCAACCGAAGTCGGCGCTGTCCACGGCCGCGGCGTCGTAGGTCCAGGTAGCGTCACGCCTCAGCACCGAGTCACCACCCGCCGACGCGGCGCCGAAGCCGACGGCGTCTCGGTCGAGTTCGAGCCCGCGGCTGTAGAGAAAGCCGGAGAAAGTGGTATCCCTGCCGAGCGTGACGTCAGCATCGCTCCACAGCAACAGCCGGGCCGGGTTCCCGCTGACCCCAGCTGCAGGTGAGTTGATCAAGACGTTGTCGCCGATGCGCGGGTCGTCGGTGTAGATCCGCGCGGTCCCACCGCCAACCACACGCAGGATGGAGTCGTCCCGGAGCTCAAGGCGCTCGATCCAGTAGTCGCCGGCGCGCAGCTCCACGACCCCGCCACCGTCCACGCGCAGTCGCCGTATGCGGAACTCGCTGATGGCCGGATTCACGCCGAGCGTAGCGCCCGCGTTCACGTCGATGTTGCGATAGTCGCTGACCATCAGGGTGTTGCCATCCGAGGGCGCAAAGAAATTCCGCCCGCCGCTGTTGAAAACGAAAGGCCCCGGGTCGAGGGCTTCCCCGACGCCGCCGCTGGCCGTGCAATGGGCAGCATCGCAGGACAGCGCCGAGCTGCGGTTGTCCACAGCCACGTTGACGAAGTTCAGTGCCAGGCCGGAGGCGCCAAGCAACTGAGCGTCGCGTTCGAACTCCAGATCCAGCCCGGGCGCATGGCTGGTGAGTCCGTTGTCGAAGATCAGCGAGCATGCCGTCGCGCTGTCCGCCGCATGCGCAACAGCGTTGGCAAGAAGCATCAGCGCGGTCGCCAGAATGCAGCGGCCCATCACGGCACCGCCCTCACGAGGATGCGGCGCTGGGCCACCACGCCGCGAGAATCGCAGCGTCCGTCGCTCTCGATTGTGTAGTGAGGCACGCCATCCACCACCTCGCTGCGGCACGCCACCGCGGCGCTGCAGGTCTCGAGACCTGCGGCGCTAAGGTCCCAGTTCCAGTTGCCGCAGACCCCGGCGCCCGAAGGCGCGAACACCCGGTTCAGGCCGAGCTGAGCGCCCGATTCCGCCGCCAGGAACGCCCGGTGAGAAATGACGTCCTGAGAGAAGGCATCGCTCGATGTGCGTACCATGCGGATGATGGCTGCCACCAGGGCCACCACCACCACGATCAGGAAGATCGCGGCCATCAGGCCGATGCCGCGCTGCCGGGAGGGTGCGCCGCTACGGTACATTGCGCACCTGTACCAGATGCTCGACCAGCACCTGCTCCCCTGCCCGGCTGATGGCCAGCCTCAGGTCCACCACCGCGTTGCGGGTGAGCGTGGCGCCGTTCAGGGTGAACGGCGCGGCGTTGGCCACCGCCTCCGTGACCAGCGACCGATCGGGAAGCGCCGACGGCAGCCCCCCGGGCCCGGGCTGAGCCGCCAGGAACCCGTAGTTCTGGTAACGGTACAGCGCGCCCCCATCCACGCAGTAGCTGATCGGATCCGCCACCAGAAAATAGCGCCGTGTCGGCGACTCGCTGGAAAACGAGTGGGCGGCGCTGAACGTCACCGTCACCTCGTTGCCCGGCCCGGGCGCCGACACCGTGGCCGGCGGGCTCAGAGGCCCCGGATTCGCCAGCGCGTAGGCCGATAAATCGGCGAACACCGCCACCCGTACCCCGGCCGGGACCGGCAGCGGCTCCACCGGAACCGAGCGAAAGCTCGTCGCCGAGGTTGCCACCGGCAGGGTGACGTAGCGCGAAGCCGCGACGATCGGCAGGTACTCGATGCAGCCGCCGCTGACCCGCAGGCTGCCGGGAAGCGCGTTGCGCAGTTCGCGGGACAGCCGGTCAACCACGAACCGGGCTTCGGTACCGAGCTGGGTCCGCGATACGGTCGAGGAGAAGCCGTTGCTGGAATCGCTGATGAAGCTGACCGTACCCATTGCGAGCACGCCTAGGATCACGATCACCGTGATCAGCTCCACCAGCGTGAACCCGGTCTGCGCGCGAGGGCCCATCAGTAGTTGGCCCGCAGAATCGGAAACGTCAGGGTCGCCTCGCCGGGCGGCGTGACGCTGACGACCACGAGCTTGGCATCGCTGGCATCGTCGAGACCGAAAGCAGCGACCTGGGCCGCGTTTGGATAGGCGACGCTTACCTGCACCCGGAACCGGGCATACTCCGGCCGCGGATTGCCGTCCATGTCCACCGGCGGCTGCTCGTCGAGACCGTCGTAGTCGTCCACGTCGTCGAACTGCGACCGGGTTTCTCCGTCCGTGCCTACCGGCGAGCAGGCCACCGCCGACGGCGCGCAGGGCGGGACGCCGCCCACCGGAGTCGCTTCATCGAAGCGCCGGGCCATGATTTCCTCGATGTAGGCTTCAGCCAGCGCCACCGACCTGGCCTGCCACAGCCCGTCACTCTGATGAGCGAAGGCAAACGCCAACGCCTGGCTGATGCCGAGCACGGCGATGCTGATCACCACCATCGTGACCACCAGTTCCACCAGGGTGAACCCGCGCTCGGCGGCGGCTTTGTTAGCCGCAGGCGCTTTGTTAGCCGCAGGCGCTTTATTAGCCGCAGGCGCTTTGTTAGCCGCAGGCGCTATCGTTCGCATAGCCGCTGGGGTATATGCAGAGCTGGCGGGTGGTATCGCCGCTGACGGTGACCGAGACCCCGGCGTCCGGCGAACCCGGCGCGGCGCCGATGCTGACCGCGCTGAGGTCGCCGGCGTGGTCGAACGCGATCAACAGCGGTGTCGCGGCATCGATGCCGGCGCTGACGGCGCCGCTGCTGGCGACGATGCTCGTGCCGTCCACATCAAAGGCCTCGTCCCGCAGCAGGCCGTCGACGCTGGATACCGTGCGCATGCGCCACCGGGCGCCGGCCCGGTCCAGGGTCAGGGAGATCGTCGCGTCATGGCGCGAGGTCGCCAGCTGCTGGGCCAGCCTGACCTCGGCAATCAGGCTCTGGGTGACGATGGCAGGTGCGAACATGGTCGGCGAGGTCATCCGGCCCATGGCGACCACGCCGAGGATCGAGAGCAGGATGATCACCGCGATGAGCTCCACCACGGTGAAGCCGGACATACCCTTAAAGCACGAACACCCGGCGAACCGGGTGTTGCGTGGATATCCAGGCTTCATGCCGTCCATGCGCGAAGAAACCTCGAATCGAGACGTCGATCGGCCCGGTGCCGGCTCTCCCGGCCGGCGCCGGCCAGGGACTAGATGAGAACGAAGGTGCCCGTGGTGATCTGGCCGGTGGCCGGGTCATAGGTCATCGTCCGCACCGTGTCCCCCACCGTGGTGGACTCGCCCGTGTAGTAGTAGACGCAATCACCGGCGTTGAACACGGCCGTGTAGTCGAAGCCGACCCCGTCCGTATCCACGCTGGCGGCTGCAGCTGAGTTGGTAATCGACGGTGCGCCCGCCTGCTGCACGTTGCTGAACACCACCTGGCAGTCATCCGAGTCGACCACGTCGCTGCCAGCGCCGCTGTTGTCGTCGGTGCCGTACGGGAAGCCGGCACCGTTGGTGCGCAGTCCGGAGAAATCGTCCGGCGTTGGAATGCCGTCGGCGGCGGTGTCGGTGGCAACAACCTTGGCGTGATACAGCGACACACCGGTCTGCAGGCTGCCGAGCACGCCTTCGAAGGCAGCAGCATGTGCCTCGTCTTCGATGTTGATGAACCGCGGCAATGCCGTCGCCGCAAGAATGCCGAGCAGAATGATGACCACAACCAGCTCGACAATGGTAAAACCGGAATGCTTCCTGTGCATGTTGCTTCCTCGAAACCTGTCCTGAGATTCGACGTCCGCGCCGCCGCACAGCGACGCGATTCGTCCTTAGGTTGAGATTAGACCCAAACCAGAATTCTGCTGGGCCCGGCCACACCCGGTCCGAGAACCGCTTCACAGATCCCGGGAGATCGCGCGGTCAGCGGTTGGCCACCGAGGACAGATCCCACAACGGCAGGAACACGCCCAGCGCAAGGATCAGCACCATGACGCCGATGGCGACCACCAGAATGGGCTCTATCGCGTCGGTCAGCGCCTTGAGCTGAAAGTCCACTTCCTCCTCGTAGAACCCGGCCGACTACTCCATGAGCTCGTCTATGGCACCGGTTTCCTCACCCACCGCCATCATCTGCAGCACCACGGCCGAGAACATGCCGCTGTCCCTGGCGGTGGTCGTGATGCTCGAGCCACGCTCGATCCCCTGCCGCATGCCGTTGATGTGCTCAGCCATGTACTCGTTGCCGATTGCTCGAGAGATCACCAGCAGGCCCTGGGTAATAGGCACCCCGGCGCGGGAGACCATGGCAAAGGTCTGACAGAACCGCGCCAGATTGGTGCGTTCGAAGATGCCTCCGATCAGCGGGAGCCGGAGCTTCCAGCGATCCCACGTCAACCGTCCCCCGGGCGTTCTCACCCAGTAGCGAACGCCGACCACAACGCCGAGCGCACCCAGCAGCAGAAATGGCCAGTTGGCGAGCATGAAGTCGGAGATGCCGATGATCACGCGGGTCTGCCAGGGCAGCTCGGCATGAAACTTCTCGAACACGTTCGCGAACGCCGGAATCACGAACACGTTGAGGATGACGATGGCGATGCCGATGGCCGCCAGCACGAAGCTCGGGTAGCGGGTGGCCGTCTTGATCCGCCTGCGGGTTTCCCGCTCCGTTTCCAGGTACCCGGCAATCTGGCGGAAGGACTCGTCGAGGCGGCCGGTGTTCTCACCCACGTGGATCACGCTGGCATACAGTTCGGAGAACACGGCGGGATGGCGGCGCAGCGCCGAGGCAACATCGGTACCGGATTCGAGCACCGCGGAGACGTCGGCAAGCACCGCCCGCAGCCGCGGATTCTTGCTGGAGTCGGCGAGACCGCGGAGGGCCCGGACCACGGAGATCCCGGCCCGCGTCAGGCTCGCCATCTGATGGCTGAGCAGAATCAGCTCGTCGAGGGAGACCCTGCGCTGGAACCAGCCCAGGCCCTGACTCGCTGCGTCGGGCTCGGTGCGCTCGGCTTCCTCGACCAGGTGCACCGGCACCATTCCCGCGGCGTTGAGTTCCCGGGCCACCGCTACGGCGTCCGCTGCTTCGCGATGGCCTTCCACCGACTGGCCTTCGGAATCCCGCGCGCGGAACGCAAACCGGGCCATCGGACTCAGTGCCTCGCGGGGGTGTCGGACTGCATGGCGTTGCGCATGGTCATGTCGGCAGCCAGCGGCGGTTGCACGTCCATGCGCAGGTCTTCCACCTGTCCCGACAGTGCCAGCACCTCGCTGAGCGTGGTCTGCCCGGCAATGGCGTAATCCAGAGCGTTCAGCACAAGCGGCCGGAACCCCTCCTGAGAACGCGACAGCCGAGCGAATTCCACTGCATCGTCGGCGCGCAGGCAGTTCGCCAGGTCCTCATTGAGCTCGAGCAGCTCGAACACGCCGATCCGCCCGTAGTAGCCCGTCTGGTTGCAGCGGTTGCAGCCGCTGCCGCTGTGAAAGGTAAGCTTGTGGGCCTGCTCTTCGCCGACCACGGCATCCAGCCAGGAGAACTGCTGATCGTCCGGCTCCGCCGGCGCGCTGCAGCGATCGCAGATCCGACGCACGAGTCGCTGGGCGATCACGCCGCGCAGGGAAGCGGCAACCAGATAGCCTTCCACGCCGACATCGAGCAGCCGCGTGGCGCTGGAGATGGCGTCGTTCGTGTGCAGGGTCGATAGCACCAGGTGCCCAGTCATGGATGCCCGCAGCGCGATCTCCGCAGTCTCCAGATCGCGGATCTCGCCCAGCAGCAGGATGTCCGGGTCCTGACGCAGGGTCGCGCGCAGCACCGCAGCGAACGTGAGGCCGATCTTCGGCATCACCTGCACCTGATTGACCCGCGGGAGGTGATACTCCACCGGGTCCTCGACGGTAATGATCTTCTTCGCTGGTGAGTTGAGCTCGTTGAGCGCGCCGTACAGCGTGGTCGTCTTGCCGCTGCCGGTGGGGCCGGTTACGAGTACCAGCCCGTTCGGCCGGGTGATCAGAAAGCGGAAGCGCTCCAGCATCTCGGCCGGCATGCCGACGCTGCCCAGGCTGGTGGTCGCGCCGTCGTGATCGGCCAGCCGCATGACCGCTGATTCCCCGTGCTGCACCGGCATGGTGGAGAGGCGTACGTCGATGGTCCTGCCTTTGACCCGCACTTCGAAGCGTCCGTCCTGGGGCAGGCGTTTTTCCGAGATGTCGAGCCCCGCCATCAGCTTGAGCCTCGACACCAGGGCGCTGGCGATCCGGGTCTCGTTGACGGTCTGCTCCTGAAGCACGCCGTCCACCCGCTGCCTGATCCGCAGCACCGTTTCGTCCGGCTCGATGTGCACGTCGGATGCTCGGATCTGCACCGCGTCCTCCATGATCGACTGCAGCAGCCGCACGACCGGGGTGCTCGCGTCCTCGTCGCTAGACTCGTAGCCGAGGGAGAACTGCTCGGTGGTGAGCTCGCCCTCCAGCTCGTGAGCGAAGCTGACGATGTCCGACGTGCGCCGGTACGCCAGGTCGAGCATGGCAACGAGCTCGCTCTCCCGGACGACGGCGACGCTGATGGGAACGCCCAGCTGCCGGGAGATCTCGTCGTAGGCAAAGATGTCCATGGGATCGGCCATACCCACCACGATGTCGCCGTCCCGATCCTCGAGAACGAGGGCACGATAGCGCCGCGCGTAGGTCTCCGGCAGGCGCGCCACGACCTCCGGATCGAAGGTGAACGACTTCAGGTCGTAGAACGGAGCGCCGAGCTGCTCGGACAGGAACTCGAGAAAGCGGTCCTCCTCGATGCAGCCCATGTCGATGAGGATGCGGCCGAGCTTCAGCCCGAGTTTCTTCTGCTCGGCCAGCGCCTGCTGGAGCTGCTCCTGGCTGATCTCACCCTTGCTGACCAGCAGATCGCCGATCCGGATCTTGCGAATGCCCGCCATCAGGTAACGCCCGCAGGCCCTCCGCCGTCGAGCCTCATCTGCAGCAACGCGCGGACCTCGGATCCGGCGTCACTCAGCGCCAGCGCCTCCCGGTAGACGCCCGAGGCATCCAGGCCCAGGCTCTCCTGGGCGAGCGCGAACCCGACCCGCCAGCGCGGCGTGTCTGGCTCCATGGCGGACAGGTGCTGGTAGATCACGACGGCTTCGGCGGGATTTCCGGTGCGCATCGCGGCGAGGCCCAGCAGCCCCAGGAATTCGGTATCGCCGCGGGCATCGCCCACCGCCGGGCGCAGCCGGGCATATGCTTCCGCAAAACGACCGGACTGGAGCGCACGACGCGCCTCGGCCTTGTCCCGATGATGCCGGAGCGAAACCGACGCGGCCGGACGTTTCCGCACCGCCGGGAGTGCGGCATCGTCGATGGTCCCGACGGGGTCCGAAACGCCTGACTGAGCTCTCACGACGGTTCCGATCTGCTGCGCCGGTGCAGGATCCTCGACGGAATCGACTGCGGCGGCCGGCACTACAGGTAGCGGCCCGCTGCGCGCGTCTACCGGCTCGTCCACGACGACGGGCGCAGACACCGCCGGCGAGCCCGCCGAGCCATCCTCGTCGGGCTGCCAGCTGCCGTTCATGACCTCGCTGCTCCCAACCAGCATCGCCGCGGTCTTCCGCATTGCGTCCGCGTCGTTCAGGGACGGCACCGG
>JBFISC010000129.1:0-10706 GCA_041608775.1 Pseudomonadales bacterium | reverse complement strand
TCGCCGCCGCACTGCTGGTCGCCTTCGCCTTTGCCCGCCTGATCAGCCGGCCCATGCGGCAGATCACCGCGGCCATCACCCGGCTCGGCCGCGCCGATCTCGACCCGCTGGTGCACGTCGACGGCCCACGAGACCTGCAGGACATCGGCACGTCGCTGGACTGGTTGAGGCGTCGCATCCGCGACCTGGAGGCACAGAAGTCGACCTTCGTGCGGCACATGTCCCACGAGCTGAAATCCCCGCTGGCGAACATCCAGGCCGGCATCGACCTGCTCAAGGAAGTGCCCCATGGTGATTCGGACAGCGGCGAGATCATCGCCATCGTCGAGCGCAACGCCACCCGGCTTAAGCGCCAGATCGACGATCTACTGACCTACGCCGGCTGGCAGGACGCCCAGCCGCCACAGCAGCCGGCGCCGGTCCGGCTGGACCGACTGATCGAGCGTTGCCTCGACGAGCAGATCCTCGATGCCGGCGCCCGCCGGGTCACCGTCAAGGCCGACGGACTGGAGCCGCTGACCATTACCGGGGACGAGAGTCAACTGAGGGCAATCGTGGATAACCTCGTGAGCAACGCGATAAAGTACTCGCCCGCCGGCGGCACGGTCGAACTGCACCTCCGCCGACACGGCGACGGAGCATACATCGAGGTGCAGGATCGCGGACCGGGCATACCGATCGAGCTGCGGGAACGGGTGTTCGAGGCATTTTTCCGCGGGCCCGATGCAGGGGCAACCGCCGGGACTGGCATTGGCCTGTCTTTGGCGTTGGCGGCAGCGAGGGCGCATGGAGGTACGATCCGGATTCTGGACGAGGCGGACGGCGCGCACGTGCGGGTCGTGCTGCCGCTCGCGCCGGATCGTCAGCCGAAGGCTGTTCGTGATAGCTCTGCTGATATCCGGAGCGTGCGCGAACCGGCCCCCGAGTCCGACTGAGACCGAAGCGCTGCTCCAGCTCACCAGTCAGCTCATCGAGGCATCGGAACCGGAACAGCGCCGCGCGCTGACCGAAACGCAGCGGCTGCGCTACGAGGCGGATCCGAGCTACGCCAACCTGCTGCGGCTGACCCTCGTACGGGCTTTCGACGCCGCCCTCGCAGCCGACCTTCAGGAGGTGCGCGCGGATCTTCAGGTACTGGCTGGCAGTCAGGGCGAGCTGGTACCCGAGCAGCGGCATATCGCGCTGCTGGTGCTGAAGATGGTGGATGACCGGCTGCGCATGGGCGCCCAGATCAGCAACCTCCAGCAACAGATCGATTCGCTCACCGAGATCGAAGCTTCGCTGAACCAGGACGACGTGCAAGGTCCGGGGGAGCCGGCGCCGTGAGCGAAGCGCACATCCTGCTGGTGGACGACGACCCGGACTTCCTCATGCTGCTGGGGAAGCGGCTCGAGCGGGCGGACTACCGCGTGAGCCGGGCCGGAAATGCCCGGCAGGCACTCACCCGGGTGCAGAACGAAGTGCCGGATCTGGTGATTACCGACCTGCGCATGGACGGCATGGATGGCATCGAGCTCCTCGATCACCTGCAGCGCGAGCACCCGTCGTTACCGGTGCTGATCATCACCGCCGACGGCACCATACCGGAGGCGGTGGCAGCCACTCAGCGGGGCGCCGTGGGGTTCGTGACCAAGCCGGTCGAACGCGACGAGTTGCTGGAAAAGATCCGTTCGGCTACCCGACTGTACCGTCCCGCGAGCGATGCCGACGACGATGCCTGGCCGACCCGCAACAGCCGCATGCAGGCGCTGCTCGGCGAGGCTCAGGCAGCGGCCCGCAGCAACGCCTCGGTACTGATCCAGGGCGAGACCGGCACCGGCAAGGAGGTGCTGGCCCGCTTCATCCACCAGCACAGCCCGCGCGCATCCGGGCCGTACATCACCGTGAATTGCGCGGCCATCCCCGCGCAGCTGCTGGAGTCCGAGCTGTTCGGCCACGTGAAGGGCGCGTTCACCGGCGCCACGAGCGCGAACACCGGACTGATCCGGGCCGCCGATGGCGGCACCCTGTTTCTCGACGAGATCGGCGACATGCCTCTGGATCTGCAGGCGAAGCTGCTGCGGGTGCTGGAGGAGCGGGTGGTCCGGCCGGTAGGATCCACGGCCGGCCACGCAGTCGATCTTCGTCTGGTGTCGGCGACGCACCGGGATCTCGCCCGGGCCATCGAGGAAGGCGGTTTCCGGTCCGACCTGTTTTACCGGCTGAACGTCCTGGAACTGCGCCTGCCGCCGCTGGCGGAGCGGCGCGAGGACATCCCGCTGCTGGTCCAGGGGTTTCTGGACGAGCTGTGCGCCGCCGATGCCCGCAAGGTCTACGCGCCGGACGCCATGGAGCTACTGATAGGCGCACCCTGGCCAGGCAACGTGCGTCAGCTGCGCAACGTGGTGGAGCGCAACGTTGCGCTCTCGCCGGGAGTGGTCATCTCCCGCGAGCAGGTGCGCGATGCGCTGGGCGACGGCGCCGCCACAATCCCGTCGTTCGACGAGGCCCGTGAGGGATTTACCCGGGACTACCTGGTTCAGCTGATCAAACTCACCGAGGGCAACATCACTCGGGCAGCGAGGCTGGCACAACGCAACCGCACGGATTTCTACAAGCTGATGAAACGCTACGGCATCGAGCGCGACGACGTCGACACCTAGCGGCGTCGCCGTATGGCGACACTGTTTTTCAATTGTAATTCAAATACTTAACAATATTTCCTCAAGTAGTGTCGCGAACCGGCGACGATTTCTCGGCCTGCGCGCCGCGAACGCAGCAGGAAACGCCCCGCCCGCAGCCGGGAACGCCGCTGCAGCCCAGCGGGCGCGTCAGTTCCTGACGCCTGGCACGCGCCTTGCTATCCCCCGGTGTGCCGGACGGAGATCCGGCGCCCTGCCAATCTACCTAGGAGTAATGACATGAGATTGAGCGCGATTTTCGCCTGCGGCGCTTTGCTGTTACCGGCTGCTGCGGTGGCCAACGAGCCGGAAACGTTCAGCGATATCGATGCCGACCGCAGCGGCACCATCGAGCTGCACGAGGCGGACGTGAACCGAGCGCTGGCGGCCAGCTTCGAGCAGGCCGACCGGGACGACGATGGCAAGCTGTCGCTCCGGGAGTTCGCCTTCGCCATGGCGCGGATTCGCGTCGAGTCCGATCCGCGACAGCGCAGCTGACGCGCTCGTAAGGCGCTGGGTGCGGCGGGGCGTTCGATCCTCGTTCCCCAGCGCCGGCGGCAGCGTCCGGGCTGGCGCTGCCGCTTCCCGTACCGGCATGATGTAGGGCTCGGCCAGCATTGTCGGAGCCCCGAAACCCGTGGAACGCAACCCGCCGAGCGGCGGCCTGAGACGCGCCCTGACCTTGCCGCTGCTGACGCTCTACGGGCTCGGCACCACCATTGGCGCGGGCATCTACGCCCTCGTCGGTGAGATCGCCGGGGTCGCCGGCTATGGTGCGCCGTTGTCGTTTCTGATCGCCTCGCTGGTGGCCGGCTTCACCGCCTGTTCCTTCGCCGAGCTGTCCGCCCGCTTCCCCCGGGCGGCCGGCGCAGCCCTTTACGTCCAGCAGGGCTTCGGCCTGAAACAGCTGTCGCTTGTGGTGGGGCTGCTGGTCGCGCTCGCCGGCGTGGTGTCCTCCGCGGCGCTGGTCAACGGCTTCACCGGCTACCTGCAGAACTACCTCGACGTGTCCCGTGGCGCCACCGTGCTCGCCGTGACCGTGGGCCTCGGGGCGCTGGCCGGCTGGGGCATCGCCCAGTCGGTGACGGTGGCAGCCGTGATCACCATCGTCGAGACCGGCGGCCTGCTGGTGGTGGTGATCGCCGGCGCACCGGGGCTGGCCGATCTGCCCGAGCGATGGACGGAGTTTCTTCCAGGCACCGGAACCGGGATCACCGTGCATGCGGTGCTGCTCGGCGTCACCCTCGCCTTCTATGCCTTCATCGGTTTCGAGGACATGGTCGACGTGGCGGAAGAAGTAAAGGACGTGCGCCGCACCATGCCCCGGGCGATCCTGCTGACGCTCGGCATCTCCACCCTGCTCTACCTGCTGCTGATGAGCACCGCCCTGCTGGCGCTGACACCGGCAGAGCTCTCGGCCAGCGGCGCGCCGCTCGCGACCCTGTTCGAGACCCACACCGGTCGTTCCGCCGTAGGCATCGGCATCATCGCCATGTTTGCCATCATCAACGGTGCGCTGGTACAGATCGTCATGGCCTCCCGCGTGCTTTACGGCCTGGCTTCGCGCGGGCAGCTGCCGGCGCTGCTGGCTCGGGTGCACGGCGCTACCCGCACGCCGCTGCTCGCCACCGCCGTGGCCGCTGGAAGCGTGCTCGGCCTCGCCTGGTACGGGCGCCTCGGCGGGCTTGCGGCCGCCACCTCGCTGATCATGCTGACGATCTTCGCGGCGGTGAACCTGGCGCTGTGGCGGATCAAGGGGCGGGAGCCGGCGCCGGCCGGCGCCTACGAGTTTCCCCGGGCGTTCCCGGCCATCGGCTTCGTTCTCAGCACTGCGTTCGTCGCGCGCGAGGTCGCCGTGAGGCTGGGCTGATCAGGAGCCCGGCGTGCGGAGCGCGTCGAGCGCCACCTTCTCGCCGGCCACCGCCACCTGCGCATCAACACCGTCCGCGCCGAGGAAGTCGCGCAATGCCGTGGCGGCATCCGGATCTCCGTGCACCAGGTAGACAGGCACCTTGGATCCGTCCCGACGGGCCCCGAAGCCCTGGTACCAGCGCTGCAGATCGTGCTGGTCGCCGTGGGCCGAGAAGCCGCCGATGGTATGCACCGCAGCGCGCAACGGGAACTGATCACCATGGATGCGCACGCTGTCGGCACCGTCGATGATGCGCCGGCCGAGGGTGCCCGGCGGCTGGAAGCCGGTGAACACGATCTGGGTTTCCTTGCGGCCGATCTCGCGCTTGAAGTGGTGGAGAATCCGCCCGCCGTTGCACATCCCGCTGCCGGCGATGATCAGCGCGCCCTGCTTCAGCCGGGCAATCACCTTGGACTCCGGGGCGGTGCGGGTGAAGTGCAGATTCGGCAGGCTCGGCATGAAGTCCCGCTCGCGGAAGATTTCGTTCGCCTCCTCGTCGAACAGATGCGGGTAGTCCCAGTAGATCTGACTCGCCTCGATGGCCAGCGGGCTGTCGAGGAAGATCTGGAAACGATCGACGCGCCAGTCGTCATAGTGCTTGCCGAGGAAGTACAGGATCTCCTGACTGCGGCCCACGGCAAACGCGGGTATCAGCACGTTGCCGCCCTCGCGCTGGGCACGTTCGAGAATGCCGGCAAACTCCTCCAGCGACGCCGCCAGGTCGCGGTGACAACGATCGCCGTAGGTGCTCTCCATCAGCACCAGGTCCGCCGGCTCCGGGGTGACCGGATCCATGAGAATGGGCGATCCGTACTGGCCCAGATCGCCGCTGAACACCAGCCGCACCGCGTCGTCGCCGTGGCCGATCCGGGTCGCCACGACCGCCGAACCCATGATGTGGCCGGCGTCGTGGAAGCTTGCCTCGAGCCCGGGAAACACCTCGACGGGCCGCTCGTAGCGGTGCGAGCGGACCAGAGCCAGGGTGCTGGCCACGTCTTCCAGGTCGTACAGCGGCTCCAGCAGCTTCCTGCCCTGATCGCTGCGGCGGCGGTTGGCGCGCCGGATCACGCCGGCCTCGATGTTGGCGGCGTCGGTCAGCAGAATCTGCAGCAGCGCCCGCGTAGCGTTGTGAGTGTGGATGGTGCCGCGGAAGCCGCGTTTCACCAGCAGCGGCAACCGGCCGGAATGATCCAGGTGAGCATGACTGAGCAGCACCGCGTCGACTTTCTTCGGATCGAACGGGAACTCCGCCGCGTTGTCGGCCTCTTCGTCGCCGCCCTGAATCATGCCGCAGTCGAGCAGCACCAGGCGGCCGTCGATGCGCAGCAGGTGGCATGATCCGGTGACCCGACCGGCGGCGCCGTAGAATTCCAGTTCGCTCATGAATGTTTCCGCTACTGCAGGGGTTTCGATCAGCCGTCACCGTCCGGGCCCGAGGCGGACCCGTCCGTCGTGGTGGTGGCGAGGAACTCGCGATGCTGCTTCTCCAGGCGCTTGGCCTGTTTCTTCGATACCCCGATCACGTCGAGCGCCTCGCGGATGCGGTTGCGGGTAAGGTCGGGGCCGAGGAACACCATGGAATCGAACAGCGGCAGCGACACCGCACGCCCGGAGATGGCCATGAACAGCGGGCCCAGGAAATCGCGGATCTTCAGGTCCATCCACTTCGCCAGGGCCTGGCAGGTGTCGAACAACGCCTGGCGCTCCCAGTGGCGCATGGCGTCGAGCTCCCGGGACACGTGGTCGAGGATCTGCGCCGTCTGCTCCGCGGTCAGCCGGTCGCTGGCGAAATCCGCGGCCGCGAGCGGTCGCCGGTCGCCGAGCAGGTAGTCCACCTGAGGCGCGAGGTCGGAGAAGCGCTCGGTGCGTTCGTGGACCAGGGGCACCAGCCGCGCCAGGTGCTCCCGGTTCAGCGCCCAGGCCTGAACCCGGTCCATGAAGGCCTCCGGATCGAGCCGGCGCAGGTACTGGCCGTTCAGCCATGACAGCTTGGCGATATCGAACACCGGGCCACCCAGGTGAATGCGGCCGAGCTCGAAATCGCTGGCCATCTCCTGCGGGCTGAA
The DNA here is from genome assembly GCA_041608775.1 of Pseudomonadales bacterium. Lineage (GTDB taxonomy): Bacteria > Pseudomonadota > Gammaproteobacteria > Pseudomonadales > Azotimanducaceae > UBA7803. The sequence continues at coordinate 4,068 of JBFISC010000129.1, read as the reverse complement.
CAGCTCCCGCTCGTCGGGCATGGACCAGCCCATGTGGCCCAGGTAGTTGGCCAGCGCCTCGGGCAGGATGCCGAGGCGCCGGTAGTAGTTGACGCTGGTCGGATGCTTGCGCTTCGACAGCTTGCTGGAGTCGGGGTTGCGCAGCAGCGGCAGATGGCAGTGCACGGGCACGGGCCAGTCGAAGTACTGATAGAGCAGCTGGTGCTTGGGCACCGAGTTGATCCACTCCTCGCCGCGCAAGATGTGGCTGATCTGCATCAGGTGATCGTCCACCACTACGGCCAGGTGGTAGGTGGGGAAGCCGTCCTGCTTGATCAGCACCTGCATGTCGACCTGGGTCCAGGGAATCTCGATGCTGCCCCGCAGCGCGTCCTCGAAGCTGCACACGCCGCCGCTCGGCACCTTGAGGCGGATCACGTGGGGCTCGCCGGCGTCCAGGCGGCTGCGCACCTCGGATTCGTTCAGCGCCAGGCAGCGGCCGTCGTAGCGCGGATTCTCCCCCGCCGCCTGCTGGGCCCTGCGCATGTCGTCCAGGCGCTCGGCGCTGCAGAAACAATGGAACGCGTCCCCCTGCTCCACCAGCCGCTGCGCGTGCTCCTGGTAGATGTGCTTGCGCGCGCTCTGCCGGTACGGGCCGTGGGGACCGCCGACGTCCGGGCCCTCGTGCCAGGCGAGCCCGAGCCAGCGCAACGAGTCGAGGATCATCGCCTCCGACTCCGGCGTGCTGCGCGCCGCGTCGGTGTCTTCGATGCGCAGAATGAACTCGCCCCCCTGGCTGTGGGCGAACACCCAGTTGAACAGGGCCATGTAGGCCGTGCCGACATGGGGGTCGCCGGTAGGAGACGGGGCTACTCGGGTACGGATCGTCATGGCGGCGGATTATACTGCACACGCGGCGACGCCTCGATGCGCCCCCGGGCCAGGAGGCAGCCATGAGCGCCGACGCTCACCCCACCTCTGGCGGGCTGCCCTGCTACCGGCGGAACCCCTCGCGGATCGCCATCCCGAATGGATCCGCCTGATACAGGAGAACAACGGGACATGACCGATACGGTATCGAAGTTCTACAGCGAGCTCGCCGACTGGTGGCCGCTGATGTCGGCGGTCCAGGACTACGAGGAGGAAGCCGGCATCTACGGCGACCTGCTGCGGAACACGGGAACCGCGCCCGCGAGAACCCTGCTGGAGCTCGGCAGCGGCGGTGGCAACAACGCTTCCTTCCTCAAGCACGACTTCCAGATGACCCTGGTGGAGCCATCGGCCGGCATGCTGGCCGTCAGCCGCGGCCTGAACCCGGACTGCGAGCACGTCCAGGACGACATGCGCAGCGCGCGCCTGGAGCGGCAGTTCGACCGCGTGTTCATTCACGACGCCATCGTCTACATGACCACCCTGGAAGAACTGCAGCTGGCGCTGGAGACAGCCTTCCTGCACCTGCGCCCCGGCGGCGGTGCCCTGTTCGCCCCCGACTACGTGCGCGAGACCTTCCGGCCCGGTACCGACTGCGGCGGCTACGACGGCGCCGATCGCGGGCTGCGTTACCTGGAGTGGGTGACCGACCCGGATCGACACGACACGACCTACACGGTGGACTACGCCTTCCTGCTGCGTGACGGTGACCGGATCCGGGTCGAGCACGACCGCCACCTCGAGGGGCTGTTCCCGCGGGCAGCGTGGCTGGACACCCTGCGCGCCGTCGGGTTTGTCGATCCCCGCGCGGTGCCGCTCGAGCACTCGGAAACCGAGCCCGGCGTCCACGAGATGTTCGTGGCAATCCGGCCTGTGGGTTAGCGCGTCAGAGCCAGAAGGACAGAAACGCGCGCACCACGATGGCGTCGAACCCGTACAGCGGCTCCTCGCCGGGCGCCACGCCGGTGACCGTGACGTTGCGGAAGTTATCGTAGTCGAAGCGCAGCCAGTCGACGAACAGGTTGGCCTCGCCGCGCTTCATCAGCGGCAGCCACGGCGTCGCGAACTCGTAGGAAAGCCCGGCGCCCACCGTGGTGGTGGTGAAGCTGGACAGTTCCTTGTCCCGGCTCATGAAGTTCTGCGCGCCCTGGCGCTCGAACAGATCGCTGTAGAAGTCCGCTTCCGACTGCTGGTAGTAGCGCAGCCGGACCTCTGCGGTCAGCCCGCGGGCGAACGGGTGCACGTAGCCGGCCTCGACGTTCCAGCCGCTGACGCCCCAGCTGTCGCTGTAGTGGCGGTACTCGCCCTTGAGGGATGCCCGGTACGGCAGGTAGTACATGGCCCGCACCGCCACCGCGCTGGTGGTCTTGGTCCGCGGGTGCACGGCGGGGTCGAAGCCGTAGCCGAGCGCCTCGTTGGGATCCAGGAACCGCACTTCGCGGTAGGCGCTCTGCAGGAAGCCCTCTTCGGTCACGCTCTCGTAGTTCAGGTTGATTAGCAGGCTCTTGGTGAGGATCTGCGACAGGCTGACGCCGAAGTTCTGCCGCTCGAGCTCTTCCTCGAACAGCTCGTCGCCGGTGCGGGTGATGGTGTCCCAGCCGCGGGAATAGCTGATGCCCAGCGTGGTGAGATCGCCGAAGAAGTCCTGACTGATGCTGAGGCCCGCGGTGTTGGCTTCGTAGTCGTTCTCCGAGCTGTTGACGTAGAACGCGCTCATCATGGTCTTGCCGTGGAGGTAGTCGAGGCCGGCGCCGAGCTCGGTGCGCTCCTCGGTGTACTCGCTCGCCCGGGCCTCCACGTCGATGGAAGCGCCGGAGATCATGTCCACCAGGTAGTTGCCCCACACGGAGACCTTGTCCTTGTATGCCTTGCGGACCAGCACGGCAGGGCCTTCCGACACCAGGCCCCCGCCGTCGTAGCCGTGATACATCAGGTCGACGCGGTCCTCCGGCAGGATGGCGCCGTGAGCCTGCGGCAGCAGCAGCGACAGCAGTCCGGCAGCGATCAGCCGGCTACCCAGACGCGTGGGGATTCCGGGCTCAGTTGCAGCCACAGCCCCCTCCCGTGCCGCCCTCGGCGCCGCTGGCCCCTTCCCGCACCTGGTAGACGTGGGTGATGTAGCCCTGGGAGATCGGCGCACGGCTGAAGCTCATGATCGGGTCCGCCAGGTTGTTGCGCTCGTAGGGGCTCACCCAGGGCTTCACCTCGAAGGAACCGCAGCCCGTACCGCCAAGGCACGTGAAGATCAGGAACATGAGGAACGTCAGTCGGGTACGCATCGTCATCACCTAGAAGAACACCGTCAGGCCGCCGGTGAATTCAACGTTGTGCCGGGTCTCGCTGGTGCCCAGCAGATCCGACTTGAACACGTGATCGCGAACGTCCACGTGCAACGCCAGCCAGTCCGTCGGGATCAGCCGGTAGCCGAAGCCGGCGTTGATCGTGAAGCGGTCGTCGCCGCCGAATTCGGTGCTGCCGGCCCCGGCGACCAGATAGAGGCCACCCTTGTAGGCCCAGCGCCGTGCCAGAAACGACTCGCCCGGAAACAGGTTCCAGCCCACCGAGACGTTGTAGTAGGTCATGTCGCGCTCGTCGTCGGTGAGAATCTGGGCACCGCCGGAGAGGCGCTCGAAGCTGGTCTCGCCGAGCGTGGTCCGGCCGTACATGCCCTCGACGAACAGATCCTCGGTGACGTGGTAGGCGAGCCGCACGCCGACCACGGAGTTGGTGCCGAAGTCCTCGACGCTGAGCACGCCGCCATACACGCCGATCTCCCAATTCTCGGAATCGATGGCATCCACATCCACGTCCCGCCGCTCGGGCTCGCGCACCACCAGCGGCTCAAGCTCGAGCTCTTCGGGCTGAGCGGCATGGGCCAGCGGCGCCAGGATCGCGAGCGCCAGCGAGGCTAGAAAAATACGCTGAATCCTGCCTTCCATTGGTCTATCTCTTCGTTGTCGTCCCGACTGGTCAGAACCGTGTGGCGCTTGTATTCCAGGCGCAGAATGAAACGGTCGCTCAAGTAAAGGTTAGCACCGGCTCCGGCATGCACGATCTCGTCCTGGCGGTCTTCTGCCTGCACCACCGTCGTCTGGGGCCTGGTCTTGATGATGCCGGTGCCGATGGTGAAAAACGGTGACACGCGCCACGAGGGGAACG
>JBFISC010000128.1:0-10744 GCA_041608775.1 Pseudomonadales bacterium | reverse complement strand
GTCGACGTCGTCCAGAACGTGGACGAGGCCGAGAACCAGGGCGTCGAGGTCGAGCTGACCTGGTTGCCGACGGAGAACTGGACCATCGGCGGCAACGGCAGCTGGGCGGATACCGAGTACAAGTCTGACTTCTTCGTCCTCGAGGACGACAACCCGGAGTTCCCGTTGCCGCTTTTCGCGGACACGACGGGGGGCGACTCGTTCATCGTCCGCAACCTCAAAGGCAACCAGCTGAAGCGGATCCCGGAGTGGAAGTTCACCAGCTGGACGTCCTACGACTTCGTCTTCAGCGGCGGCACCCTGACGGCGGGGGCAACCTGGTCCTACACCGGCAGCTACTTCTCCAGCGGCATCGAAAGAGCGCTGGACAAGGTGCCTTCCCGGGATCGGGTGGACCTCTACCTGACCTGGCGCGACAACCGGGATCGCTGGAACATCCGTGCCTTCGTCGACAACGTGCTGGATGACATCAGCGTTCGGGAGATCGACTCGGAAACCGCCGCCGGAGATTGGGCGCTGACGGCCGCGTCGCTGTACCCGCGCTTCTGGGGCCTGGACGTGACCCTGCGCCTGGGTGGCGGCTGAGTGCTGAGGTTCTGAGATCGGGCCCTGGGAGGCAATGCCTGGGGCCTATCGGGTCTATCCCCGGCGCGGCTAAGCCAGCAGCGCGGCCGCCTGCTCGCGGGTGTAGAACTCGCCGTCCCGGACGAAGCCGGCGATCACGGTCGGCTTCAGGGCGCGGATGCAGCCCCGGTCGTCGCGCTCGATGACCCACTCCGCCGGCAGCCCGTCCATGAGGTGCATGGGCGCGATGTTGCCGTTGGCGTAGCGGGACAGCTCCACCCGGCCTGTAGCTTCATCGCGGAACGCGGCCTCGAAGCAGCGTTTGCGGTTGACCGGGCTGACGCCACCGGTGCCCGCGAAGGCGAGGTTCTCGCGGCGGATTCGCTCTCTGGTCAGCGGTGGGGCCATGGCGGCTCTCCTGCTTGCCGGCTCGGGCTCGGTTACCTCTGCAGGCAATGCATCGATCGTACCAACCCGATCGGTTGCCGTGCTGCAGCCATAAAACACGGAATTGTGTGAACAATGTCTGAACAGGGAGAGGCCCGGGACGGACGCTGGCTGTCGTACGGGGTCACAGATTGACCACAGGTGGCACCCGGGCTTGCGCTGAACGCTTGACAACCAGGGGTGATACCGTCACTGTGCGCGCCGTGATCGCCTCTGGCGGTTCCCAGCAGCAAGCTGCTGTCGGAGCCACAGACGATTGCGGCGCCATCCGGCGCATCAGCGTCGAACGCGCGGTTCTCAAGCTGGCCCTGCGGCCCCTGCGGATCTTCCAGACGCCCCTATACTGACTTCCGGTGGTTCCCGATGCGCGTTGGAACCCGACCGGAGCGCCTGCTTTTACCCTGCGTTGTGCGGGGCGGCAGCGGACTTCCCAAAGGATAAATATCACTGTGAACCATGATTCATTTCGTTCGCTCGGTTTGAGCGACGCGCTGCTTCGCGCCCTCGACGAGGTCGGCTACGAGACCCCGACCCCCATTCAGAGCCAGGCCGTGCCCCATCTGCTGGCTGGCAAAGATCTGCTCGGCATCGCGCAGACCGGCACCGGCAAGACGGCCGCCTTCGCGCTGCCGCTGCTGCAGCACCTGGCCGGCGAGCCGGGGCGGCCGGTCCCCAACCATCCCCGGGCCCTGGTGCTCGCGCCCACCCGCGAGCTGGCCCTGCAGATCGGCGACGAGCTCACCGGCTACGGCCGTCATCTCAAGTTGTCCCACGCGGTAATCTACGGCGGCGTCGGCCAGCAGCCGCAGATCGACAAACTGCGGCGTGGCCTGGACGTGCTGGTGGCGACGCCGGGACGGCTGCTCGATCTGATCGGCCAGCGGCACGCCAACCTGTCGAAGGTCGAAGTGCTGGTGCTCGACGAGGCCGATCGACTCCTCGACATGGGTTTCATCCGGGACGTGCAGCGCCTGGTTCGGCAGACCCCGAAGTCCCGGCAGTCGCTGCTGTTCTCCGCCACCATGCCGAAGGAAGTTTCCGCGCTGGCCGCGGAGATGCTGAAGAGCCCCGTGCGCGTCGACGTGTCGCCGAAGGAGGTGACAGTCAAGCGCATTCAGCAGCGCATGATCCGGGTGGACAACGGCGACAAGCGCTGGGTGCTCGAGCACCTGCTGCGCGAGGATTCCGTGTCCAGGGCCATCGTTTTCACCCGCACCAAGCACGGTGCCAACAAGGTCGCCAAGCATCTGGTGGAGGCTGGCATCACGGCCGAGGCCATTCACGGCAACAAGTCGCAGAGCGCCCGGCAGCGGGCCCTTGGCAACTTCAAGGACGGCAGCACCTGGGTACTGGTCGCGACCGACATTGCCGCCCGCGGCATCGACGTGCAGGGCATCTCTCACGTGATCAACTACGAGCTGCCGAACGAGCCGGAGAGCTACGTGCACCGCATCGGCAGAACCGCCCGGGCGGGCGCCGGCGGCGTTGCCTGGAGCCTGTGCGACCAATCCGAGCTCAAGCAGCTGCGCGGCATCGAGCGTCTGGTCGGGCGTATTCCCGACGAGGCTACGCTGGCGCTTCGGGAGCGTCCGGCGGGTTCGGTCCGCACCGGCAAAGGAGCGACAGAGCGGAGCGGCTCAGGATCAGGGCGTGCTGCCGGAGCAGCCGGTCAGGATGGACGTCAGGGAGGTGCGGGCAACCGGCGCCCCGGCGGCGGGCGGGGCGAAGCGGCCGCGGTTGCAGGCTCGCGCCGGCCGAATGGTGGACGTCCCGGGTCCGGTGGACGGGGTGGACGCCCGGGCCGCAGCGGTGGTTCCGGGCAGACCGCATCGGGAGCCCGCAGCCGGCGTCGCGGGGCCGGTTGAAGAAAAAATGGCCCTCGTTCGAGGGCCGTTCTTCGATGCGGCGGTGAGCGGCTGCCGGAGCGGCCGCCCTGCGGGGTTACCAGCGGCCGCCGCGGCCGCCGCCACCCTGGCCACCACCCCCGCCGGAACGGCGCGGCTGGCTGTTGGCCTCGTTCACCCGAAGGGCGCGGGATTCGAGCATGTGGCCGTTCAGTTCGGCAATCGCCTTCTGCCCGTCAGCCTGTGACATCTCGACGAATCCGAAACCGCGCGAGCGGCCGGTATCGCGATCCGTCACCACGGATGCGGAGGTCACCGCACCGATGCCCGAGAACAGTGCCTCCAGATCGGAATCGGTGGTGCTCCAGGGCAGGTTGCCTACGTAAATTTTCATCTTGTCGTTTGCTCCGTGCTCGACAGTCTCGAGCCTTGGTCTTTCGCGCGCATTCCCGCTGTTCAATCAATTCGCACGGGTTAATGTCCAGGCGTCGAGCCTGGTCTGTTCCAATTAGAAGCGATTGCCGACTATCGTGAGAGAGATCTTGCGAGGTTCTCTGGAAGACGTTCGGGGCAGGGTCTCTAATCTCGCCGCAGTATAAGTCAAGCACCCTGCGGTGCAAGCGGTATTTCCCACCCGCCCGGGCATTCGCGCAGGTGTCGTAGACGCCGGTCAGCTCTTGCGGCTGGGTCCGAGGATGATGTGCCGCCGACCGCCGAGGGGGTCCTGGTTGCTGAACCCGGTGGGCACCTGTTCGATCTTCTTGCCTTTGGCCAGATAGGCCTGCACATCGTCCTCGAGGGTCTTGCGGACCTGTTCGTTGGACACCTGTTCCTGGACCTTCCTGGGTCGGCTCATGTCGTGGTGGACCTCTCTGTGTCTGGCGTGCCCGCGGGCGGCTACCCGGGAGCGCCGGGTCGGCGCGTGCGTGATTGCAGCCTAACAGAAGCCGGCGGGGAAAGCTCGGACGGCGGTCTGCGCGGGTGCCCTCGCGCGGCTCAGCGCGGCGGTTGCCAGAGTATGTGTTTGCTCACCTCGCCGATCTCGCGCAGGCCGCAGAACGCCATCGACAGGTCCAGCTCGTTGGCGATGATCTCCAGGCAACGGCGTACCCCCGCCTCGCCAAGCGCCCCGAGACCATACAGGTAGGCGCGACCGATCATCGTGCCCCGGGCGCCCATGGCCAGCGCTTTGAGCACGTCCTGTCCGGAGCGGATGCCGCCGTCGACCCAGATCTCGATGTGTTCGCCGACGCTGTCGACGATTGCCGGCAGGGCATCGATGCTCGCCGGCGCGCCATCGAGCTGGCGCCCGCCGTGGTTGGAGACGACCAGCGCGTCGGCGCCACTGGCGACGGCGAGACGTGCGTCCTCGGGCTCCATGATGCCTTTCAGCACCAGCTTGCCGCCCCAGCGTTCCTTGACCCAGGCCACGTCGTCCCAGCTCAGGGTCGGGTCGAGCTGGGATTCCGACCATTCAGACAGGCTCTTCATGTCGTCGGCCCCGTCCGCGTGACCGATGACGTTGCCGAAGTTGCGCCGCGTCGCGCCGAGCATGCCGACGCACCAGCGCGGCTTGCTGAGCATGTTGACCAGGGTCGACAGGGTCGGCTTCGGCGGTGTCGACAGGCCGTTCTTCAAGTCCTTGTGACGCTGGCCGAGGATCTGCAGGTCCAGCGTGAGCACCAGAGCCGAACAGCCGGCGGCCTTTGCCCGGTCGATCAGGCGGCCGACGAAGTCGCGGTCGCGCATCACGTAGAGCTGGAACCAGAAGGGTCTGCGGGTTCTTGCTGCAACTTCCTCGATGGAGCAGATGCTCATTGTCGACAGCGTGAAGGGCACGCCGAAGCGTTCTGCGGCCAGCGCCGCGAGGATCTCGCCATCGGCGTGCTGCATGCCGGTCAGCCCGCACGGGGCCAGCGCGACCGGCATGCTCACGTCCTCGCCGACCATGCGGCTGCGCAGGCTGCGATCCGCCATATTGACGGCGACGCGCTGGCGCAGTCGCAGCTCGCGAAAGCGGCGTTCGTTGTCGCGGTAGGTGAGCTCTTCCCACGAGCCGGAATCCGCGTAGTCGTAGAACATCCGCGGTACCCGCCTGCGGTGCAGGACCCGCAGGTCCTCGATACACGTGATCACCGGCATCGTTGCCTCCCTGGTCGATGCGTGCCCCGCAACTGGCCGTGGTGGGCGCGCGGGCGCTCGCAGACGCCATGATATGCTCGGCGGCAAACCAACCGGAACGCTCGTCGCATGCTGTTTCAGGATCGAGAGCCGCCCGCCATCAGTAGTCTTCGTGCCCGGATCCGCGCCGATCACCGGGCCGACGAAGCCAGCCACGTCGCCCGACTCGCCGAGCATGCCGCGCGCAACCCCGCGGCCGACGCCCGGGTCGAGCGCTATGCCCGCGAGCTGGTGATGCACCTGCGGCAGCAGCGTCGCCGGGTGGGCGGCATCGACGCGCTGATGCAGGAGTACGACCTCTCCTCCGAGGAAGGGGTGACGCTGATGTGTCTGGCGGAAGCGCTGCTGCGCATTCCGGACGCGGAAACCCAGGACGAGTTCATCGAGGAGAAGCTGGGGACCGGCGACTGGCAGAGCCACCTCGGGGCTTCGGAGACCTTCTTCGTCAACGCTTCGACCTTCGGGCTGATGATGGCCGGGCGGCTGGTCTCGCCCGGTGATGAAGCGCCGGACATGGTGGACCGGCTGCTGCGCCGGCTCGGCGAGCCGGTGATCCGGCAGGCGGTGCGTCGAGCCATGCGGATCCTCGGGCGCCAGTTCGTTCTCGGCGAGACCATCGAAGAAGCGGTCGAACGGGCCCGGGCGCTCGAAGGGCGTGGTTTCCGTTACTCCTACGACATGCTTGGCGAGGCGGCCCGCCCCGAGCCGGACGCCGAGCGCTACTTCGAGCGCTATGCCCGCGCCATTGAGGTGCTCGCCGCCGGCGCCGGCGGGCAGGGTCCGCAGCTCGCCCCGGGGATCTCGGTCAAGCTGTCGGCGCTGGATCCGCGCTACGAGTTTGCCCAGCGTGAGCGGGTGCACGGCGTGCTCCTGGACCGGCTGGTGGCTCTGTGCGAGCAGGCGCGCGACCGCGGCGTCGGGTTGTGCGTCGATGCCGAGGAATGCGATCGGCTCGATCTGTCGCTGGATCTCATCGAGCGCGTGGCCCGGCACACCGCCGGCGACTGGAACGGGTTCGGGCTGGCCGTTCAGGCCTATCAGAAGCGGGCCTTTGCGCTCATCGACTGGCTCGCCGACCTGGCGGAACGCACGGGAACCCGGCTGCTGGCGCGGCTGGTCAAGGGCGCCTACTGGGACATGGAGATCAAGCGGGCGCAGGAGGGCGGGTTCAGCGACTACCCCGTCTTCACCCGGAAGGTCCACACCGACATTTCTTACCTCGCCTGCGCCCGCCGCATGCTGGATGCGGGCAGCGCGTTCTACCCGTGCTTCGCCACCCACAATGCGCGTACGGTGGCCGCCCTGCGTGATCTGGCAGGACAGCGGCGCGACTTCGAGTTTCAGCGGCTGCACGGAATGGGCGAAGCGCTCTATCAGAAGCTGGTCGAAGAGGAGGGTACCGGGTACGCGTGCCGCATCTACGCACCGGTGGGTGGCCACGAGGACCTGCTGGCCTACCTGGTCCGGCGCCTGCTGGAGAACGGCGCCAACACGTCCTTCGTCAACCGCATCGCCGATGACGCCATGCCCCTCGATGAGCTGGTGGCCGATCCCATCGCGCGTGCCCGCAGCGACGCGTTTTCCCCGCACCCGAAGATACCGGCCCCGGCCGATCTGTTCGGGTCCCGGCGCAACAGCTGCGGTATCGACCTCAGCGATCCGGTAGCCCTGGCCGATCTGGCTGCCGGCATGACCGCCGCCGATCACGACCGCTGGCAGGCCGCGCCCTGGGTCGGCGGTGAGGTGCTCGCCGGCGCGGCGCGCGCGGTGTGGTGCCCGGCGGACCGGACCCGTCGGGTTGGCGAGGTCTTGGAAGCAACGGCAGCGCAGGCCACGGCGGCTCTCGCTAGGGCGGCGGAATTCGCGCCGGTGTGGAACGCGACCTCGGTGAGCCGGCGGGCGGCCGTGCTGCGCGATGCCGCGGAATTGCTGGAGGCCCGGGCCGCGGCGCTGATGACGCTGCTGTGCCGCGAGGCTGGCCGCTCGGTCGCGGACGCGCACCTCGAGGTCCGGGAGGCCGTGGATTTTCTTCGCTACTACGCGGCAGAGGCCGAGCGACTGTTTGCCGAGCCTACGCCCTTGCCCGGGCCTACCGGGGAGGACAACCGTCTGTACCTGGCCGGGCGCGGACCGTTTCTCTGTATCGCGCCGTGGAACTTTCCGCTGGCCATCTTCACCGGCCAGGTGGCTGCCGCGCTGGCCGCCGGCTGCCCGGCTCTGGCGAAACCGGCGGAGCAGACGCCGCTGGTGGCCGCCGAAGCGGTGCGTCTGCTGCACCAGGCCGGGATCCCGCCCGACGCGCTGCAGCTGCTGCCCGGAGACGGGCCGAAACTCGGGGAGCCGTTGCTCTGCGATCCGCGTCTCGCCGGCGTCGCGTTCACCGGCGGCACGGAGACCGCCCGGCAGATTGCCCGGACCCTGGCGGGCCGGGAGGGACCGATGATCCCGCTGATCGCGGAAACCGGCGGGATCAACGCGATGATCGTCGACTCCACCGCGCTGCCGGAGCAGGTGACCCGCGACGTGATCACCTCCGCGTTCCAGAGCGCCGGCCAGCGCTGCTCGGCGCTGCGATTGCTGTGCCTTCAGGAGGACGTGGCCGATCGCCAGCTCGAGATGATCGCCGGGGCCATGCGGCTGCTCCAGGTGGGCGAGCCGTCGCTGCTGGCCACCGACGTCGGACCCATCATCGACGAGGCGGCGCTGGAGCGGTTGCAGCACTATCGCGACCAGGCGGATGCCCAGTTCCGGAAGATCGCGGAAACGCCGCTGGGGCCGACGTGTGTCGAGGGGCTGTTCCTGGCGCCGATCGCCTTCGAGATCCCGGCGGTGTCCGCGCTCGACCGGGAGATATTCGGCCCGGTGCTGCACGTCGTGCGCTGGCCGGGGACCGGCCTGGACGCGCTGGTCGACGACATCAACGCGCTCGGCTACGGCCTGACCCTGGCGCTGCACTCGCGCAGCCAGAGCCGCGCCGATCGGGTGATCGCCCGGGCCCGGGTGGGCAATCTGTACGTGAATCGGAACCAGATCGGCGCCGTGGTCGGGGTACAGCCCTTCGGCGGCGAGGGCCTCTCCGGCACCGGCCCGAAGGCCGGCGGGCCGCACTACCTGGAGCGATTCGCGGTGGAGCGCACGGTCACGATCGACACGACCGCGGCCGGTGGCAATGCCTCGCTGCTGACCATCGAGCCGTGATGACCAGGGTGGGCTTCGCTAGTGAAACACGTCGTCGGGTGAACGGGGGATAACCGGGTCGTCGTCGGCCTTGTGCTGCACCCGGTCGGCGTTGCTGCGTTCGAACGCGGCGTCCACGCTCTCGCTGATGCAGGCAGGGCAGAAGCCGGACTGAACCAGGTCCTCCACCAGAAAACCGATCACGTCGTAGGCCGACAGGGTGCCTTCGTTGGATTCGTTGAAGCGCCACAGCACGTCCTGCATGGTCTGCAGGGCCGCGTCGCAGCGGATGTCGTCCCGCTGCTGCTTGGCATCTTCGTCGTTGTCGTCGTCCTGCATGGCGGTCGAGGTATCCGCGTTTGCTGGGCCCGGGATTGTACATGCCGCGATCGTGGAATGCGCCGTCGGGCGCCTTCGGCCCAACCGGTCAGCAGATTCGCAGTGACGGCACGGCGGTCACGAACTGGCCGCCCCAATCCCGGATATAGCTCAGCTGCTGCGAGATCTCGTCCCGAAGGTTCCATGGCAGAATGATCACATAGTCCGGCCGCTCCAGCCGGAGGCGGCTCTCCGCAACGATCGGAATCCGGCTTCCGGGCCGATTCGCAAGCAGCCAGCCGCGGGTCGTGTGTGAGGGTCCGGTGGCGCGTGCCCTCACACGCATATGGCTCAGCGCGGCTGCATCCGGATGCCGCCGTCCATGCGTACGCACTCGCCGTTCATGTACTCGTTTTCAACCAGCATCACGGCCACGTGCGCGATCTCGTCGGCGGTGCCGAGCCGCTTCGGGTACAGCACCTGAGCCGCGAGCGCATCGATGACCTTGTCCGGCGCACCCTGGAACAGCGGCGTGTGAATCAGTCCCGGCACGATGGTGTTGCAGCGGATGCCGATGCTGGAGAGGTCCCGGGCGATGGGCAGGGTCATGCCGACGATGCCGCCCTTGGACGCGCTGTAGGCGGCCTGGCCGATCTGGCCCTCGTAGGCGGCAACGGACGCGGTGTTGATGATGCAGCCGCGGCCGCCGTACTCGTTGTAGGGCTCGTTCTTCTGCATCTCGGCGGCGGCCAGGCGCAGCACGTTGAAGGTGCCGATGAGGTTGACGTCGATGATCAGCTTGAATTTGTCCAGCGGGAACGGACCGTCCTTGCCGACGGTCTTGATGGCGTTGCCGATGCCGGCGTAGTTGCAGCAGATGTGGATGGCGCCGAACGCCTTCATCGCCGCATCGATGCCGGCCTTCGCCGACGCCTCGTCGGTCACGTTGACCTTCTCGAAGATCACGCCGTCGCCGAGCTCCTCGGCCAGCGCTCTGCCCTTTTCCTCGTTGACGTCGAAGATCGCGCACTTGCCGCCCATGCCGTTCAGACGCCGCACGGTGGCTTCGCCGAGACCGGAAGCACCGCCGGTGATGACGGCGACTTTGTCTTTGATGTCCATGATTTCCCCCTGACGGACAGTTGCTGGATTGGATGGTCGATGCCGGAAAGGGCGCGATTATACAGACCTTGACCTGGCCGCGGCTGGTCTTGACCTGCCCGCGCCTGGACTCAGCCTGCCCGTGGCTGGCCCTGGTTGACGCTCCGGGGGCGATGCCGCAGCATCCCGGCTGAGCACCTCCGGGAGAGAGCGATGGCTGGCGAGACACGGGTTCCGGACGGCTGGCGGGTGGAGCGCCTGGCGGGCGCGCTGGGCGCGGAGATCCACGGCCCTGCGCTCGGCGATCTGGACGAAGCCGCCTTCGCCGCGCTCGAGGCGCTGTTGCTGGAGCACCTGGTGCTGTTCTTTCCCGGACAGAATCTGTCCGTCGACGACCACGTGGCGTTCGGCCGACGGTTCGGACCGCTGGAGGCGCATCCGAATCTGAAGAATCCCTACACCCAGCACGCGGAGCTGTTCGAGCTCGCCGCGAACCACGGTGGCGTCGCCGACGAGTGGCACACGGACCTGACGTTCCGTCCCGACCCTGCGGTGCTGTCGGTGCTGCAGCTCAAGAAAGCACCGGCGGTGGGTGGCGACACCCAGTGGGCCAGCCTCTACGCGGCCTACGATGAGCTGTCGCAGCCGATCAAGGAGCTCTGCGACGGGCTCACGGCGCTGCATGACGCGCTGCCGCACAACCATCCCGAGCAGATGGCCATCCATCCGGTGGTGCGCGTGCACCCGGAGACCGGCCGCAGAGCGCTCTACGTCAACGAGCACTTCACGCGCCGACTGGTGGAGCTGAATGCCACGGAGAGCGATGTCCTGCTCAGGTACCTGACCGGGTGGGTGGCGAACCCGAGGTTCACGGTGCGCTACCGGTGGACCGAGGGCACCATCGCCATCTGGGACAACCGCTGCACCCAGCATTTCGTGCTGAACGATTTCGAGGGTGAACGCATCATCCAGCGGGTGACCGTCATGGGTGACCGGCCGGAGGCGGCCGCGCCGCCGCGCTGGCAGCCCTGGGTGCGTCCCGGCCGCCTGTCGGCCACCAGCCGTCACGACCGCCAGCTGGCACGCTACCTGCGGGACCGCGCCGCGGCCGC
>JBFISC010000127.1:0-10749 GCA_041608775.1 Pseudomonadales bacterium | reverse complement strand
GAATGCAACTTCGTCTTCTGGGGGAAGGACACTTGAAAGGGAGGACTGCATGAAGTTGCGCACGCCGGAAACTGAAAGTGAAGTCATTATGTACAGTACAAGATCAGTGTCAACAGTTTTTTTAGATTTTTGTACAGATCTTGTTCAGGTAAGCTTCGAGGCGCCCGAATTCAGTTCGGCGTGGCCAGCAGCTGCTCGGCGTCCACGAGAGCTTCGAGAGCCAGTTCCAGCTGCGCCCGGGCCTGGGTGGTGTCGGTATGCACGCGCTCGTACAGGGCGCCGTCCGGCGCATCGTCGGCGCAGCTCAGGCTGTACTCGGCAAACGCGTTGAGTCCGCTGATCAGCTCGACCAGGTGCGCGGGACAGCGGCTGGGATCCTCGGCGCTGGCGGCGATGGCAATCAGCTCCTCGTCCGTGAAGCGCCGGTCGGCCGCCCGGGCCGCCCGCAGCGGCATGCCTGCGGTGGTGGCGCATACGTGCTCGATCTCCTGCCAGGTCACCGGCCACTGGAGCACGGGAACACCCTGCTCCTGCACCGTGGCAACGTGCTTCGGCGTGGCGAACTGATAGATCACGACCAGGCGCGCCTCCGGGCAGGCGCTGGCGAGACGCTGCACCTGGTCCGCCAGCAGCACCGGCAGCTGCGCCAGCAGCACGTCGACGCTGTCCGCATCCGCGGGGTCGTCCAGGAACGCTTCACCGTTCGGCCAGCGACCCCGCACGTCCAGGCGGCTGGGACCATTGCCGGCCGCCAGCTGGCGCTGCTCGAGAACCAGCAGGTTCGGCCCGATCAGGCCGACCCGTGCCGGTTTCAGGCTTGCCTGGCGCTGGGTCTGCAGGCGCTCCTGCAGGGTCTCGTCGGAGAGCTCGACCAGGGTGCTGATCGGGTGACCCTGGTCGATCAGACGCTTGATCAGCTGCAGCCGGTCGAGCTGGGCCTTGCTGTAGAAACGGGTCTTGCCCGCCTTGTGCGCGGGCTCCAGGCCGTAGCGCCGCTCCCAGGCACGCAGGCGCTCGACCGCGATGCCGGTGAGGTTGGCAATGGTGCCGATTCGGTACAGATCGTCGTCGAGGTCCAAGACCGTGCCCAGTACAGAATCCGTACGGAATTGTACAACCCCGGGGCCACTTGTCCAGGTGAACGGGCTGATCCGGTTCGCGCCATCCGGCGAGATCCGCGGCGAGAGGGAGGGGAAGAGTTAAGAAGGCGTGGCGACAGCACATTGAGGCACTGTCTTCGCGGCTAGGGAGGAAGGGGAGAGAGACACCGCGCCACGCCTGTTCCTCACCGGTACTTCTGCCGCTACTGCTCGGCTGCGACAACCCGGTAAGAAGTCGCGCATTCTACGGCTTTGCCGATACCCCACAAGGGCTCGGGCGGGGTTTTTTGTTACCAATTGTTGCACAGCAACATGGGGGTGAAATACCCGTTGCCGCGGCCTCCGCGATCGCGTCAGGCGGGACGCCGGCTATTCACAGCGCGGCTGGGATTGCCGAGAATGCGGGGCTGTGAGGATGGTCCCGGGGAGGAGGAAGCATGCGTAACAATCTGGGCCTGCTGCTGGGAAAGCGGGCCTTTCTCAACCCGGATCGGGAAGCCTACGTAGACGGCCAGCAGGACGTGCGCCTCAGCTTCGCCGAGCTCGATGCGCGCTGCAACCGGCTGGCCAACGCGTTCCGCGCCGACGGCGTGGAGCCCGGCGAGCGGGTCGGCCTGCTGCTGATGAACAGCGCCGAGTTCATGGAGGCGTTCTTCGCCCTGGCGAAGATCGGCGCCGTGGTGGTGCCGTTGAACTGGCGCCTGGTGGCCGACGAGCTGGAGTTCATTCTCAAGGACAGCGGCACCCGGCGGCTGGTATTCGGCGGCGAGTTCCTGGACACCGTGAGCGAGCTGCATCGCCGCGGCGATGCCACGGACATCGGCCAGTGGCTGCAGGTGCTGGACGGCGATGCGCCGGAGACGTTCGCCGACAGCTACCAGGCTTTCCGCGACGCCGGCGATGCGGCCGAGCCGGAGATCGTCGGCGCCGAGGACGACATGCTCTACATCATGTACACCTCCGGCACCACGGGCCTGCCGAAGGGCGTTGTGCATACCCACGGGTCCGCCATCTGGGGGGTGCTCACCATCGCGGCCACGGTGGACTACCGGGACGGGGACAGATATCTGGCGGCCCTGCCGATGTTTCATGTCGGCGCGCTGACCCCGCTGGCGGTCAACGTCTATCGGGGCGCCACGTCCGTGGTCATGCGCAGCTTCGATCCGACCCTGGCCTGGGAGCTGATCGAGCGCGAGAAGATCACCACCGGGCTCATGGTCCCGGCCATGCTGAACTTCATGCTGCAGGTGGGCGGCCAGGAGCGGTTCGACTACGGTACCGTCCGCTGGATCATGACCGGTGCCGCGCCGGTGCCCGTGGCGCTCACCCGGAAGTATGCGGATCTCGGCATCGGCGTGCTGCAGGTCTACGGGCTTACGGAATCCTGCGGCCCGGCCTGCGTGATGGACGCTGCCAACGCCCTGGCGCGCCCGGAGTCCACGGGCAAGGCCTTCTTTCATACTGAAGTACGGGTGGTGCGGGAGAACGGCGAACCGTGCGAGCCGGGAGAGGCCGGAGAGGTGGTGGTACGCGGTGCCCACGTCATGCGCGAATACTGGAACCGGCCGGAGGCGACGGCGGAAACGCTGAGGGACGGCTGGCTGCACACCGGCGACGTGGCGGTGATGGACGAAGCCGGCTTCGTCGCGATCCAGGACCGGATCAAGGACATGATCATTTCCGGCGGCGAGAACGTGTATCCGGCGGAGATCGAAGGCGTGCTCAGCGCGCACCCGCAGATCGTCGAGGCGGCGGTGATCGGCCTGCCCAGCGAGAAGTGGGGCGAGTCGCCGCTCGCCATCGTCGTGCGCAAGGACGACAGCCTCAGCGAGGCCGACGTCATCACGTACTGCCACGGCAAGCTGGCGGGCTACAAGCGGCCGCAGGCGGTGGCGTTCGTGGACGAGATCCCGCGCAACCCCAGTGGCAAGATCCTCAAGCGCGTGTTGCGCGAACGGTTTCCCGGTCCGGCACCGGTCTGAGGCCCAGAGCTATGGACATCGAAGAATTGAGAACCCGACTCGGACCGTTCTGCCGCGCCAAGTACGACGATCCGAACGTCCGGGTGTTCGACGTGGTGATGATGCCCGGACACGCGGGCTTCGCGTACGGGTTCCGGGTGGAGTCCGCGGGCACCGTGGAGTCGTGGTTCATCCGGCTGCCGCCGCCCAACGTGAACTGGCGCGGCACCGCCGACGTGCTGCGTCAGGTGGCGGTGCTCAACGCCCTCGACGGCACCGCGGTGCCGCATTGCCCGGTGCGCTGGTCGGGCGATGATCTCGAGTGGTTCGGCTGCCCGTACTTCGTGGTGCCGTGGCTGGAGGGCGACGTGCTGCGGCTCGGTGAGGGAGAGTGGGGGCGCGAGCTGAGCGACGAGCGCCTCCACGACCTGGGGCGCCAGGCCATGACCGCGCTGGCCGGCGTGCATCGTGTCGACCCGTCGGAAGCGTCCTACCTGGGCGATCCGGTGCCGTTCGAGGAGGACGTCACCCGCTGGGATCGGTTCTTCGAGCGCGCCGCGGAGCCGGAACGGTTGCGCGACGCCCCTAAGGTGCGCAGCAGGCTGCTTGACACTCTGCCCACCGACGCGCCGGTGGGCATCTTTCATGGCGATTTTCAGACCGCCAACCTGTTCTGCGCGAAGGACGGTACCCTCCAGGCCGTCATCGACTGGGAGCTGTGCGGGATCGGGGCCACCCTCAACGACGTCGGCTGGATCGCCACGTTCAGCGATCCGGAGGCGTGGCCGCAAGGGGACGGTGCCCGCGCCATGTTCCTTGATCCGGACACGCTGGTCGGCCTGTACCGAGAAGCCTGGGGGGCGCCGCTGCCGGATCTGAACTGGTTCCGTGCTCTGGCCGCCTACAAGTTCGCCATCATCAGTGGCTTCAATCTGAGCCTGCACCGACGCGGGAAACGTCACGACCCGGTCTGGGAGACCACGGCCCTGGCGATGAAGCCGCTGATCGACCGCGCCAGCGAGCTGCTCGGCTGAGACGCGGTTCGCAAGCTCGCTGCTGCGACGGTTCGTCGAGCCACGGGCGGAATCCCGTCACAGGCGCGGCGGCTGGCGGTATTCGCCCGTAGGCAAAGTCGATACTATTCTTCTACCGCAATTCGCCGTTCGGGAAGCAGCAACCATGTCTATGTTCGATAAGCGTAAGGACAACGAACCGGCCTCCGAGCCTTCGAGCTTCGGCGCGCCGGCCGAGAGCAAGAATCAGTGGATGCCCGAAAATACTGCCAGAGGAACCGCCATGATCGGTAAGACCATCACTATCAAGGGTGACATCTCGGGGGAGGAAAACCTGGTCATCGAAGGCACGGTCAACGGTACTGTGTCGCTGAAAGGCAACGATCTGACCGTGGGTCAGTCGGGCCGCGTCACTGCGAACCTTGCCGCCAACGTGGTGCGCATCGACGGCGAGGTCAAGGGCGACATCGTCGGGGTCGAGAAGGTCGTGGTCACCAAGACCGGCAAGGTCCAGGGTAACATCGTCGGGCCCCGGGTCACCCTCGAGGATGGCGCCAAGTTCAAAGGCAGCATCGACATGGATCCGAGCAGCGCCGAGCGTTCCGCCGCTACCCAGGCACCGAAATCCGTGCCGAGCGCCGCGGGCGGCAAACCGATGTCCGTCGACAGCAAGGCGGGCGAGGCAGCCGGCAAGGCCTGATTCGCCCCGGCCGGCCCGTTGTCAACGGATCGGCCGCGGGGGACACTGGGCCCGATCGCGCCAACTCGGAGGGCAACATGAAGGCACGGCGTGGGAGTGGCGACGCCGTAGCGGCGGCGCCCGTCGCGCGCCGCGGCGAGCTGCGCCAGACCCTGCTGCTGCCGCTGGTGTTCGAACGAATCGACGGGTCGCAGCCGGTCAACGTGCTCGACGTCGGCAGCGGTGCGGCGGAGACGGTATCTTTCTTCTCGGAGTACCGCTGTCGTCTGCACTTCGCCGATCTGTTCGAGGCGCCGGGGCTCAGCCTGTTGCCGGAGGAGGATGCGGACGACTACTTCGACGCGGTCTTCGACGCGCACTGCAGCTTCCCGGAAGGGACCCTGTTCGACATCTGCCTGCTCTGGGACTTTCTCAACTACCTGCCGGTGCCGGCGCTCAGGGCGTTCAGCCGGGCGCTGCGCCCCTACCTGCACCGTGACACGGTCGGGCACGGATTCGGGGCGTTCAAAGCCAAGGCCACCAGTCCGGCGGCTTCCTGGGCGGCGCCGAACCTCGGCATGACGTACGCGATTCACGATCGCGAGACCCTGCTCGTGCGTCCCCGCCTCGGCGGGGCGGTAGGCGAGCATCCCCATGCCCGAACCGTCCTCGCCGACGCTTTCGACTGCTTCGAGATCGTCCGCGGTACCCTGCTCAAGGAGGGCGCCATGGAACTGCTGCTCCAGGCCCGCTAAGCTGCGCCGTCTGTTTTTCCGGCGCCGCCTTCCGGTGCAGCCATGACCGAAACGGCCATCGTGGCCTTCACCACCTTCTTCGCAACCATCGGGCCGCTGGACGTCGGGCCGGTGTTTGCGGCCATGACCCCCGACGTCCGGTCTGCGGAGCGGCGTCGGATGGCCGTGCGCGGTACCGTGATCGCGACCGGAATCCTGCTTGCCTTCGCCGTCACCGGCGAGCTGATCCTCAACGGCCTCGGCATTTCCCTGGCCGCGCTGCGGGTGGCCGGCGGGATCCTGCTGCTGCTGATCGCCATCGACATGGTGTTTGCGCGCTCTTCCGGCAGCACCTCGGCCACGGAGGAGGAAACCCTGGAAGCGGCGACCCGCAACGACATCACGGTGTTTCCCCTGGCAACGCCGCTGATCGCCGGCCCGGGCGCCATGGGCGCCGTGATTCTGCTGATGGCGGATGCCGAGGGCAGCCTGGTCGCTCAGGGCATCGTCATCGGCATGCTGCTCGCCGTGCTGCTCGTTACCCTGGCGTCCCTGCTGCTCGCCAGCCAGCTGCAGCGCTACCTGGGCGTCACCGGCCTGCACGTGGTGAGTCGCGTGTTCGGGGTGCTGCTGTCCGCGCTCGCGGTGCAGTTCATGTTCGACGGCATCTCCCAGAGCGGTCTGCTCGGGGCCTGACCGGCCGCGGCTCGATTCAGGCCTGCCAGGTGAGCACCTGGCCGCCCTGTCCCATCAGCACGCTGCCGGGGAACACCCGCAGCCGCCAGGGCGTGAGCCGCAGGGCGGCGAAGCTCGCCTCCTCGGGTGAGGTCCAGCCGGGAATGATCGATGGGTCGTAGCCCACCGGGGCCGGCGCGTTGACGAACGCCTCCCACACCTGGCGTCGGGTGGCATCGTCGAAGGCCCATCGCGCCCGGCATTCCGCCACGCAGGTGTCCTGGGACGGGTCCCAGTAGTTGAGCGACAGGTACGGGCTCGCCGCGAGATGGGCGCGCTTGGTCGGGGTCGGGCTGGTAGCGATCCATCCCACCAGATCGGTGCCGTCCCAGTGCCAGAGCGGGTGCAGGACCCGGGAACGCGGCCGTGTCCGGGCGTCCACGCTGGCGGCGCTGCACCAGACGATGCGGTGGGCCATCTCGACGAAGGCAGGGGCGATGTCGGCGAGGGTGGTCATGGGCAGCTCCGGCGCTGACGGATCGGCTGATTATTCCCGGGGAAGACGCGTCGGGAAAGGCGCGCCGCTTCGGCTTCGTCGGTCACGACTTCCGGCTCAGAGGAAGCGCTGGGCCGCGACCATGCCCCAGACCAGCCAGACCAGGGCCAGGCTCAGGGCCACCGCTGCCGAGCCCATGTCCTTGGCGCGCCCTGCCAGCTCGTTGTGCTCCTCGCCCATCCGGTCGACGGTGGCTTCCAGCGCCGAGTTGAGCAGCTCGACGATGAGCACCAGCACGCATACGCCGATGAGCAGCGCGATCTGCACCGGGGTTTCGGCCAGCAGCAGCGCGCACGGCAGCAGCAGCAACCCGATCAGGCACTCCAGTCGGAACGCGGATTCGTGGCGCCAGGCGGCGCGAAGACCTTTGGCGGAGTACTTGGCGGCCTTGAGCATGCGCCTGATACCTGTGTGGCCGGGCTTCGGCATGATGGCTAACCGTCGTCGGGGCAGGGGCCGTGCTCCACCTGAATCGTGGAGTGATCGATACCGAAGTCGTCGTTGAGAACGCTTTTCATGTGGGTCACGACCTGACCCAGGTCACTGCCTTCGTCTACGGTGGCATGCAGGGTGAGCAGCGGCCGTTCGGCGGTCAGCGCCCAGGCGTGCAGATGGTGAACCTCCTGAACGCCCGGGACCCGGGCAGTCAGGGCGGCGCTGATTTCCCGCAGGTCCAGGTTCCGGGGTACCCCCTCGAGCAGGATGTGGGAGGAATCGCGCACCAGCCGCCAGGCGCCGCGGCCGAGTATCGCCACGATCACCAGCGCGAGCAGCGGGTCTGCGTACAGCCAGCCGGTAAGCCAGACCGTGAGCGCCGCGATGATCGCGGCGGCGGAACCCAGCATGTCTCCAATCACGTGCAGGGCCGCGCTGCGCACCGTGGCGTTGTCGTGACCGTGATGCAGCCAGCGGAACGCCACCACGTTGACCAGCAGGCCGGCCACGGCGACCGCAAGGGCCGGAATCGGCAGCATGCCCTGCGGGTTCTGCAGCCGTTCCCAGGCTTCCAGCATGATCCAGATGATGAGTCCGAACAGCGTCAGGCCATTGAGGAAAGTGGCCAGCACCTGGTAGCGGTGGTAGCCGTAAGAGAGGTTGTGGTCATGGCCGCGCTGCGACAGCCGCAGGGCGTACCAGGAGAAGCCCAGGGCGGACGCGTCGAGGAACATGTGGCCGGCATCGGCCAGCAGGGTCAGGGAGTTCGTCAGCAGGCCCCCGGCGATCTCCACCAGCATGAAGCTGGCGATGAGCAGAAACGCCCGCCCTACCAGGCGCTGGTGCTGCTGGACGTCGCCGTGGAAGTGATCGTTGGGGTGGTCGTGGGCCATCTGTCCGGAGGATTGTCGGGGTCGTTACCGGGATTCGGCATCGAGGCGGGCCGACCATGCCAGAGCCCCGGGCCGTTGGCTAGTGTAGCGCCCTGCTCCGGGGCGGTCTGCGCCCGGGCGGCCTGCGTCGCAGGCCGGAACGTAGCCCGCGCAGCCGGGCGCCAGGCGGGCGAAGTTGCCGAGCTCGCCCTGCAGGAACAGCGTGCCTTCGCGTTCGGCGAACACCAGGCTGACCACGCGATCCTCTGGCCGCCGGAAGCGGCCGGGCGCGACCGGCAACAGCCGCACCCGGCGCTCGCCGCGGCGGAACTCGAGCCCGCCGTCGGTCACCTCGATCCGTGCGCTGACCGCGGCGCCCGTTTGCCAGCGGGCCACGGCGAAACGGGCCGATGCCGGATAGTAGGTTCCCGCGTAGCGGGTCAAGGCTGCGGTGTCGAGCGCGATCGCCGGCGGCGCCTGCAGCGGCGCCCGATCGTTGGTCAATGCCTGCTCGATGTGCCGCTGCATCCGTCTCAGCAGCGCCGGATCGTCGACGTTGATGCCGACCAGGTAACCGCGCCGCGCCCCCGGCAGCAGCCCCAGCCGTGACCGGTAGCCGTCGGCGTCGCCGCCGTGACCATGGAACAGATGCCCGCGCCCGAACCAGCCGTAGAGGCCGGCACCGTAGCCGATCTCCAGACCGTGACGGGCGCCGAGGGTGGTCTCGCTGCGATACATGCGTGCGACGTTCCCGGCCGCCACCGCCGGCCGGCCGTCGACCCGACCCTCGTCGAGCAGCGCCTGCAGCAGTCGCGCCATGTCCGCGGCCGGGGCGTTCAGCGCGCCGAAGGACTCGAAGGTCATGTGCCAGTAGGGGATTTCCTCCCTGCCGCCGGCCCGGAATCCCCCGGGTAGCCCCGGCACCGGCCGAAAGCTGGCGCCGTCCATGCCCAACGGGCCGAACACCAGTCGGTGTGCCGCGCGTTCGAACGGTTGCCCGGTGATGCGCTCGACGACGGCGGCGGTGAGGCCCGGCGGCACGTTGCTGTAGCTGTGCTGCAGGCCTGGCGGCCACAGCAGCACCCGCGTCTCGGCGCCGCGGGCCAGCGCGTCGCCCAGTGGCCTGGGGGTATTGTCGGCAAACTCCGTGCGACTCAGATCCGGCAGGCCGGCGGAGAGTTCGAGCAGATGGCCGAGGCGCAGCGGCTGCTGCTCCGCCCAGGGATTCCGATAGGGTGGGTCCGGCAGCAGCCGCGCCACCGGCGTGTCGATGTCGACGCCGTGCCGGCGCGCCGCTTCCAGCGCCACCAGCGCGGTCACCGTCTTGCTGATCGAGCCCCAGCGGAACGGTCGATCGGTGGCGGCGCGCCCATCCAGGACGCTTGCGTGAACCAGTACCGGGCGGGCGTCGTCCGCGATCACCAGTACCAGCATGGGCACCCGGTGGCGCTGCTGCAGGTCCTCGAGGTCGTCCCGCAGCGCCCGCCAGCGGTCGTCCGGCGCCGCGGTGGAGACTCCCGCGCCCAGCAGCAACAGCACGGCGATCGCCGCGCGGCGCAGCAGATCAGATCCTGGCGCGTCAGCGCCTTCGCCAGGGTCGCGAAACCCCGGTACTGCCGGCCCGTCGGAGGCGCGCGTGGTTACGGTGCGCCGCGCTGGTCGGCGGTCAGAACTGTTCGGGATCACGGAACGCCAGATGCAGGCGCCGGGCGCGGAACAACCAGCTTGCGCCCGTGCGCACGAAACGATCCTCGTAGTGACCGACCGCGGCGGGGCCGGAGAGCGGGGCAGGCGCCGGACCGAGGCTCGCCTCGCCGTGATGACGGTACAGGGTGAGGTAGGAAACACCCCGGGCCTCCTCAGCGCTCAGCACGTCGATGAACACGTTGCTGATCACGTGCCGCGAGCGCAGCCGGTCGTCGCGGTGGCGGAGCGACGCCCGGATGGCCTCGCGGCCGTCCAGTCGGCGCCCCGCATCGAGCACCGCGTCCTCGGTGAACAGCTCGAGGAACGCATCGTAGTCGCGGAAGTCGATGGCCCGGGCGTAGGCGATGGAGAGCGCCGTGCACGCCCGGCGGATGTGCTCTATGTCGTGTTCCTCCATTGCGGTATGGTTGCGGATCACGCGAATCTCGACAACTCGTTTCAACGGGGGATCCATGCAACGCATGTCGCTGGCGTTCGACGGCAAGGTGGCCGTGCTCAAATTCAATCATCCCGAGGTGATGAACGCGGTGGGGGCGCAGATGCTCGCCGATTTCGCCGAGGCGGTGCAGGAGATCCGCAACCCGGCCAACGGCGCGCGCTGCCTGCTGCTCACGGGTGAGGGCCGTGGCTTCTGCGCCGGCGCGAACCTGCAGGACGAGGGAGGCCCGCAGGGGCGCGCCGAGCGCCGCGGCGGGGCCGGTGACGGTCTGCGCAGCGGCTATCACCCGCTGCTGTTCACCCTCCGGGATCTGGACATGCCCATGGTCACCGCCGTGAACGGCGCGGCCGCCGGCGTGGGCATGAGCTTCGCTGTCATGGGCGACATCGTCTGCGCCTCGAAGAGCGCGTTCTTTCTGCAGGCATTCGCCCGCATCGGCCTGATCCCGGACGGCGGCTCCACGTTCATGCTGCCGCGGCTGGTGGGCTGGGGTCGGGCCGTGGAGCTGTCGCTGCTGGCGGAGCGGCTGCCCGCACAGCAGGCCCACGAGTGGGGGCTGGTGAATCGCCTGTACGAGG
>JBFISC010000126.1:0-10782 GCA_041608775.1 Pseudomonadales bacterium | reverse complement strand
GGACCGGGCCTGGCTGATCGGGGTGCCGTTGGCGCTGTCCGTCGCCCGGGTGATCATCGGCGGGATCCGCTCCATTGCCACCACCACCGCCAGGCTGGTGCCCGGAATGGCGATTCTCTACGTGGTGTCGGCAACGACCGTGATCCTGCTCAACGCCGAGGCCGTGCCCGGCGCTTTCGTCGCCATCTGGCAGGGTGCCTTCAATCCCGAGGGCGTAGCCGGCGGCGCGGCGGGCGTGATGATCATGGGGTTCCGCCGCGCGGTGTTCTCCAACGAGGCGGGGCTGGGATCTGCCGCCATCGCCCACGCTACCGCACGTACCAGGGAGCCAGTCAGCGAAGGCTACGTGGCGCTGCTGGAGCCGTTCATCGACACCGTGGTGATCTGCACCATGACCGCCCTGGTCATCGTCACCACCGTCTACGATCCGGCCATGAACGGCGCCGGGGTGAACGGCATCGAGCTCACCACAGCGGCGTTCTCCAGCACCATCTCGTGGGCACCGATCCCGCTGTCGGTGGCAGCCATACTGTTCGCGTTCTCCACCATGATCACCTGGTCCTACTACGGGCTGACGGCGTTTCTCTATCTCGTCGGCGACCACCGCGCGGCCGATCTCGGCTTCAAGCTGTTCTTTCTCTCCTTCGTCGTGCTGGGCAGCAGCGTCCAGCTCGGCTCGCTCGTCGATCTGTCGGACGCGCTGGTATTCATCGTAGCCATTCCCAACCTGCTCGGACTCTACCTCCTGGCGCCAAGACTGCGGCGCGAGATGCTGCGCTACGAGGCTCTGCCCGACCGCCGCTGAGCGCAGTCGACGACCCCTCGGTTATACTCACAGCCTCGCCAGCGGAAGAAGCACCCGTGCAAGGACCCACCTCCCACAACTACTTCTCCCAGCGCCTGCGCCTGCACTACGTGGACTGGGGCAACGGAAACGCGCCGCCAATGCTCCTCGTTCACGGCGGCCGCGACCATTGCCGAAACTGGGATTGGGTGGCGGAAGCGCTGCGCGACGACTACCACATCATCGCCCCGGACCTGCGCGGCCACGGGGACTCGCAATGGATGATCGGCGGCAGCTACAACCAGATCGACTACGTCTACGACATCGCCCAGCTATTGCGCCAGACGGACATGAACCCGGTCACCATCATCGCCCACAGCCTCGGCGGCTCAATCGCCCTGCTCTACGCCGGGCTGTTTCCGGAAACCGTGAGCAAGCTGATCAGCATCGAAGGCATGGGGCCACCGCCGGAGATCGTCAAACAGCGCATCGAGCAGCCCGTGGCCGACCGCCTGCACCTGTGGATCGACGATCTGCGCAAACTGTCCGGGCGGATGCCGCGCCGCTATCGAAGCCTCGAGGACGCCTACGAGCGCATGCAGACGGAGAACCCCCACCTCACCGAGGCCCAGGCACGCCACCTGACCATTCACGGAAGCAACCAGAACGAAGACGGCACCTTCAGCTGGAAGTTCGACAACTACGTGCGCGCGTTCCCGCCCGCCGGGCTCGATTTCAATCAGCAGTACCAGCTATGGTCGCGGATCACCTGCCCGACCCTGCTGATTCGCGGCACCGAGTCGTGGGCATCCGACCCGAGCAAGGACGGCCGCGCCAGCCACTTCCGGGACGTCCGGGTGGAGAACGTCCGGAAGGCCGGACACTGGGTGCACCACGATCAGCTCGACGAGTTTCTGCGCCTGACCCGCGAGTTTCTGGCGTCCTGACGGCACGCCCATGAGCCACCGCGCCGAGACCCTGCACGCCGCCCCCTGGCAGGGCGTGTTGTACGTGACCGGCGGCGGATCGCTGCTGCTCTCGGAGCTGCTGACGACGCCGGGCGCATCGGCGACCTTGCTCGAAGCCCGGGTCCCCTACGCTCCGGCGTCCATGGCCGAGATTCTCGGCCGCACCCCGGAGCAGGCCTGCTCCGACGGCACTGCCCGAGCCATGGCGATGGTCGCCTTCCAGCAGGCACGCCGACTCGGCGCGGAGCAGCCCTTCGGGCTCGCCTGCACCGCGAGCCTCGCCACCGGTCGCCGCAAGCGCGGTCAGCACCGGGCTCACGTGGCCGTGCAGACCGAGGCCTCCACCTATGCCGCGCACCTCGCCTTCGACGGGAACCGGGAGGAGGAAGAGCTGCAGCTGCTGGAGCTGCTCTGGCACGCCCTGGCCCAGGCACTGGAGCTGCCCCTGCCGGTGCAGCCGCCGGCGGAACCCATGGTGGCCCACACGCCGGCCCAGGCGCATTGGCGCGACCTGATTCTCGGCCTGGAGCTCGCATTCGCGACCGAGACCCACGACGGCGCGCTGCTGATGCCGGGGGCGTTCAACCCGCTCCACCATGCGCACGAGCGGATGCTCGAGATCGCCGAACGGGAGACGGGGCTCCGCGGCGCCTACGAGCTCTCCATCGTCAACGTGGACAAGCCGTTCCTGGACTACACGGAGATCGACAGCCGGCTGCGGCAGTTCCGCGCGCCGGTCTGGGTGACCCGGCTGCCGACGTTCATCGAGAAGGCCCGCTACTTTCCCGGCGCGCACTTCGTCGTCGGCATCGATACCCTCCTCCGCATCGTCGACCCCGAGTACTACGCGGGCACCGAGGCCCGGGACCGGGCCCTCGCGGAGATCTTCGATCTGGGCACGCGCTTCGTGGTGTTCGGCCGGACCCTGGAGCAGGGCTTCCTGAGTCTCTCCGACGTCGAGCTGCCGGGTCGGCTCGGCGAGGCCTGCATGGAGGTTTCCCAGGAGGTGTTCGACGAGCCGGTCTCATCCACGGAGCTGCGCCGGAGGCGCGGCTGAGCGCGACGGGACGGCGACCGCGCGAGGCTACTCGAGATCCTCCAGGCGCTTCGGCCAGTTGTCCTTGAGCAGCCGCGACAGCGAACGGTCGGCCAGCAGCCGACCGCCGGTCTGGCAGCGGGCGCAGTAGTTGGCTTCGTTCTCGGCGTAATGAATGCGCTGCACCGGCGCCCCGCACTCCGGGCACGGCTCGCGATAACGGCCGTGCACGGCCATCTCCGGGTGGAAGGCGGTGACCTTCGCCGGAAACCGCTCACCGGCCTGCTGTCGCAGCCGCTCGGTCCACTCGGCGAGCACGCCGATGCAGGCCCGATGCAGCGTCGCGATCTCGTCGTCGGACAACCCCTGGGCCAGCTTGAACGGTGACATGCGGGCGCGCAGCAGGATCTCGTCCGAGTATGCGTTGCCGATCCCTGCGAGCACTCGCTGGTCGGTCAGCGCGCGCTTCAGCGTGTGGCGGCTGCCCCGCAACCGCTCGGCGAACTCGGCGCGATCGCTGCCCGGCACCTCGAGCCCGCCCGGATCCAGCTCCTCAAGCCGCTCCCTGCCCTGCACCAGGCGCAACGAGGCGCGCTTCTTCTTGCTCGCCTCGGTGAACAGCAGTGTGCCGGTCTCGAAGTCGAAGGCCGCCAGACCGTTGCGTTTCGGGATTGCCGCCCCCGCATCCCGCCACTGCAGCCGGCCGGAGATCATCAGATGCAGGACCAGGAAAAACTCGTCCTCGAGCTCGAACACCAGCTGCTTTGCCAGCCTGCGCAGGCCGATGACCGCACGACCGCTGACGTCGTCCATGGAGGGCGCGACCGAGCGCAGGACGAAGGGGCTGGCAAGCCGGATGCCGTTCAGGCGGGCGCCGCGGACCCGGCGCTCCAGGTGTTCGAGATAAACCGTGAGGTCGGGAAGCTCAGGCACGGACCAGGCCCTTCATGATTTCCGACGTTGCGGCAGACACGATGCTAGCTGCTGCCGATACCCAGATCCTCGGTGCGGACGATGGTCCGCCAGCGGCCACTCCGAAACCGCCAGATCAGCAGGCTGGCCTTCAGCAGGTAATCGCCCACCAGCGCCGCGTAGACCCAGAACACCGGCAGCCCGAAGAACGTCGCCAGCGCCGCCAGCCCGCAGCGCATGCCGATCAGCCCGAGAAACGTGGCCACCAAAGGAAAGCGGGTATCGCCGGCGCCGCGCAGCGCGCCGCCGATGGCGAACTCCACCGCCAGCAGCGGCATCATCGCGCCGAGAATGTGAATGAACTGCACAGTGTATTCGATGGTCAGCGGCTCGTTGCCGAGGAAGAAGGCCGCCAGCGGACCGGCGAAGAAGCTCACCAGCGCTCCCAGCAACCCCATGGCCACCATGGCCATGGCCATGGACCGCCAGCCGCTGCGCGCGGCGCCGGCGTGGTCGTTGGCACCAAGGTACTGGCCCACCAGCGTGGAACCGGCGATGGAGAAGCCGAAGCCCACCGTCATGCAGACCATCAACACGTTGACGCCAATGTTGTAGGCCGCAAACGCTTCGGTGCCGTAGAAGTTGCCGATCAGCATCAGGAAGATGAAGAAGCCGATCTGGAACACGCCCTGCTCGACGGCCGCCGGGTAACCGATGTCGAGCAGCTGCTTCAGCCGCCGCCGCCGCCACCAGCCGCCGCCAACGTGCTTGACCCGGAACTTGTTGCGCACCCAGAGCACGACCAGGACCAGCGCCCCGACGCTGAAGGAAATGCCCAGGGCCATGGCCGCCCCGGCGACCCCATACCGCGGCACGCCCCAGTTGCCGAGCACCAGCGCGTACAGCAGCGGCAGGTTCAGCAGGTTCACCCCGCCGCTGATCCACAGCGGCGACCAGGCGTCTCCCGAGGCCCGCAGCGCGGCGCTGAGAATGAAGTTCACGGCAAACGCCAGATTGAAGACGCAGAGCCAGCGGATGTTCTCCGCCGCCATTTCCAGGGTCTGCGGGTCGAGGCCGAAGACGCCGGCGACCTGGTAGGCGAACAGCGCCCCGGGTACCGCCACCGCCACTGCGAAGGTGCCGGCGAGCACCAGCGATGCCATGGTCACCCGGCTCGCCTCCCGGTAGTCGCGGGCGCCCCAGGCCCGGGCCACCAGCGCCGTGGTGCCCACACTCACCGCCATGAGAATCGCCTGCATGGCAAAGAAGACGCGCTGACCGGCGCCTACGGCGGCCAGAGCCTGGGCGCCGAGCTCGCCGACGAACTTGGTCTGGACCATGGCGACGACGGTGAACGACAGATTCCCCAGGATTGAGGGAAACGCCAGCTGCCAGATGCCCGGCCGCCGTTCCTCCTCCGGGCTGAGCTCGATTTCGTCTGCCGTTGCCACCGTCCTGATCTGCCTCCGCGTGATCCAACCCGCCGTGTGGTGGACCACACACCCTGACTGCTAACATCCTTCGCTCGCTCGAGGCGCGACAGATGCCGGCTGAAGATGCCGGAACAGCGCAACCACGACTGGGGAAAGGACCATGACCGACTACACCGACATCGCCGTCAGCCTGGACGGGCACGTGATGACCGTCGAGATCCGGCGGCCACCGCACAACTTCTTCGACCATGCCCTGATCGGTCAGATCGCAGACGCTTTCAAAGAAGCCGACGAAAACACCGACTGCCGCGCCATCGTCCTCGCATCGGAGGGCAAGCACTTCTGCGCCGGTGCCAATTTCGGCAGTGGCCGCGACGACGATTCCGGAAGTCGGGATTTTACCGAGGAAGGCTTCCGCAACACTACCGGAATTCTCTATCGCGAGGCCGCGCGCCTGTTCGCCAACAGCAAGCCCGTGGTCGGCGCCATCCAGGGCGCCGCCATCGGCGGCGGTCTTGGGCTGGCGCTGGTGCCCGACTTCCGGGTCGCCTGTCCGGAAGCCCGGTTCGCCGCCAACTTCGTCAAGCTGGGCATCCATCAGGGTTTCGGCATCTCGGTGACCCTGCCGCGGCTCGTGGGTCAACAGGCAGCCGCCATGATGCTGCTGACCGGGCGGCGGATCGGCGGCGAGGAAGCGCACCGCCTGGGCCTGGTCGACGTGCTTACGGACCAGGCCAGCCTGCGCGAGAAAGCCACCGCCCTGGCCCGGGAGATCGCCGAGAACGCGCCGCTGGCCGTGAAGTCGGTGCGTGCGACCCTGCGCGGCGACCTCGCTACCGCCGTGGCCAAAGCCACCGAGCACGAGCTGGCCGAACAGCAATGGCTGCGGGCCACGGAAGACGCCCAGGAGGGTATTCGCGCGGTGGCCGAGCGCCGCGCCGGCAATTTCCAGGCGAAATAGGAGGAGACCATGGACATCGGCAGACTCGGCGTCTGGTACTTTCTCGACGGCCTGCCCGCGCCTCAGGCGGCCGAGGCAGCTAAGCGGATCGAACAGCTCGGCTACGGCGCCCTGTGGATCCCGGAGACCGTGGGCAGGCATCCGCTGGTGCACGCGTCGTGGCTGCTCGCCAACACCAAACGGCTGGTGGTGGCCACCGGCATCGCCAACATCTACCACCGCGAGCCCGGGGTCAGCCTGGCCGCACAGCTCACCCTGGCAGAGCAATCGGGGAACCGCTTCCTGCTCGGCATGGGCGTCTCCCACAAGCCCCTGGTGGAAGGCGTGCGCGGTCTGGATTACGGACCGCCGGTCGCGACCATGCGAAAGTACCTGGAAGGCATGGACAGCGCCCCGTATACGGGCATCCGCCCGGCCGAGGCACCACCGCGGGTGATCGCCGCCCTCGGGCCGAAGATGCTGGAGCTGTCCCGGGACCTCTGCGCCGGCGCACATCCCTACTTCACCTCCCCGGAACACACCGCCATGGCCCGTGACATCCTCGGTCCGGACAAGTGGCTGTGCGTCGAGCAGAAGGTCATTCTCGAGACCGATGCCGCCAGGGCCAGGGAGCTGGCCAGGCCGGTGGCGAAGATCTACACGGGTTTGCCGAACTACCGGAACAACTGGCTGCGCATGGGTCTCGACGAAGACGATTTCGCGAACGGCGGCTCCGACAGGTTCATCGACGCCACCTTCGCCTGGGGCAGCGTCGATCAGATCAAGGCGCGCATCCAGGCGCACTTCGACGCCGGAGCCAGCCACGTGTGCATCCAGCCGGTGAACCCCAACGGGCAGTTCGGCGACCTCCACTGGGAGGCGCTCGAGGCGCTGGCGCCGTGAGCGATCACAGCGGAAGAATCGTCGTCGTTACCGGCGCGGCCGGCAGCCTGGGTCGCGCCGCAACGGAACATTTCGCCTCGGCGGGTGCGACGCTGGCACTCCTCGACGTCGCCGCCATCGACGGGCCCCACTACTCGCGGCAGTGTGACCTGACCGATGTGGACGCATGCCGGGAAGCCGTGGCCGCCGTCGTCGCCGACGTCGGTCCCATCGACGTGCTGGCCAACATCGCCGGCGGTTTCGCCATGGGCGAGGCGGTGCACGAGACCGATGACGACACCTGGAATCACATGATGGGCCTGAACGCCCACACGGTGCTGAACATGGCCCGGGCCGTAGTCCCGGGCATGCTCGAGCGCGGCGGCGGCAAGATCGTCAACGTCGGCGCGCCGCCGGGCAACCACGGCGTCGCCCGGCTCGGCGCCTACAGCGCTTCGAAAGGGGTGGTGATCAGACTCACCGAGGCCATGGCTGCCGAGCTGCGCGAGCAGGGCATCAACGTCAACTGCGTGCTGCCCACCATCATCGACACGCCCCCGAACCGGGAAGCCATGCCGGACGCCGACTTCGACAAGTGGGTGAAGCCGGCGGCGCTGGCGAAGGTGATCGGGTTTCTCGCCTCGGACGACGCTGCACCGATACACGGTGCTGCGCTGCCGGTGTCGGGATTGAGCTGACCTTGCGCGCCCGCACGCGGGAACGCATCGAAGTCTCGCAGCCAAGCGCTGAGGCGCACTTCCGCCACCTCCGAGTTGCCGCATCCGGGCAAACAGCGGCGCAGGTGTCGAATGGGGCAGCCGGCTAGCGGGACAGCGCTGCCTCCGCGCCGCGGACGATGTCGGCGAAGATCTCCCGCGCCGGGCGCACAGCCTTGATCATGCCGATGCCCTGTCCGGCAAACCCGGGGTTGACGTCGCCGCGGCCGTCGCGGTTGGCCGCCGCCATCACCGGCCCCGCCACCATGCCCTGGAACGGCATGGGCAGCGGCTGCCGATCCTCCTGCACCCAGTAGTCGGTCCACTTGCTGCGGATGATTCTGGCCGGCTTGCCGGTGACGGCGCGGGAAACCGTGGTGCCCTCCTCGGTGGCGTCGACGATGGCCTGCTTCTGGAAATCGAGGATGCCCGCCTCCTCCGATGCGAGGAACGCCGAGCCGATCCAGGCGCCCTGGGCGCCGAGCATCATGGCGGCCGCGACGCCGCGGCCGTCGACGATGCCGCCGGCACCGAGCACCGGCGTGTCCCCCACCGCGTCCACGACCTGGGGAATCAGCGCCATGGTGCCGATGGGTGAGTTGTGACCGCCGCCGTCGTGGCCCTGAGCGACGATGATGTCGAGCCCCGAGGACTTCACCTGAATGGCGTGGCGCACCGCGCCCACCACGGCCATCACCTTGGTACCGATGGCACGGAAGTCGTTCATCCAGGGCCCGGGGTTGCCGAGCCCGGAGGCGTACACCGGCACCCGCTCCTCGATGATCACCGCCATCTGGGCATCGAAGAACTCCTTGGTGAAGATGGCCGGCTCGCCGGGGTCGCGGCGCTGGCGCAGCACGGCAGGATCCACGGGCGGCAGACCTTCGCGCTCCATGAACGCCTTGGCGAAGGCCTGCATGTCGGGCACCTGATCCGCCGGCTTTGGCCCCGGATCATCCGCCTTCTCGGCGGCGCGACGCACCGACGCCGGCAGCAGCGTATCGACCCCGAACGGCTTGTCGGTGAGCTCCCGGGTCCGACGGATCCACTCGCGCAGCAGCTTCGGGCCGCAGGCGGCGGCGCCGAGGACACCAAGACCACCGGCGTTGGAGACGGCGGCCGCCAGTTCCGGCGTGCTGGCGCCGCCCATCCCGGCGAGCACGATGGGGTACTCGATCTCGAGTATCTCGCAGACGCGGGTGTGCAGATTCATGTCAGCCCTCCAGCATGTCAAAACGTCCGTAGGCGCCGCGGAAGAACAGCAGCGGCGTTTTCTCGGGATCGAGGATCTTCACGTCGCGGACCCGGCCCAGCACCACCGTGTGGTCGCCGGCATCGTGCTCCGCCTCCAGATCGCAGTCCACGTAGGCGAGAACGCCTTCCAGCACCGGCGAGCCAGTGACCCCGGCGTGCCAGGGCAGCGCCGCGAACTTGTCGATACCCGACTGGGCGAACACGTCGCACACCGGCTTCTGGTCGGCGGCCAGGATGTTGATGCAGAAGCTGCCGGATTCCCGCAGCTTCGGCCAGCTGGTGCTGCTCTTAGCCGGACACAGCAGCACCAGCGGCGGATCCAGCGACACCGACGAGAACGACTGGGCCGCGAAGCCCGCCGGCTCGCCGTCGACGCACCCGGTGGCGATCACCACCCCGGTGCAGAACTGGCCAAGCGCGTTGCGGAAATCACGGGCGTCGAGTTCGCTCACCGGCTGGGACATGGACACTCCAGAACCCTGTCGACCGGCCACTATAGCTGCCGTCCCGGGGCCTGACCATCATCCCACCGCTGGGCTACAATTTCCGGCTTTCGCCCGCCTTAGGAGTAACGAAGTGCCCGAACTCGATGACTTCAGAGACGACGTGCGCGCCTGGCTGGAGGACAACTGCCCGCCGGCCATGCGCACGCCGATGCCGGAAGCCGAAACCGTCTGGGGCGGTCGCAACGAGAAGTTCGTCAACCCGGATTCCCGGGTCTGGCTCGAACGCATGGCGGAGCGTGGCTGGACCTGCCCGACCTGGCCCAGGGAGTACGGCGGCGGGGGCCTGACCTACGAGGAGGATCGGGTGCTGCAGCAGGAGCTGCGGCGCATCAACGCCCGTCCGCCGCTGCAGAGCTTCGGCATCTGGATGCTGGGGCCGGCGTTGCTGGAGTTCGCCAGCCACGAGCAGAAGCTCGAGCACCTGCCGAAGATCGTCCGCGGGGAGATCCGCTGGTGTCAGGGCTACTCCGAGCCCGGCTCCGGCTCCGACCTGGCGAGCCTGAAGACCCGTGCCGAGGACAAGGGCGACTACTACCTCGTGAACGGCTCGAAGATCTGGACCTCGTATGCCGATCAGGCCGACTGGATCTTCTGTCTGGTGCGCACGGACACCGACGCGCCGAAGCACGAAGGCATCAGCTTCCTGCTGTTCGACATGGCCTCGGATGGCGTCAGCGTCTCGCCGATCCAGCTGATCAGCGGCGTGTCCCCTTTCTGTCAGACCTTCTTCGACAACGTGCGCGTGCCCAAAGGCAATCTGGTCGGTGAGCTGAACAAGGGCTGGACCATCGCCAAGCGGCT
This sequence comes from Pseudomonadales bacterium, assembly GCA_041608775.1. Classification (GTDB taxonomy): domain Bacteria; phylum Pseudomonadota; class Gammaproteobacteria; order Pseudomonadales; family Azotimanducaceae; genus UBA7803. The sequence goes on along the minus strand of JBFISC010000126.1, from coordinate 550 downwards.
GCTTCAGCACGAGCGCCAGATGATTTCCGGCATCGGCGGCGTGTCCGCCCTCGGCGGCGCCGGGCGCAACGTGGAGGATTACGCCAGGGAGTATCTCGGCGAGGACGATGGACGCATCGCCGAGCCAGTGGTGCGCCGCAAGGTCGCCGACCACCGGATCAACGACCGGGCGTTCCAGCTCACCCTGGCCCGCGCCGCCGACGAGGCCAAGGCCGGGCAGAGCGACGGCAACCTGGCGAGCCTGTTCAAGTACTACGGCTCCGAGCAGAACAAGCGCAAGTTCGAGCTGCTGCTGGAGATCATGGGCACCCGGGCGGTGGGCTGGGAAGGCGCGGGCTTCAGCGACCGGGAAATCGGCACCACCCGCCAGTGGCTGCGGTCGAAGGCGAACTCCATCGAAGGCGGAACCAGTGAGGTGCAGCTCAACGTCATCGCGAAGCGGGTACTCGGCCTTCCGGACTAGGAGTCCGGAAGGCTAGGGCAGTTCTCCTGCGCCGAACTGCGGGCCTTCCGGACTAGGAGTCCGGAAGGCTAGGGCAGTTCTCCTGCG
>JBFISC010000125.1:0-10851 GCA_041608775.1 Pseudomonadales bacterium | reverse complement strand
GGCTAATGCCCGGCACCTTCGATCAGGTCGGCGCGGTCGATGAGGTTCTGGACGATGCGGATGCTGGCCGCGTCCACCATGACCCCGTCGACGTTGATGGCGCCGAGGCCCTGAGCCAGCGCCTCTTCGTACGCAGCCTTCTGCTTGCGGGCGTCGGCGACGGCGGCTGGATCCGGCGTGAAAACCGCATTGGCGAGCTCGACCTGGCTCGGATGGATCGCCCATTTGCCCACCATACCGAGAACGTAGGCGCGCTCGGCCTCTTTGTTGTAACCCTCCGGATTTCGGAAATTGGCGTACGGGCCGTCCACCGGGTCGATGCCGTTCGCGTGACAGGCGATGGTCATCTTGTAGCGCGGGTAGTGCCAGACGTCCGGTGGGTAGGTGCCGGATGCGCCGACGTAGCCCAGCTGCATCTGCTGGCTGGCCGAGTAGTCGCCCATGCCGAAGATCAGGCACTCGAGGCGGTCGGAGCAGGCGGCGATCTCATCCACGTGCATCATGCCTTCCACTTCCTCGATCAGGCACTCGATGCCGATGCGGCGCTCGAGGCCGAGCTTCGCTTCCAGCTGATCGAGCAGCAGGTGCACGAACACCACGTCCTCGGGACGCTTCGCCTTGGTCAGCATGATGGTGTCCAGCTTGTCGCCGGCGCCGGTCACCACCTCGATGATGTCGTCGTGGCACCAGGGCGTGTCCACGTCGTTGATGCGCACGCACAGGGTCTTCGGCTGCCACGTCAAGCCATTCAGCGCGGCGACTATCTTGCCCCGGGCGTCTGCCTTGGCGCTGGGGGCGACCGCGTCCTCAAGGTCGAGGAACACGTGGTCCACGGTCAGGCCGGCGGCTTTGCCGAGCATCTTCTCGGAGCTGCCCGGCACCGAGAGCTGGCAGCGGCGCGCCCGGCGGACGCGCCCGGCGGGGTTCGGTTGTCCGGTCATTATTCGTTTCCGTCTTTCAGGTAGTGGCTCTTGCGTTTGATTAGCACCCGGCGCTCTCCCTCGAACACCACGGCGTCCTTCTGATTCACCCCGTAATGCTTGAAGGTGACGATGCCGGCCTCCGCCTGCGCCCCCGGCTCGACGGCGAGAACCTCGGTGAACGCGTAGAGCGTGTCGCCGTGGAACACCGGCGCCTTCAGCCGAATCCGGTCCAGAGACAGCTCGCGCACAGCGTTTTCTCCGGTGTCCTGCATCGTCATACCGATCACCATAGCGATGGTCACACCCCCGAACTGTACCCGCCGGTTCCAGCCCTCACGCCCCATCGCATTTCTCTGCATGAGGTCTTCGTTGAAATGGGCTTCGGCGGTGTTCAGCACCTGCAGGGTGATGCCGACGTTGTCCTGCTCGCACATGGTCTTGCCGCGGGCGTGGCGGAACACCTGCCCCGGTGCGAAGTCCTCGAAGTAGTTGTCGCTGCCGGTGAGCGCCATGGCCGTCACTTCCCACCCGGATGGCGTTTACGCACGAGGTTCGTGCGGTGGAACTCCACCACCTTGTCGCCGTGCTGGTTGAAGCCTTCGGTGTGCCAGGTGACGATGCCGAAATCCGGCTGGCCCTTGGAGTCCCGCGAGATCTTGACGGTGCTGCGGGCGGTGAGCGTATCGCCCACGTACACGGGCTGCAGGAACTCGCACCCGTCCACGCCGAGGAACGGACCGCCCCCTTCGGAAAGATCTTCCACGGACAGGCCGAACACCGTGTTGAACACCAGCAGCGGGTTCACCAGGGTGCGCGGGTGCCCCATGGAGCGGGCGTAGGGCTCGTTAAAATACAGCGGACAGAACGACAGCGTCTGGGTGGTGAAGGCGGCGTTGTCGCCGTCGGTGATGGTGCGGCCCCAGTGGTGCTCGAACACCCGCCCGTCGGTCATGTCCTCGAACCGGTTACCTTTGGTTCGACTGACGGCCCGGCTGCGGAAATCGTCGGCGCCGGTCTCGCTGGCGCGGCCGCTCACGATTTCCTCCGGCGGCGCGGCTTCGGACTGTCGCCGCCGAGGCGCTGGCACAGATCGCCGAGGTCGGCGGCGTCCAGCAGATGCCGGCAGGCGTCCTCCACCGCCTCGGCGGGTTCGTGCCCGAGCAGCGGGGCCGCGAGGGTGTGGAACTTCTCGCCGAGGCGTTGCCACTGGCTGTCGAGGTCGGTGACCGGAATTGCTACGTTGGCCTCGGCGGTTACGGTCTCGCCGTCGCGGAGGGTAATGCGCACCCGGGTTTCGGGTCGCGGCTTGTCGTGAGCGAGGACCCGCACCCGGTCGCGCAGCGCGACCAGGTCGCCGCGGCGGGTGAGCGCATCGGTGTACAGGCGGATGCTGGCGGTGTCCTCGCCGGCCAGCGCCATCGCCAGGGTGAAGCGCAGGCTGAACTTTGCTTCCAGACCGGTAGTGGGCGCGGGGATGTTGCAGACGTCGAAGTGGCCCGGGTTGACCCACACCTCCACGGCGTCGATCTGCTTCGGGGTCAGCCCATGGCTGCGCCGCAGCTGCAGGGCGGCCTCGATAGCGGAGTGGGTCAGGTAGCAGGCGGCGTGGTACTTGAAGCAGATGTCCGGCACGAACTCCGCGGTGGCCAGGGCCGCGTAGAAGCGATCCAGCGACGGCTCCTCCGATTGGGTGGACATGAATCCCTGATGGGTCTCGAGGATGTCGGTGCGGCTGGTGAATCCGCGCGCTGCCAGCAGCGCGGCCTCCGCGCCCGTTGCCGCGGCATGTCCGGCATGCAGCGGCTTGCACATGGTGCCGAACTGGCTCTTCAGTCCCGCGGCCTGGGTGCCGGCGATGCCCAGCGCCATGGCCGTTCGGTCCTCGTCCAGGCGAAGCAGGCGTGCGGCCGCCGCGGCGGCGCCGAAGGTGCCCAGCGTGGCGGTGGCGTGCCAGCCGCGGGCGTAGTGCGAGGCGCCGGCGTAGCGGCCGAGGATGCACTCCGTGTCGACCCCCGCACAGAAGGCGGCCAGCAGATCGCCACCGGAGCTGCCGAGATGTTCGCCCATGGCGAGCACTACCGGCGCCACCGGCACCGTGGGGTGACCGATCATGGCGTCGTGCACGTCGTCGTAGTCGTGAGCGTGACCGGCAGCGCCGTTTGCCAGCGCCGCCTGGCGCACGCTGGCGCGCAGCGGGGTACCCAGCACCAGCGCCTGGGGGTTGCCGCCCTCCTCGCCGATCTGCTCCTGGAGGATGCGGGCGAGCGGCTCGTCGGCACCGGCCAGGGCGACCCCGATGAAATCGAGCAGCGCCTGGCTTGCCACCGTGGCTGCCTCGGCGGACAACGCGTCGGCGTCGCTCTCACAGATGCGTCGTGCCAGCTCTCTGGTCGGTCCCATGGCGGGCCCCCTGTCGCCCCCGGGTGTGAGTGCTAAGCTAGCGCCAGCTTTACCCCGGTACAACCAGCGCGCCGTGTCAGACCGCATTTACTGCAGCGAGCAGAATCTCGACGAACCTCTGATCGGCACCGCCGATCGCGTGGACGCCTGGCTGCTGCTGGAGTACAAGCCCGCCTGGAAGGCTCGGGCGATCGAGCAGGGCAGCCTCGGGCCGGATACGCGCCGCTGGCTCGAAGACAATCTGGCGGCCCTGGACCGGGCCGGGGTCAAGGCCCGACCGCAGCTGATCCGGCGGCCGGAGCTCGATCGGGACGAGGTGTCGCTGTTCGTCGGCACGCCGGATCGACTGCGCCATTTCTCCGGGCCGGGATACGACTTCCTCGAATCCCTGAAGCTGACCGAGGTGCTGGCTGCTCCCGCTGCGCCTGGCGCCAGGGAAGGCGGTGTGGCTGAACCGCAGTACTTCGTCTGCACCAACGGCCAGCGGGACGTCTGCTGCGCCCGCTTCGGCCTGCCGGTTTACGCAGCGCTGCGGGAACGGGTCGGCGCGCGGGCCTGGCAGGTCACCCACCTCGGCGGGCACCGCTTTGCGCCCAACGTGCTGGTGTTGCCTCAGGGCGGGCTTTACGGGCGGGTGACGGAAGCGCGCCTGGACGATTTCGTCGCCCGGGTGGAGTCTGGAGACCTCGACTTCGAGGTGCTGCGGGGGCGCAGCTGGCTGGAGCCCGACGTCCAGGCGGCGGAGGCGCTCAGCGGCCGATCGGATCTGCAGGTGACCGACGTCGTCCGGGATGCGGCGGTCACCACCGTGCGCTTTGAAGGACCAGCAGGGTCCATCGAGGTGAGGGTGCGGCGTGACCAGGAGCCCGTCCAGGTGCTGAAGAGCTGCGCCGACGTCGCGCCGAAGCCGGTCAGGCCGTTTCGTCGGGATTGAACCGGCTCATGCCGGCCGGCAGGCGCTCGGTGACGAACCGGCGCAAGGCCGGCGTCAGAATCCTCGCGTCACCGCCGGGTAGAAACGGATCGCCGATGCGGAGCCGATAGGTCCGACCCTTCTTGTTCAGCAGTTCCCGGAACAGGGTCATGTCACGCAGCTCGTGGTGAACGGCGTAGAACAGGTAGTAGAGCCACGAGTTGCGGCCTTCGATGTGCATGGGCAGCACCGGGGCTTCGTACCTGCCGGCCAGGTTCAGCGCGGTGGGCAGCCATTCCCGTTCCACCAGTCCCTGCAGGGTCGGCCGGGCGAGACGTCCGGAGGGGAAGATCACGATCAGCCGCTTCGCCCGGAAGGCCTCGACCATGCCGCGCACGGTCTCCCTGCCGCGGGCGTGGTCCCGCCGGGTCTCCATCCACTCCACCGGCACCACGACGTCGGCCAGCCCCGGTGAGACCCGGATCGCGTCGCGGTTGGCGAAGATGCTGATGTCCTCGCGGATCTGGCGCAGCGCTTCGAACACGGCGATGCCGTCGGCGATCCCGGACGGGTGGTTGGGCGTGACGACGGCCAGACCCTGTCGCGGCACGTGCTCCAGACCGCTGACCTGCACGTCGAGCTCCAGGATCCCGCTCAGGTAGTCGAGAGCCTCCAGGCCGGGCAGGGGCCGGATGGCGTCCGCCATGTGAATCGCCCGGTGGTAGCCGAGCAGGGGGTAGATCACCGGGCGGATCGAGCGCCACAGCCAGGGCCGGCGGCGTAACCGCTCCGCCCGCTCCTCGATGAGCTGATCTACGATGTGGGGCATGATTCGAGGAACGCGGCGACGGCCGCGTCGAAGGCCGCCGGCGATTCCATGTTCACGCCGTGCCCGGCATCGAGATCGGCGATCTGCAGGTGCGGCATGACGGCGGCGGCATGCTCCCGGTGGGGCCGGAAGCGGCGTTCTCGGGTGCCGCAGATGAGCTGGGCCGGGCGCGCGTTCTCCGCCAGCCGGTCGCGCACCGATGCGTTCGGCGTGGTGTGCTCCAGGGTTCCGGCAATCCCCTCCGGATCGTGGCGCGCCGCGTCCGCGCAGAGGGCCTGGTACACGTCCGGCGGCAGGCGCCGCGCGTGCCGCGGATGGACCGGAACCCGTTCCATCGCCCGCCGTCCGCCCTGGCGGATCCGCGCCGCGCTCGCCGCCGCGTCATCGCGCCAGCGCTGCTGCTGGGTCGCGTCCGCCAGCGCCGAGGTGGAGTTGGTGAAGACATGGCCCAGCACCCGGTCCGGGTGGGCGAAGGCATAGCGCAGGGTGAGGGCCGCACCGAGCGAGTAACCCAGCAGAAACCAGCGTTCGGCGCCGAGCTCGCGACGGATGGATTCGAAGCCGGCCACGTAGGCGTTGGGGTGGTAGGCGTCGGGATCGGCCGGGCTCGGCGCGCCTGCATGGCCCCAGAGCGATACGGTCACCGGGGTGCAGAACCCGGCCAGGTCCGGCAGGTTGGCCTGCCACTGGCTTGGGCCGGTGAGGAATCCGTGCACCAGCAGCAGGTGCGGGCCTCGTCCTGAATGGACCTGATAACGCAGGCGCATCAACCGCCGAGGGTTCGCGAGAGGTATGCCTTGAGCCGCTGCCAGGCGTCCAGCGCAGGTCCGGTGTTTACCTCCGGGTTGCGATCCACGTGCAGCCAGAAGCCGTGGTTGACATGATCATAGATGTGCACGTCGTTCTCGATGCCGGCGGCCCGCAGCGCCGTGACGAAGGCCTGCACCTGCGCCGGCGGGATGCCGGCGTCGTTGCGGGCGAAGGTGCCGTAGACCTCATGATGGATGTGCTTCATCTGCTCGGGGTCATCCAGCAGGCGGCCGTAGAAGATGGCAGTGCCGTCGTGGGCGTCGCTCCCCAGCGCGAAGGACAGCGCCACGCCGCCGCCGTAGCACCAGCCGATGGCGGCCACCCTGCCGGTGGTGTCGCCGCGATCTTCGAGAAAACGCACGGCGGCTTCCAGGTTGGCGATGATCTGCTCGGGTTGGGCCAGGGTCTCCTGCACCAGAGCCATGTTCTCCTCGCGGCTGCTGCCGGTGCGTCCGCTGTACAGATCCGCGGCCAGGGCCACGTAGCCTTCCGCCGCGAAGCTGTCCGCCGTTTCCCGGATGCGATCGACCAGGCCGTTCCACTCGTGAATCAGGATGACGGCCGGGTGCGGATCCTCGCCGGCCGGCAGCGCGAGATAGCCGCGGGCGGCGGGATTCGCCGGGTGGTAGCTCACCGGCTCGCCCCGGAGCTCCGGCGCCTCGCCGATGATGGCCGGCGGCAGCTGGTCGCTGGCGGTGGGCTGATAGGGCACCGGCGTGCCGGCTGCCGCGGCGTTGGCGGCCAGCACCAGCAGAGCAGCCGCGCCCCGATTCGGGTTTCCGCGTCGCATGCACATGGTTGGTTACAACCCTCTGTCACCTCACGGCAACATACCCCAATCGCCTCGCACGCGGCCAGCTAGCTGCGGCCAGCTAGCTGCGGCCAGCCAGCTGCGGGCGGCCGGGGCCGAGCGGTTGGGCGCCGACGGGTGCGTCGCTATCATGGCGCCCCGACCTTCCGGAGCCGAAGCGTGCAGCCGACCTGGTCCGACAGCGATCCCCAGCCCGTCCTCGTGGTCACCACGGGCGGTACCATCGACAAGGTCTATTTCGATGCCAAGAGCAACTACGAGGTGGGGGAGTCCGTTGTCGGCGACCTGCTGCGCCAGGCCCAGGTGCGGCTGCCCTTCGAGCTGCTCGGCGTGCTGCGCAAGGACAGCCTGGAGATCGACGATGCCGACCGCGCCAGGATCCGCGAGCGCATCGAAGCACGGCCGGAACAGCGCGTCGTGGTGACTCACGGAACCGACACGATGACGCTCACCGCCCGGGCGCTCGCCGGCATCCCGGGTCGCACCATCGTGCTCACCGGTTCCCTGTCGCCGGCCCGGTTCGCGCAGACCGACGCCGTGTTCAACGTCGGCATGGCGTTTGCTGCCGTGCAGGCACTCCCCGCCGGGGTCTACATCGTCATGAACGGTCAGATATTCGCTGCGGACCGGGTTCACAAAGACCGGGACAAGAACGTCTTCGTGCGCGATTGAGACGTCGGGCGTACACTTCCGGGTGTTCGGGCGCGCGGGGGCGCCGGGGGTACGGAGGAAGAGAACCATGGCACTGGATCTGCTGATCAGCAACGGCACGGTGGTCGATGGCTCGGGCGGCGCCCGCTACCGGGCCGACGTCGGGGTCCGCGACGGCCGCATCGTGTCCATCGGTCGCGTTACGGAGCGCGCGGCCCGCACCATCGACGCTGAGGGCCTGGTGGTGGCGCCCGGTTTCGTCGACGGTCATACCCATATGGACGCGCAGGTGTTCTGGGATCCGCTCGGCTCCTGCTCCTGCTATCACGGGGTCACCACGGCGGTGATGGGTAACTGCGGCTTCACCCTGGCCCCCTGCAAAGCGGCGGAAGCGGACCTGGTGTTCCGCAACCTGGAGCGCGCGGAGGACCTTTCCCGCGAGGCCATGCTCGAAGGCATCCGCTGGAGCTGGGAGACGTTCCCCGAGTTCCTGGACGCCGTGGACGCGCTGCCGAAGGGCATCAACTACGCCGGTTACATCGGCCATTCGGCGCTGCGCACCTACGTTATGGGCGAGCGCGCCTTTTCCGAGAAAGCGGGCGAGGACGACGTCGCCCGGATGTGCGCTCTGGTCAAGGAAGCCATGCACGCGGGTGCCATCGGTTTTTCCACCTCCCGGACCTTCAATCATCTCACCGCCGACGATCGGCCGGTGGCGAGCCGGTTAGCGGGGTGGGACGAGGTGCGGGCCATCGTCAACGCGGTCGGGGAAACCGGCAAAGGGGTGTTCGAGCTCGCCGGCGAGGCGCCGGGGCGGGATCCGGAGCGCACCCGGGAATATCTCGACCGGCTGCGGGACCTCGCCGTGGAGTCCGGCGTGACGCAGACCTGGGGCATGTTCAGCGTGCGCGCCGCCCCGGAGCTGTGGCGTCCCTACTTCGACCTGCTGGACGAGACCGCGGATGCCGGCGGGCGCATGTTCGTCCAGGTGCACAGCCGGGCGCTGAACGTGCTGCTCTCCTTCGAGGCCCACACGCCGTTCGACAAGTGGGAGGTCTGGCGCGACCTGCGTGCCCTGCCGCTGGAGGAACAGAAGGCGAGGCTCCGCGATCCCGCGCTGAAGGCGAAGCTGGTGGAAGTGGCGAGCCGCGAGTACAGCGGCCCGCGGGTCGTGGGCGCTGAAGCCCGGCCGCCGAACTGGGACTGGGTGTATCCCATGGCCGACATGAGCTACGAGCAGCCGAGCATGGCCGATCTCGCCGCCGAACGCGGCGTGCACCCGGTGGAGCTGATGATCGATCTGGCGCTCGAGCACGATTTCAAGATCTACTTCCGCCAGCCCATCGCCAACGAGAACCAGGAGCACGTGCTGGAGATGATGCGTCATCCGCGCTCGCTGGTGACGTTCTCAGACTCGGGGGCGCACGTCGCGCAGATCATGGACAGCTCGCTGCAGACCCATCTGCTGGCCTACTGGGTGCGGGAGAAGCAGGCTTTCACCCTGGAGCAGGCGGTGCGCCGGATCACCTACGACACCGCCACGGTCTGGGGCCTGCACGATCGTGGCCTGATCCGCACCGGGCTGGCCGCCGATCTGGTGGTGTTCGATCCGGACACGGTCGGCGGGCGATTGCCGGAGGTCGTGCACGACCTGCCCGCGGGCGCCAAGCGGCTGAAGCAGACCGCCGTGGGCATGCGGCACAGCATCGTCAACGGTCAGGTGCTGCTCACCGACAACGATCACAGCGGCGCGACGCCCGGGCGGTTGCTGCGAGCCTGAGGTCGGGCAGGTGACAGCTTGTCGAACAATCGCCGGTTGCGCTGCGACCGAACCGGCGGTTCGCGCATCCATCATTTGTGTGTACCCCACACGAGCCTCGGGACCCGATTGGGTCCCGTTCCCAGACTGCCGGGGTCTGCCCACCAGGCCCCGGTTTTTTTTCCGTGGGCGCGAATGCCCGGGTTCGACTGGTGCCGGGCCGTGACCGCGCTGCCCCTCGACGGCGTCACGGTCCTCGACTTCGGTCAGGTCTACAACGGCCCCTACTGCGGATTTCTTCTGGCCCAGGCCGGTGCCCGGGTGATCAAGGTCGAGTCGCCCATGGGGGAGACGCTGCGCGGCCGCGCCGACACCACCGCGGCCAGCTACCCGTTCGCGCTGCTGAACAGCGGCAAGGCGTGCATCACCCTTAACCTCAAGTCGCCCGCCGGGCAGTCGCTGCTGCGCCGGTTGGCGCGCCAGGTGGACGTGGTGCTGGAGAACTTCTCGCCGGGCACCATGGCCCGTTACGGGGTCGGCGGCAATGCGCTGCGTGCAGAGAATCCGCGGCTGATCTATGCCGCCAGCACCGGCTTCGGTGCCAGCGGGCCCTATCGCGACTACCTCGGGATGGACATCACCCTGCAGGCCATCACCGGGGTGATGAGCATCACCGGGGCGGACGGCGATCCGCCGACCAAGGCCGGCCCGGCGCTGGCGGATTTCATGGGCGGCGTGCATCTGTTCGGCGCCATCGTCGCGGCGCTCTACCGGCGCGGGGTGGACGGTGCCGGCTGCCTCATCGACCTGTCGATGCAGGATTGCCTGTTCCCGGCGCTCAGCACCGCGCTCGGTGCGTACTTTTTCGCAGGCCGGCAGCCGCCGCGGACCGGCAACCGCCATGCGGCCCTGTCAGCAGCACCCTACAACGTCTACCGTGCCGCGGATGGTCATGTGGCCATCATCTGCATTCGCGAGGGCCACTGGCGGAATCTGGTGGCCGCGATGGACCGGCCGGAGCTGCTGGATCGCGACGAGTTTGCCGACATGCCCAGCCGGGCGCGCAACATGGAAGCGCTCGACGCGGAGGTGGAAGGCTGGACCTCGTCTCTGCCGAAGGCCGAGGTGTTCCGCATTGCCCAGGAACACGACGTCATCTGCGCCCCGGTGAAATCGCTGGAGGAAGTCGTGAACGATCCGCAGCTGCATGCGCGGGGCACCCTTGAGTGGGTGCAGCACCCGACGCTCGGCCGCATTGCTCTGTGTCACTCGCCGCTGCGGTTCGTCGATCGCGAGCTCCCGGCGCTTTCGGAAGTCCCGTATTTGGGGGCCGACAACCGGGAGATATATTGCGGGCTGTTCGGCTTGAGCGAGGCCGAGCTGCAGGCGTTGATCGACGCCGAAGCCGTTTGACCATCTTCCCGCGGAGGTACCGTCTGACATGAGCGCCTACAGCATTGCCAGGGAGCACCTGGCTGCCGCCGAATCCGAGGCCGCGGCCGGCGGCGTGGACGCGGAGACCCTGCTGCGCGCTCTGCTGGCGACCCTGGCCGAGCGCTATCGGGAGCTGAAGGGGCCGGACGACCTGCGCGCGATCCTGCAATACCAGCTCGACAACTCCCAGGGCGACGAAGACTACATGTTCATGCGGCCTTGAGCGGATTGATCCGGCCCTACCGGATTGATCCGGCCCTACCGGATTGATCCGGCCCTACCGGATTGATCCGGCCCTACCGAATTGATCCGGCCCTACCG
>JBFISC010000124.1:0-10872 GCA_041608775.1 Pseudomonadales bacterium | reverse complement strand
ATCCACCGGATAGCAGAGACCGCGCTCGCCGGCATATTCCTGCAGTGTCTGGGTCACCACGCCGGGCTGGCAGGTCACCAGGCGGTCGGCTGGCTCGAATTCGAGAATCCGGTTCATCCGGTCGAAGGACACCACGATCTCGCCGTTACCGGCCACCGCACCCCCGGACAACCCGGTGCGCCCGCCGGAAGGGACGAGCGCCAGGCCCTGCTCATTGGCGACGCGGACCAGGTCGACCACGTCGTCCACGGATTCCGGGAACACGATGGCACCGGGATCCACCTTGAAGCTCCGGGTCCAGTCGCAGCCCCAGGCAGCCAGACTGTCAGCATCCCGGCGTACCTGACCGGGTGAAAGCGTTTCATCGAGCACGTGGGACATTCTCAGCGGTGGGTGGCAAAGGGCCTGCTAGTATATGCGCCCTTTCGCCAGGCGACCCGGAGACCGTGCGCACCACCTCGTTCGACAAGGAGCGGATCAGGATCCTGCTGCTGGAAGGTGTGCACCCGTCGGCCACGGCCAGCCTGCATGCCGCCGGGTACCACAACGTGACCGCGCTGGGCGAAGCCCTTCAGGGCGAAGATCTCGCCCGGGCGCTGGCAGACGTGCACATGCTCGGTATCCGTTCCCGGACCCAACTCGATGCCGAGGCGCTGGCTGCTGCCAGGCGCCTGATCGCGGTGGGCTGCTTCTGCATCGGCACCAACCAGGTGGATCTCGACGCGGCGGCCCGAGCCGGAGTGCCCGTGTTCAACGCGCCTTTCTCGAATACCCGCAGCGTCGCCGAGCTGGTGCTGGCGGAAGCGATCCTGCTGCTGCGCGGCGTTCCCGAGAAGAGCACGCGCATGCACCAGGGGATCTGGACCAAGTCCGCGCGCTCGTCGTTCGAGGTGCGCGGCAAGACCCTGGGCGTGATCGGCTACGGCAACATCGGCGCCCAGCTCGGGGTGCTCGCCGAAGGCCTCGGCATGCACGTGGTGTTCTACGACGTGGTGAAGAAGCTCAACATGGGCAACGCACGACAGCTGGACAGCCTGGAGGAGCTGCTGGGTATTGCCGACATCGTCACGCTGCACGTGCCGGCAACCCCGCAGACCCGCAACATGATCGACGCCAGGGCGCTTGCCGCGATGAAAGCGGAAGCGGTTCTGATCAATGCTTCCCGCGGCAACGTCATCGACCTCGAGGCGCTGGCCGGTCGGCTGCGCTCCGGGGCGCTGCTCGGCGCCGCCATCGACGTGTTTCCGAGCGAGCCGAAGTCCAACGACGAGCCCTTCGAGTCGCCGCTGAAGGGGCTCGCCAACGTGCTCCTCACCCCGCACATCGGCGGCAGCACCCAGGAGGCTCAGGAGAACATCGGCCTCGAGGTGGCGGACAAGCTGATCCGCTACAGCGACAACGGCTCCACCCTGTCGGCCGTCAACTTCCCCGAGGTGGCGCTGCCGGAGCATCCGGGTCAGCACCGGCTGCTGCACATCCACGAGAACGTGCCGGGGGTGATGTCGGCGATCAACCAGGTGCTCTCGGAACACCAGGTGAACGTTGCCGGCCAGTACCTGCAGACCCGGGGGACCATCGGCTACGTGGTGGTGGACATCGAAGCGGACTACTCCCCGCCGGTGCTCGACGCGCTGCGGAGCATCCCGGCGGCCGTCAAGGTCCGGGTGCTGTTCTAGTCCCGACGAGCTCGACCAGCCGGGGAGTCGAGCGCCGCCGCCAGCTCGCCGTCGATGGCCTGGAAGATCTGCCGGCGGATCTCGGCGGACTCGTTGACCAGATGATGGCGTGCCTCGGGCACAAAGAAGACGCGCGGCTCGAACAGCCGCCCGATCACCGCCATGTTGTAGCGCCAGTCGACCGTGGTGTCCGCCTGGCCCTGGATCACCAGCGGCGCGATGTCGGTCGCCGGGTAAGCCTCGAAGCGCCGGCGCCACTCCACCATGGCGGTGACCCAGCGAACCGGCAGGGTGCGCGCCTGGAGGGGATCGCGGTCGCGGAGAAAGGCGATGAACTCCGGGTTCTCGGCGTTGTTCGTGAACGTCCGCGGTCGTGCCGACACGAACCGTCGGGCCACCTCGTAGACAACCCGGGTCAGCGGCCAGCGATGGGGGCGTACCAGGGGCGCCAGCAGCACCACCCGGGCGAACGGTGAACTCGCCCGGGAGTGGCCGCGACCGAGCAGCCACTCCATGGCGATGGCGCCGCCGGTGCTCTGCCCGAACAGAAACCAGGGCCACGGGATGTGCGCCTCCAGCGCCCGCATGCAGGCCTCGAAGGCATCCACGTAGTGATCGAAGCTCTCGATCGTTGCCGGGACGCCGCTGGACAGGCCGTGCCCCGGCAGATCGAACGATACCACCGCGTAGCCGCCGTCGATGAGATGGCGGATGAGGTGACCGTACAGACCCGTGTGATCGTAGTAGCCGTGAATCACCACCGCCGTCCCGCGCGGTTCTGCCGGCAGCCAGAGATGGGCGGCGATCCGGTGCCGGTCCGACTCGACGGCACCGAAGTGGTGGGCGATGCCGGGAAACTCCTCGCGAAAGTGAATGCCGTAGTGGCGCAGGTAGGCGTCTTCTTCCGGCGTCAGAATGACCGGGGCGCCCGGAACCAGCGGCTTGAGCCCGGCGCGCAGGGCGTCCGCATCGAAGTCAGCCCCGGTGCTCAAGGCCCCGATGCCTGCCGCGCGGGCACGGCGCTAGCGCTCGGCCCGACTCGCCAGCACCGCGACTGCGGGCAGGGTCTTGCCTTCCACGAACTCGAGAAACGCGCCGCCGCCGGTGGAGATGTAGGAGATCCCGTCCGCCACCGCGTACTTGTCGATGGCCGCGAGGGTGTCGCCGCCACCGGCGATGGAGAACGCGCCGCTGGCAGCGATGGCTTCCGCGAGCACCCGGGTGCCCTCACCGAACTGGTCGAACTCGAACACGCCGACGGGTCCGTTCCAGAGAATGGTCCCGGCGCGTCCCAGCCCCGCGGCCCAGCTGCGGGCGGTTTCCGGCCCGACATCCAGGATCATGTCCTCCGCGCCGACCTGGTCGAGCGGCTTCAGGACCGCAGGCTCCGCCTCATCGAAGCGCTTGCCCACCATCACGTCCACCGGCAGCGGCACCTCCACCTTCGCGGCGATCCGCTTCGCCGCCTCGAGCAGGTCCGGCTCGCAGAGCGACTTGCCGACCTCGTGGCCGGCGGCCGCGATGAACGTGTTCGCGATCCCGCCGCCGACGATGATCTGATCGGCCACGTCGGCGAGCGCATCCAGCACCTCGAGCTTGGTCGACACCTTGGCGCCGCCGACGATGGCCACCAGCGGCCGCCGCGGTTCCGCCAGGGCTTTCTCCAGGGCGTCCAGTTCTGCCGCCAGCAAAGGACCCGCACAGGCCACCGGCGCGAACTTCGCCACCCCATGGGTGGAGGCCTGGGCACGATGCGCGGTGGCGAACGCGTCCATGACGAACACATCGCAGAGCGCCGCCAGCTGTTGCGCCAGCGCGTCAGCGTCCTCGGCCTCACCCTCCAGGAAACGCACGTTCTCGAGCAGCGCGATCTCACCGGGCCGGACGCCGCTGCCGCTGCCGCGCCAGTCGCGGATCAGCGGCACCGGGCGTTGCAGCAGCTCGCTCAGGCGCGCGGCTACCGGCGCCAGGGAAAACTGCTCGTCGAACTTGCCTTCCTCGGGTCGGCCCAGGTGCGACATCACCGTCACCGCGGCGCCGGCATCCAGCGCCGCCTGCAGGGTGGGCAGCGCGGCGCGGATGCGGGCGTCGCTGGAGACCTCGCCGTCCTTCACGGGCACGTTGAGATCTTCGCGGATCAGCACCCGCTTGCCCTTGAGATCCAGATCGGCCATAGCCTTGCGCGGTTGCCGTCGAGCCACCATCAGTTGCCTCCCGACTGCGCCGCCAGGGTCCCCCGCACGGCGGCGATCACGTTTTCCACCGTCATGCCGAGCGCTTCCATCGCCAGCTGCCCCGGCGCCGACAGGCCGAACCGGTCGATGCCAATCACCGCGCCGTCGAGACCGACGAACCGATACCAGTAGTCGCGCTGCCCCGCCTCCACGGCCACCCGCGCCCGCAGCGCCGGCGGCAGCACCCGATCCCGGTAGTCGCGGTCCTGGGCAAGGAACACGTCCGTCGAGGGCATGGAGACCACCCGCACGTCGACGTCGTCCTCGGCGAGCCGCTCGGCGGCTTCCACGGCCAGACCTACCTCGGATCCGGTGGCGATGAGCACGGCGTCCGGACTGCCCGCGCGGCGCTCCGGGCGCAGCACGTAGCCACCCCGGGCAATCGCCGCCACGGTGTCCGGATCACGGGGCTGGGCAGCGGTTTTCTGGCGGGTGAAGACCAGCGCGGTCGGCGCGTGGCGGCTGGCCATGGCCGCCTCCCAGGCCACCGCGCTCTCCACGGTGTCGCAGGGGCGCCACACCGCGAGTCCGGGGGTTGTACGCAGGTTGGTGAGCTGCTCGACCGGCTGGTGGGTCGGCCCGTCCTCGCCCAGGGCGACCGAGTCGTGGGTGTAGACGAAGATGTTGGGGATCTTCATCAGCGCCGCCAGCCGCACCGCGTTGCGCGCGTACTCCATGAACACGAGGAAGGTGCCGACGAAGGGCCGCAGGCCGCCGTGCAGGACCATGCCGTTGGCGATGGCCGTCATGCCGAACTCGCGCACGCCGAAGCTCAGGTACTGGCTGTCCGGGGCATCCCGCCAGCGGGTGCCGTTGGAGCCGGTGAGGTCCGCGGAGCCGCCGAACAGCTCCGGCAGCGTCTCGGCCAGGGCTCCCAGGCAGCGCTGGGACGATTTCCGCGTCTCCAGTGGCTCCATGGCGTCCTGGGCATCCCGAGCCAGCGCCCGCAGCGGCTCCGCCCAGCCCGCCGGCAGCTCACCCGCCAGTCTTCGCGTCAGCTCCGCCGCCAACTCCGGGTAGCTGGCCCGGTAGCGGTCGAACAGTCCTTCCCAGTCTCGCTGCAGGGCGCCGCCCCGCGCTCGACCGTCCCATTCCTGATACAGATGCTCGGGGATCTCGAACGGTCCCGACCCCCAGTTCAGAGCCTTGCGCGCCGCCGCGACCTCGTCCGCGCCGAGCGCGGCGCCGTGCACGTCGGCGGTGCCCTGTTTGTTGGGCGCGCCGCGGCCGATGACGGTCTTGGTGCAGACCAGGGTCGGCCGCTCCTCCCGGGCGCTGGCGTCCAGCAGCGCCTGCCGCACCGCCTCGCCGTCGTGGCCGTCGACGTCACGGATCACCCGCCAGCCGTAGGCCTCGAACCGGGCCGGCACGTCCTCGCTGAACCAGGCTTCCACCTCGCCGTCGATGGAGATGCCGTTGTCGTCGTAGATGCAGATCAGCTTGCCGAGATTCAGGGTACCTGCCAGCGACGCCGCCTCGTGCGAGACGCCCTCCATCAGACAGCCGTCGCCGGCGATGACCCAGGTCCGGTGATCCACCACCGCCAGGCCGTCCCGATTGAAGCGCTCCGCCAGCAGCTTCTCGGCGAGGGCCATGCCCACGGCATTGGCAAAGCCCTGGCCGAGGGGCCCGGTGGTGGTCTCGACGCCCGGGCACTCGCCGTATTCGGGGTGGCCGGCGGTGGGCGAGTGGAGCTGCCGGAAGGCACGCAGGTCGTCGATGGACACCTCGTAGCCGGTCAGATGCAGCACCGCGTAGAGCAGCATGGAGCTGTGGCCGTTGGAGAGCACGAACCGGTCCCGGTTGGGCCAGAGCGGATCCGCCGGGTTGTGTCTCAGCACCTCGCGCCAAAGCACTTCGGCCACGTCCGCCAGCCCCATGGGCGCGCCGGGATGACCGGAGTTGGCGGCCTGCACCGCATCCATGGCGAGGGCGCGGATGGCATTCGCCCGGTCTGTTCTTGATGACATACGGTCCCTTCTTCGAGCGGTCTCGGGTCGCTGCACGCGCGCGCTCTACCCGCGTCGCCGTACCCGCGTCGCTGATTGTAGTGGCGGGAAGCGGGTGGGGCTACAGAGACGCAGCCGGGGCTACAATTGCCTGCCCCGCCAGCGCTGCGGGCTGGGGTACAATCCCGCCCTTTCGACTTCGGGCCGCAGACAGGAAGCCAAATCCCCATGAGCGACTACAACGTCTTCACCTCCGAATCCGTGTCGGAGGGCCACCCCGACAAGATGGCCGATCAGATCTCCGACGCCGTACTCGACGCCATGCTCCAGCAGGATCCGGAGTCCCGGGTTGCCTGCGAAACCCTGATCAAAACGGGCATCGTCGTGATCGCCGGCGAGTTCCGCTCGCGGGCCGAGATCAACCTCGACGCCCTGGTGCGCCAGGTGGTGCGGGACATCGGCTACGCCAGCCTGGCCCTCGGCTTCGATCCCGAAGCCTGCGCGGTGATCAACGCCATGGGCCGCCAGTCGGCCGACATCGCCATGGGCGTAGACGAGGCCGAGGATCACGAGCAGGGTGCCGGCGACCAGGGCCTGATGTTCGGCTACGCCAGCAACGAGACCGACGTGCTGATGCCGGCACCGATCACCTACGCCCACCGGCTGGTGAAGCGCCAGGCCGAAGTACGCCGGACGCAGCTCAAGTTCCTGCGCCCGGACGCCAAGAGCCAGCTCAGCTTCACCTACGACGACGCCGGCCAGCCGGTGGGGGTGGATGCCCTGGTGCTATCCACCCAGCATGATCCCGAGATCAGCCAGAAGGATCTCCACGAGGCGGTCATGGAGGAGATCGTCAAGCCGGTGATCCCGAGCAACTGGATCTCCGGCAAGACCAAGGTCTTCATCAATCCCACAGGCCAGTTCATCATCGGCGGCCCGGTGGGCGACTGCGGGCTCACCGGTCGCAAGATCATCGTCGACACCTACGGCGGGATGGCGCGCCACGGCGGCGGCGCGTTCTCCGGCAAGGACCCGTCGAAGGTCGACCGTTCCGCAGCCTACGCCGGTCGCTACGTGGCCAAGAACATCGTCGCCGCAGGACTGGCGGACAAGTGCGAGATCCAGGTGAGCTACGCCATCGGCGTGGCCGAGCCCACGTCCATCAGCCTCAATACCTTCGGCACCGGCAAGCTGGCGGAGGAGAAAATCGTTCAGCTGGTGCGTGAGAATTTCGATTTGCGCCCCAAGGGGCTGATCGACATGCTCGACCTCAAGCGGCCGATCTATCGCGCCACCGCTGCGTACGGCCATTTCGGTCGGACGGAGGAAGCCTTCACCTGGGAGCGGACCGACAAGGCGGAGGCTCTGGCGGCAGCGATCTGATCGGCGGCCGGAGAGAGCCCCGATGACCGATGCGCCAGCAGCACAGCCCCGCGGCCGGACCGAAAGGTTCCGGCTGAGCTTCGAGTTCTTCCCACCGCGCAGTGATGACGGCCGGGACAGCCTGCGGCGCGTGGCCGAGAAGCTCGCCGGCCTCGGCCCCGACTTCTTTTCCTGCACCTACGGCGCCGGCGGCTCGACCCGGGACGGCACCCGGGAAACCGTCCGGCTGCTGCTGGACCTGGGCCTGAACGCGGCGCCACACCTGTCCATCGGCAGCGACACCAGGGAACAGATATTCAGCCTGCTGGACGGCTACCGGGCCATGGGCGTGCGGCGCATCGTGGCGCTCCGAGGCGACCTGCCGTCCGGCACCGGCCGTCACCGCTTTACCCACAACGCCGAAGCTCTGGTCGGGTGGATCCGCGAGCACTCCGGCCAGCACTTTCACGTGGAGGTCGCCGCCTATCCGGAGACCCACCCGGACGGCCGCAGCCCCGAGGAAGACCTGGAGTTTTTCCGGCGCAAGGTGGCTGCCGGCGCCGACTCCGCGATCACCCAGTACTTCTACAACCCCTACGCCTACTACGACTTCCGTGATCGCTGCGCGGCCGCCGGCATCGACGTGCCGATCGTCCCGGGCGTCATGCCCGTCACTAACTTCGAGGGCATCCTGCGCTTCTCCGAGAAGTGCGGCGCGGACGTGCCGCGCTGGATGCGCATGCGGCTCGAATCCCTGCAGGACGACGACAGGGCCCTGCGCGATTTCGGGGTGGAGACCGTCACCCGTCTGTGCGAGGACCTGCTGGCCGCCGGCGCGCCGGGGCTGCACTTCTACACCCTGAACCGCTGGGGCGCGAGCGTGGCCATCTGCCGCAACCTGGGCCTGGGCACCCCCGCCCCGGGGCGCGCCGACTGAGCGGGCAGCGCGACCCACGGTCTGCGCACCATGAAGCACCGTCTGTACCTCCCGCCACCGCTCCGATCGGGGCAGACGCTGACCCTCGACCGGGACCGCGCCCACTACCTGACCCGGGTGCTGAGACTGCGGCGCGGCGCCGAGATCGAATGCTTCGACGGCGGCGGCCGAGCCTGGCGTGCCCGGATCGGTGATCCCGGTCCGCGCGCCACCACGTTGACCCTGGGCGAGCTCCTGGCAGACGTGCCGGCGCCGGAACCGGCTCTGCATCTGGTTCAGGGTCTGCTCAAGGGCACAGCCATGGATCAGGTGGTGCAGAAGGCCACCGAGCTTGGCGCCACCGACCTGTGGCCGGTGCTGGCGGAACGCAGCAACGTGCCGGAAGCCCACGACCGGCTGGCGCGCAAGCAGCAGCACTGGCAGCGGATCATCGAGAACGCCGCGGAGCAGTGCGGGGCGCTGCACCTGCCCTGTCTGCATCCGGTCCGTACCCTGGCCGACTGGCTGCAGGCGCCGCCCGCGGCCGCCCTGATCCTGCTGGACCCCGAGGCTCCGGTGCTCCCCCTGGCCCTGCCGCGACAGCCGCTGGTGGTGCTGGTCGGCCCGGAAGGGGGCTGGAGCGAGCCCGAGCGCCGGGCCGCCAGGGCTGCGGGCGCCCGCAGCTACGGGCTCGGAGCGCGGATACTCAGGGGAGAGACGGCACCGCTCGCAGTCCTGGCCGCGCTGCGCCACGGTTGGGGCTGGCCCTGAAACCGGTCAGCACCCTCCCCGGCGGCCGGGTCAACCCTGCGGACGCAGTTCCGCCACCTGGGCCTCGATGAAAGACAGGCTGGGAATGCTGGCCGTCTCGGTACCGATCCTCACGACCCGAGCCTCCGCTGGGCCGGGGCGCTGATCCTGATCGTCGAGGTCACCGTCGGACAGCTGCACCAGACGGGGCAATCCTTCCGCCGCCAGGGCGTAGAACGGAGCGACGCCCCCAGAGCCGGTGCGGTTCATCACCACAAGGCAGCGCCCGGGAGCAGGCCCGGCGCTTTTCGGCTGGTTGAGGCGCTCGAAACGCAAAACCGGAATGGTCTCGCCGCGCCAGCCGAGCAGGCCGAGGCACCAGGCGGGCACGTCCTGCAGCACCTTGATTCGCCGCCAGGGCATGATCTCGGCCACGCACACGCTGGGCAGGAGCAACTGGCCCTGCTGGAGCGGGATCAGCACGCAGGCCAGTTCCGAAGGTTCTTGCGCCACTACCGCCGCCGTCGTCATGAGATCCGTTTACCCGTCGACTTCCGTTGATCCGTCATCTTCGCCTGACCTCTCGTGGCGTCGGCTCGCTAGCCGACCAGGTCGTCTATGGTTGCGAGCAGCTCGCTCTCCTGGAACGGCTTGCCGAGGAACCGGCTCACGCCGAGATCCGCAGCGCGCTCCTGGTGCTTGGTGCCGGTGCGGGAGCTGATCATCACGATGGGCAGGTCACGCAGCCGCTCGTCATGGCGGACCTGGCGCAACACTTCGAAGCCGTCCATGCGCGGCATCTCGATGTCCAGCAGCATCACGTCCGGGCGCCGCTCCTGCAGCAGCGACACCGCTTCGACCCCGTCCTTGGCGACCAACACATCCATACCCTGACGTTCCAGCAGGCGCGAGGTCACCTTGCGCACGGTGACAGAGTCGTCCACCACCATGATGCAGCGCGTGCGTGCGGCTCCGGCGCGGGTGCGCCTGCCGGCGACCAGGCCACCGCCGCTCTGGGTGCGGATCAGCGCGAGCAGGTCGAGGATCACCACCACACTGCCGTCGCCGAGAATGGTCGCGCCGGAGATGCCGCCAACCCCGGCGAACTGCGGGCCGAGGCTCTTGACCACGATCTCGCGGCTGCCCTGGACGCCGTCCACGTGCACCGCCACCGCATGTTCGCCCGACCGCACCAGCACCACGGGCACCGAGCTGCGCAGCGGCTGCGGGTGGTACTCGCGTCCGAGGAACTGGCCCAGGTACTGAATCCGGTACGGCACGCCCGCGTACTCGAAGGTCTTGCCGTCAGGCGCGTAAAGCCGATCGAGCTCCTCCGGCGACAGCAACACGATGCCCTCGATGGTGTTCAGCGGGATCGCGTAGAGGTCGTCGCCCACCGCCACCATGAGCGCGCGGTTCACCGATACCGTGAACGGTACCCGCAGCACGAAACGGGTCCCGCGCCCGGGCTGAGAGAAGATGTTGACACTGCCGCCGAGCTGCTTGACCTCGCTGTTGACCACGTCCATGCCCACACCGCGGCCGGAGATCTGCGTCACCGACTCCGCCGTGGAGAATCCGGGCGCGAGCACGAACTGACAGATCTCGTCGTCGCGCAGCTCCGCGTCCCGAGCCAGCAGGCCCCGCTCGACGGCCTTGTCGCGAACCCGTTCGATGTCGATGCCGGCACCGTCGTCACTGATCTCGATGACCACGTCGCCGCCTTCCCGAGCCAGCCGCAGATCGATGCGTCCCGCCTCCGACTTGCCGACCGAGCGGCGCCGTTCGCGTTGCTCGATACCATGGTCCACGGCGTTCCTGAGCATGTGCTCGAGGGGTGGAACCATGCGCTCCAGCAGGCTGCGGTCGAGCTCGCCCTCGACGTTGAAGGCCCGCAGCTCCACCTCTTTATCGAGCTCCTTGGCCACCTGCCGAACCGTCCGCCGCAGCCTCGGCACCAGCCGGCTGAAAGGCACCATGCGGCT
>JBFISC010000123.1:0-10961 GCA_041608775.1 Pseudomonadales bacterium | reverse complement strand
CGCGAGGAGTTCGAGCTCGAGGCCCCGCTGGACGAGACGATGGAGTCGCTGTCGGCGGGGTTCAGCTACGCCTGGGACAAGGTCAGCATGACTCTTACCGAGCGTTACACCCGGTTCGACTACGGCTCGTCCATGTTTCTGCCCGGGCTGTCCGAGGGCTCGGAGCCTGCCGAGCCGACCGAGCTCGAGTTCTTCTTTCTCGATCAGCCCTATGAGATGGAGAGCTGGGAACATCGTCTCGATCTGCGTGCCCGTCCGGCGCCGCGGACGGACCTCGGCATGAGCGTGATAGTCGCCGATCTGGATCTCGAGCTGGATGCCCTGGAACGCTCCCAGGGAACCGATTTCCTGGGCGTGCCGTTCACGCGGAACTTCCAGGGCGATGGCGCCATCGACCAGGATCGGCTGCTGGTCGACCTCAACGGATCGTACGGGCTGACCGAGCGGGTCGGCGTGTTCGCCGGGATCCGCCTGAGCCGCCTGGATCAGAGCGGTGATTCGAGCTTCGGGAGCGGCGCCGATCTGGAGGAAGCCGTCAGCGACTGGGATATCGACGGCTTGCGCTTCGAGACCGGCGTGGAGCTGGCGTTGCGACGCGACATGCTGCTCGCCGTGGGCTGGACCACCGAGCGCCGTGACGTCGACTCGAGGCAGGCGAACGAGGAGCAGGCGGACCTGGCGGACGTCGACAGCGACTCGGACGGGTACTTCCTGCGCTGGTCCTATCGGCCGACCCGCCGCCTGGACCTGTTCGCGTCGGTGGAAGACAAAAGCGTCGACGATCCGTTCACCCTCGCGTCCCCGACGGATTCCACCCGCTACCGGCTGCGGGGACGTTACCGTTGGGACAGCGGTGTCAGCCTCAGCGGCGGCTACCTGCGCTCGGATCGGGACAACGACAATTCCGGCTGGAAGGCGGAAACCGAGCAGTTCGATCTGCGCCTGAGCTATCGCGGCGGCCCGTTCACCCTGTCGGCGGGGGTGTCGCGGATCGAGCTGGTGCGATCGGTGGATGCGCTGGTGGTGGGTGGATTCGCGAGCAGGTTGTTCGCCATCGATTACGGTGCCGACGCGGACTTTGCGGACATCGCCGGTACCTGGCAGCTCAACCGGTCGCTGTCGGTGGGTGCCAGCGCCCGCCGCTACGACAACTCGGGCAGCTTTGCCGTAGAGCGCGACGATGCGCGGCTGTTCCTGCGCGGCCTGCTCGGCTCGGGTTACCAGTGGGGCGTGGAGTACCGGCGCATCGACTTCCGCGAAGGCGGCATCGAGGAATTCGACGCCGACATCGTCGAGCTGTCCGCCGGGCTGCGCTGGTAGCGATCATGGCAGCCACCGGCCCCTATTCAGCCGCGGGCGCTTGATCAGCCGCGGGCTCCTAACCAGCCGAGGGCGCCGACAGCCGGGGACGCAGCGTCAGGCGTTGTCGATGCCGTCCAGCTTCGCTACCCGGTCGATGAGTTCCTCCATGCGGGTGCTGTAGCCCCATTCGTTGTCGTACCAGCTCACCACCTTGACCAGACTGCCGTCGATGACCTGGGTCAGCCCGGCATCGAAGATGCTCGAGTGCCCGTCGCCGATCACGTCGCTGGAAACGATGGGGTCGGTGCAGTAGGCGAGGATTCCGCGCAGCGGCCCCGCTGCCGCGGCCTGCATGGCGGCGTTGACTTCCTCCACGGTCACCGCCCGGTCCAGCTCGACGGTCAGATCGACCAGGCTGCCGTCCTGCACCGGGACCCGGATGGCCATGCCGTCGAGGCGACCCTTCAGCACCGGCAGCACCAGACCGATGGCGCGGGCGGCGCCCGTGGACGTGGGCACGATGTTGACGGCCGCGCTGCGCGAGCGTCGCTTGTCCTTGTGCGGCGCATCGATGAGGCGCTGGTCAGAGGTGTAGGCATGCACCGTGGTGAGCAGGCCGCGCCTCACGCCGAAGTGCTCGTGCAGCACCTTGACCACCGGAGCGGCGCAGTTGGTCGTGCAGCTGGCGTTGCTGATGATGCGGGCGTCCGCCGTGACCACGTGGTCGTTCACCCCCATGACCAGGGTGGCGTCCAGCGGATCTTTTGTGGGCACGGTGAGCAGGACGCGCTTCGCGCCCGCCTGCAGGTGCCACTCCAGCTCGGCGACCCGGCGGAACTTGCCGCTGCTCTCCACCACGTAGTCGATCCCCAGCTCGCCCCAGGGCAGCTTGCGCGGATCCGGCTCGCTGAGAATCTGGAACGGGTCGCCGTCGATCACCATGGTGTCGCCGTGGAGCTCCACCGTGCCCTGATAGGTTCCGTGAATGCTGTCGTACTTGAAGGCATAGGCCAGATCGTCCGGGTCGGCGATGTCGTTGACGGCGACGATGTCGTAGTGGCGGCGCAGCTTGGCGATTCGGGCGACGGTTCTGCCGATCCGGCCGAAGCCGTTGATGGCGATTTTCGGTGGGGTCATGAGGTTCTCCTGGGAGTTGGTGACTTCGGTCAGGCGGCGGGCTCGCTCTGAAACTGCAGCGAGTGGAGGCGGAAATACAGCCCCTCCCGGGCCAGCAGCTCCTCATGGGTGCCGAGCTCCTCGATGCGGCCGTGATGCAGAACCAGAACCCGGTCTGCTTCCTGGATGGTCTGCAGACGATGGGCAATGATGATCGAGGTTCGACCGGCGGTGAGTGTCCTCAGCGCGTCCTGAATCAGCAGCTCGGTCTCGGTGTCGATGCTTGCCGTGGCTTCGTCGAGCACCAGGATCTCCGGATCCGCGGCCAGCACCCGGGCGAAGGCGAGCAGCTGGCGCTGGCCCTGGGACAGGTTCTGGCCGCGTTCGGACAACTCGGTGTCGTAGCCTCTCGGCAGCGCGCTGATGAACCCGTGGGCGTTCACCCGACGCGCCGCCGCTTCGGCTCGCTCCCGGTTGATGGCCGGATCGCCGAGCGCGATGTTGTCGAGGATGGTGCCGGAGAAGATGTGGAAGTCCTGCAGCACCACGCCGATGCGGCGGCGCAGATCGTGGCTGTGGATCCGGTTCAGATCGATGCCGTCGAGAAATATCTGGCCGTCGTCGAAGTCATAGAAGCGGCTCAGCAGGCGGATCAGCGTGCTCTTGCCGGAGCCGGTAGGGCCGACGATGGCGAGCTTCTCCCCCGGGGCGATGGTGAAGGTCACGTCGTGGAGGATCTGCACGTCCGGGTCGTAGGAGAAGTCGAGGTGCTCGAACCGCACCTCGCCGCGCAGCCGCGGTGGCAGCTGCACCGGAGCCGCCGGCTCGTGGATCTTCTCGTCCCAGTCGAGCGCCTGGAAGATCCGCTCGCCGCTGGCCATGGCCCGGAACAGGATGTTGGTCTGCTCTCCCAGGGCGACGATCGGTTGGAACAGCAGGTCTATGAAGCGCGTGAAGAGAATCACGCCGCCGAGCGACATCTCGTCCTGAATCACCGCACCGCCGCCGTACCAGACGATGACCCCGAGCGCGACATGCGCCATGGTGTCGGTGAAGGCGCCGTACAGAGTCTCCACCCGGGCGCTCTTGAGCTCGTTGTGGCGGTTGTCGCGGTTGATCTCGGTGTAGCGAGCCAGGTTGTACTGCTGGCGCTCGGAGAGCTGCACGACCTGCATGCCCGCCAGGTTCTCCTGCATGTTCTGGTTCAGCGCCGACAGGCTCATGCGCACCGCGCGAAACAGCTGCCGGGTGACCCGGCGGAACAGAAACGTGACGGCGCCCAGGATGGGCGTTGCCAGCAGCAGGATCAGGGTGAGCTGCACGTCCACGGCCAGCATGATGGAGAGCGCGACGAAGAAGGGCACGAACTCGCCGATGAGAGTGCCGATGCCCCGCAACAGCTCGTACAGCGCCTCGATGTCGTTGGTCACCCGGGTCATGATGCGCCCGACGGCCACCCGGTCGTAGAACGATGCGGGCCGGGTCTCGAGATGGCGGAACAGATCCAGGCGCAGATCGCGCAGACCCTTGATCACGGACGTGATGAGGGTCATGCGGTGGGCGTGCCCGATCACGGCAGCGCCGAGCTGCAGCAGCGCGTAGAGAATGCAGGCGGCGAGGAGCGGATGCACCGACAGCAGGCTCGTCAGCCAGTCGTGGGCGGCGAGCATGCCCAGGTCGGGCGTCGTGCCGGTGGTCTCGCCGCGCAGGATGTGGTCGATCACGACGATGGAGAACACCACCGGCATCATGACCTGCAGGGTGGAGGCGATCAGGACCAGCACCGCGCTCGCCGCGAAGGTGATCCGATACGGTTTCAGCCAGCGCAGCAGCCGGCGCAGCAGACTCACGTTCATCACCGCGCCGGAGAGCTCCGCATCGAACATGGAGTGGTCGCGACGGGCCGGCGCCTCGGTCCTGCTGGCGGACATCAGCGCGAACCTTCCGGCAGACCGCCAGCCTCGAAGCTGTCGTAGTCGGCCTCGTCCGCGCCTTCGCGCTGAATTCGCTCGAGCTCGGCATAGAGCCCGCCGCGGGCGATGAGCTCGTCGTGGCTGCCCACCTCCGCGATGCGGCCGCCGCTCAGCACGACGATGCGGTCCGAGTGTCGGGCGGTGGAGACCCGGTGGGATACCAGCAGGGTCGTCTGCCCGGCGCGCAGGCGTTTCAGCTCCGAGAGGATGTGCTCCTCGGTGCCGGTGTCGACGCTCGAGAAGCAGTCGTCGAGCACCAGCACCGGGGCGTGCCGGATCAGGCCCCGGGCCAGGGTGGCGCGCTGCTTCTGGCCCCCGGACAGGGTGACCCCGCGTTCGCCCACCAGCGTGTCCAGCCGCTCCGGAAACTCCTCGATGGTGTCCTTCAGATCAGCCGACGTCGCAGCAGCCCAGATCTCGTCCAGGGCCCGATTCGGATCGTCGTAGGTGAGGTTCGCGCCGAGCGGCTCGCCGAACAGGAACGGGTCCTGCGGCACCAGGGCGACCTGGGAGCGCAGCTGGGCCAGAGGATAGTCACGCACGTCGTGCCCGTCGATGAACACGGTTCCCGGCGGCGGATCCAGCAACCGCACCAGCAGCCGCAGCAGGGTCGTCTTGCCGGCGCCGACCCTGCCCATGATCGCGACCGATTCGCCGGGCGCGATGCTGAGGTCGATATGCTCCAGGGTCGGGGACCCGGTGCCTTCGAAGGCGTAGCTCAGGTCGCGGAACTCGATCGCGCCGCGGATCGGCGCCGGGGTGTCGCCGCGGGGGCGATCCTCGATCTCGGGGTCGAGCGAGAGCACGTCGAACAACCGGTCGCTGGCCACCGCGGCCCGCTGCAGCAGGTTGATCATGAACCCGGCGACCCGGAACGGCTGCACCACCATGCTCATGTACATGGTGAATGCGACCAGCACGCCAATGGTCATCTCGCCCTGCAGCACCAGGTAGCCGCCATAGCCGAGGATCGTGATCAGGCAGATGGCGGCCAGCGCCGGCATGACGGCGGTCATCATCGAGTTGATCCAGGCCTGGCGGTAGAAGGCGTCGGCGTAAGCCTGGTTGGTGCCGGCGAAGCGGTCGATCTCGTTGTCTTCCTGGACCATGGCCTGGATGGTGCGGATGCCGGAGAGATTTTCCTGCACGTGCGCGCCCAGGTCGGACAGCCGATCCTGAACGTCCCGCGACGCCACCCCCATCTGCCGCGACGACCACTTGGCGTAGAAGAACACGAACGGCAGCGGTGGCAGCAGCAGCAGCGTCAGCGACGGCGACAGGTAGAGCATGAAGCCGAATCCCACCACCGAGGCGTAGATCAGAATCACCAGCAGGATCGTGCCCATGGAGATCAGCCGCTGGATCAGGCTGATGTCTGCCACCGCCCGGGTCATCATGTCGCCGATGGTGTGCCTCGAGAAGAACCGGCTGCCCTGGTACTGGAGCGCCGAGTAAAGGGCCTGGCGCAGGTCGAAGGCGACGAACAGCCCGGCGCTGCGCACCGCGTAGCGGGCGAACGACACGACGGCGAAACGCCCGGCCACGGCGATGAAGATGCCGAGGATCAGCCAGGTGAGCTCGGCGTTGCCGGCGGCGATGCGGTCGATGCTGCGGCCCAGCAGCAGCGGCACCGCCGCCTCCAGCAGCCGGGCGATGCCGAACGCGATGATGCCCAGGACCAGCCGCAGCCGGTATCGGCTGACGAAGCCTTTGAGCCTGAGCAGCGACCGGATCACGGGCGGTCAGAAGCTGGCATTGTTCGGCACCCGGGGAAACGGAATGGCGTCGCGGATGTTCTCCATGCCGGTGATGTACAGCACCAGACGCTCGAGCCCGAGGCCGAACCCGGCGTGGGGCACGGTTCCGTAGCGGCGCAGATCCCGGTACCACCACAGCTCCTCGCCGAGGTTCTTCTCGGCCAGGCGCGCGTCGAGCACCTCGAGACGCTCTTCGCGCTGGCTGCCGCCGATGATCTCGCCGACCCCGGGCACCAGCACATCCATGGCCGCCACGGTTCGGTCGTCGTCGTTGCGGCGCATGTAGAAGGCCTTGATGTCCTTCGGGTAGTTCGTCACCACCACGGGACCCTTCACGTGCGCTTCGGTGAGGTAGCGCTCGTGCTCCGACTGCAGATCGAGGCCCCATTCCACCGGGAACTCGAAGCGGCTGCCGGAACGCTGCAGGATCTCGACGGCGTCGCCGTAGTCGATGCGCTCGAAGGGGCTGGCGATCACGTGCTCGAGGCGGCTGATGGCCTGCTTGTCGATCCGGTCGGCGAAGAACGCCATGTCGTCCGGGCAGCGGTCGAGCACCGCCCGGCACACCGACTTGAGGAAGTCCTCGGCCAGCGCGGCGTTGGCGTCGAGGTCGGCGAACGCGATCTCGGGCTCGATCATCCAGAACTCCGCCAGGTGGCGGCTGGTGTGGGAGTTCTCGGCGCGGAACGTGGGGCCGAAGGTGTACACCTTGGACAGGGCCAGGCAGTAGCTCTCCACGTTCAGCTGTCCGGATACGGCCAGGAAGGTCTCGGTGCCGAAGAAATCCTCGGCGAACGGGTCCTCCAGCGAGCGGTTGATCTGATCCAGGGTCGACACCCGGAACAGATCGCCGGCGCCCTCGCAGTCGCTGGCGGTGATGATGGGCGTGTTGACCCAGACGAAGCCTTGGCTGTCGAAGTAGTCGTGAACCGCCTTGGCGATGGCCTGGCGAACGCGGGCGATGGCGCCGAAGGTATTGGTGCGCGGACGCAGGTGAGCCACGCTGCGCAGGTACTCGAAGGTGTGGCGCTTCTTGGCGATGGGGTAGGTCTCCGGGTCTTCCACCCAGCCCAGCACCTCGATGCGCGACGCCTGAACCTCGCGATCCTGGCCTTTGCCCTGGGACTCCGCCACCGTGCCCTCGACGCGCAGCGAGCAGCCGGTGGCAAGCTCCACCACCTCGGACTCGTAGTTGTCGAGCTTGGCGTCGGCCACGATCTGCAGCGAGTCGAGGCTCGAGCCGTCATTCACGTGGACGAACGAGAAACCGCCCTTGGAGGTGCGCCGTGACCGTACCCAGCCCTCGACGATGACGGTCTCGCCCACCGCGACCCGGTGCTCGAGGACCGCTTTCACAGTGTGTTTGCTCATGGAAAAAGGTCTGCAGAAGGAACGGCAGATGATAATGGAATCCACGGAGGCGTTGGGTGAAAGCCGGTGGCCGCTGCATCGCCAGGCGGGGCAGGTGACGCGGCTGAACCGCTGTGATACATATCCGCCATGCAGAAAATGATTCTCGCCATCATCGTCGTCCTTGCCGTGCTCATCATCGGCTGGGCCCTGTGGCCTGCGGGTGATGCGCCCGAACCCGCGGTCGAGCCGGTGGAAGCGTCGCCGACGCCCACGCTGACCCGTCCGGAGCCGCTGGATGCTCCCCCGTTGCCGCAGCCGGTGGCGACCGAGCCCGCCGAGCCGGAGGTGGTGCTGCCACCGCTGGAGGCAAGCGACGCCTTCGTCCGCGAGCGGATCGAGCCCATGGAGCTGCCGCGGCCGTGGGTGGAGCAGGGCGACTACGTGCGCCGGCTGGCGGTCCTCGCCGAGAATGCCTCGCGGGGTACCTACCCGCGCCGGCAGCTCGCGTTCCTCGCGCCTTCCGGCGCGTTCAAGGTGGTGGAGCGTGGCGAGGAGGTGTTCATCGATCCGGTGAGCTACGACCGCTACGACAGCTACGTCGAGGAGCTGGAGAGCATCGACCCGGTGCGCCTCGCCGGGTTGCTGGAGACGCTCGACCCGCTGGTGGAAGCCGCCCTCGGGGAAATCGGCGTAACCGCGCCCCCGGGGCAGGTGTTCGCCGCCGCGGTGAAGGAAGTGCTTTCAGTACCCGTTCTCGAAGGGCAGATCGAGCTGATCCAGCCCAACGTCATGTATCACTACGCCGACCCGGAGCTGGAATCGCTGTCGCCGCTCAAGAAGCAGGTGCTGCGGATGGGGCCGGACAACGTCCGCCGGCTGCAGGCCTACCTGCGGCGGCTGGCCGCGGAGATGAAGCTGAACGTTTGACGGGCCTCAGCGGCTCTCGCCGGTGCCGTTGACCGGCCGGGAGATCCGCAGGCCGGCCGTATCCAGAGTCGCCTTGTAGGGACTGCGTTCCTCCACGTAATCGATGTCTTCCTGAACGTGGCGGCGCTCGCGATCCAGAAAGTCGGCCACGGCGCGACGGAACCCTGCATCGGCAATCCAGTGGGCGCTGTAGGTAGGCTCGGGCAGATAGCCCCGGGCCACCTTGTGGCTGCCCTGGGCGCCCGCTTCCACCCTTCTCAGCCCGTGCTGGATGGCGAAATCGATGGCCTGGTAATAACAGGTCTCGAAATGCAGGAAGCGGTGGTCCTCGATGCAGCCCCAGTTGCGTCCGAACAGGGTATCGCCGCCGATGAAGTTCAGGGCGCCGGCGATGTAGCGGCCGTTGCGCCGGCAGAGGATCAGCAGCACGTCTTCCGGCATCGACTCGTTGATCAGGCTGAAGAAGCGCCGGGTCAGGTAGGGCGACCCCCACTTGCGTGATCCGGTGTCGACGTAAAAGCGGTAGAAGGCGTCCCAGTGCGCTTCGGTCAGGTCACTGCCAGTCAGCCACTGGATTTCGACCCCGTCGGCGACCGCATCGCGCCGTTCCCGGCGCAGGTTCTTGCGCTTCTTCGATGACAGATCGCCGAGGAAGTCCTCGAAGCTGCGGTAGCCCGGGTTGTGCCAGTGGAACTGCTGGTCCATGCGCTGCAGGTAACCGAGCTCGCCGGCACGCTGCCACTGGGATTTGGGCATGAAGGTCATGTGCAGCGACGATACGTCCAGCTGCTGGGCGACCTGGATACAGGCGCCGAGCAGCGCCCGTTCGGTGTCCGCCGACTCGTCCCGGGCGAGCAGCCGGCGGCCGGTGGCCGGGGTGAAGGGCACGCTCACCTGCAGCTTCGGGTAGTACTCGCCGCCGGCCCGATGCCAGGCGTCCGCCCAAGCGTAGTCGAACACGTACTCGCCCTGGGAGTGGCCCTTCAGGTACATGGGCACCACGCCTAGGGTCTGCCCGGCCTCCTCCAGGACCAGGTGGAACGGCTGCCAGCCGGTGCCGGCCACCGCGCTGCCGCTCGCCTCCACGGCGTGCAGAAACTCGTGGCGCAGGAACGGATCGTGGGGGATACCGCCCGGGTTGGCACAGGCGTTCCACGTCGCCGCGTCGAGGTCGTCGATACTGTTGAGGACGCGTGCCTGCATCATCTGCTCAGTAGATTCCGGTTTCCAGGCCCACGGCCAGCGCCATGCCCAGCTCCTCGCAGCGCGCCAGATGCTCGGCGGTGATCGCGCCACGGGCGACGACCGGCTCCTGGACCTCCGTGAACGGATAGCCCTTCATGATCCGGCGCATGGCGGTCAGCGCGCCACTGCCGTCGTTGCCGGCGCTGATGAAGATGCCGCAGGGCAGGGGCTGCAGCTTGCCTTCCACCTCGTAGAAGGTGCGATCCAGAAAATCCTTCATGGCGCCGGACATGTAGCCCAGGTTTTCGGGCGTGCCGAGCAGCAGCCCGTTGGCCCACAGCAGGTCTCTGGGTCCCGCCGCCTGCGCTGTCCGCAGCCTCACCGCCACGGCGCCCACCTGTTCGCCGGTGGCGCCCCGGTGGGCCGCGTCCGCGAGGCGGCCGGTATTGCCGGTCTTGGTGTGGTAGACGATGAGCAGGTGCTTCACACTGAGCCACCCGGCCGGGTGGTGTGCCCGTTCATCCCGCCGCACCCACGGCCGAAGCTGCTCTCTGACTGCGACACCACGACGAAAAGTATACAGAATGACGGCCATGGATACGGCGGACATCGAGGCGGCGCGGGCGCGGCTTGCCGGGCAGGTGGCGGTGACGCCGGTGGGTCACAGCGTCACCCTGTCCAAGCTCACCGGCGCGCGGGTGTTCCTGAAGTTCGAGAACCTGCAGTTCACCGCCTCGTTCAAGGAGCGCGGCGCGCTCAACTGCCTGCTGTGCCTGTCCGAGGAGGAGCGGGCGCGCGGCGTCATCGCCATGTCCGCGGGAAACCACGCCCAGGCGCTGGCCTATCACGGCCAGCGGCTCGGCGTTCCGACCACCATCGTCATGCCGCGCTTCACCCCGAACGCGAAGGTGGCTCAGACCCGGGTCTTCAAGGCCGAGGTGATTCTTCACGGCAGCGACTTCGACGAGGCCCGCAACTTCACGCTGGGCCTGAAGGACGAGCGCGATCTCACGCTGGTGCACCCGTACGACGATCCCCGGGTGATCGCCGGCCAGGGCACCCTGGGCCTGGAGATTCTCGAGCAGGCGCCGGACACCCAGACGATCGTCGTGCCGGTGGGCGGCGGTGGCCTGATCGGCGGCGTCGCTGCCGCCGTCAAAGCCCGGCGCCCGGAGATCCGGGTGATCGGTGTGCAGGTGGAACGGTTCCCGGCCGCCTACAACGCCTTCCACGGCCTGCCGGACAGCCCCCGGGCGCCGGGGACGGTGGCCGAAGGCATCGCGGTGAAATCTCCGGGCGGCAACACCATGCCGCTGATCAAGGCCCACGTGGACGACATCGTGCTGGT
>JBFISC010000122.1:0-11039 GCA_041608775.1 Pseudomonadales bacterium | reverse complement strand
TGGCGCCGGCGCCAGCCCGATCGGCGAGGCACCGGCCGGCGACGTCGATGCTCCCGACTACCTGCGGCTGGCCTACGTGCCGCCAGCACCGACCGCGCTCGCCGATCTGTCCGGCGAACTCTACGCGGTTCAGCTGATGGCGATGTCGACCAAGGAGTCCCTGGAGCAGTTCGTCGACCGGGAAGGCATCAGCGGTGTTTCGGCCGCCAGGGTCGAGCGGGACGGCAAGCTGTACTACGTGCTCATTCTCGGCGTCTACGAGAGCGCGGCGGATGCCCGGCGCGCGGTGGCCTCGCTGCCGGCAGGATACGCAGCCATGGCCCCATGGATCCGACCGCTCCGCTCACTCCAGGCGGCCATCGTTCGGGCAGATGCCATCGCCGGGTCGACGCGTTACTGAGAGCCGGGCTGGCTGAAGCTCAGCCGGCGCTGCCGGCGGAATCCTCCAGCGAGGTGTTGGGGTCGATGGCCCGGTAGCTCGGCCTGGCGCGGAGCCGATCGAGGTAAGCCGCGAAATTCGGAAAGCCATCCAGGCTCATGCCGTCCACCTGCAGCACCATGGCGACAGCCATGTAGGGCGCGTCGGCCAGGCTGAACACGCCGGCCATGTACTCGCGGTTGTCCAGGGTTTTCTCGAGGAACGGCAGCGCGCGGCTGCGCAACGTCTCGCGGGCGTTGTCCATGTCCTCCTGATTCCGCTGCTCCGGCTTCGACCACCACGGCATCCAGATACGCGGCACGGGCCCGGACAGCACGATCTCGTCACCGTAGTTCTCCAGTGCCCGGACCCGGGCCCGTTCCAGCGGGTCGGCCGGCAGCAGTCGCGGCTCAGGGTAGCGCTCCTCGAGATACTCGTTGATCACCGTGGAGTCGTAGACACGGATCTCGTCATCGTCGATCCAGGGCACCTTGCCGAGCGGGTTCTTCTCCAGCACCTCGGGCGTCTTCTTCCAGATGTCGCCGATCTTCACCCGTTCCACCCGATAGGAGACGCCCTTCTCCTCGAGAATCACTTTGGTCTTGCTGGAGAAAGTCGACCGCAGCGTGCCCCACGGGTAGCTGCGTTCCATGGTGTGCAGGATGATCATGCCGCGGCCCCCTGAGTCAGTTGCCGGTACAGGCGCCTGTGGTAGTGGAACGCCTCGCCGGAGAAGATAACCAGCGCGATCCAGATGCAGCCGAAGGTGATCAGCTGGCTCATCCGGAACGGCTCACCGTAAACGAAAATCGCCAGCAGGAACATGGCGGACGGCGCCAGATACTGAAAGAAACCCAGCACGCTGAGCGGCAGGCGCGCCGCGGCAGCGGCGAAACAGACCAGCGGCACCACGGTGACCGGGCCGGCGAGGGCGAGCAGCGCCAGCGGTCCCGGCGTGCCGGACGCCAGGGCGCCCTCCCCGACCGCGGCCGTCGCCAGCAGATAGCCGAGGGCCAGCGGCAGCACCAGTGTGGACTCCAGGCCGAGCCCAACCGCCGGCCCGACGCTCAGGCGCTTCCTGACCACGCCATAGAAGCCGAAGCTCAGCGCCAGCGTCAGCCCCACCCAGGGAAACAGACCGACGGCCACGATCTCGTTGCCGACGCCGAGGGCAGCCAGGACCAGCGCCAGCTTCTGCGCCGGGCGCAGCCACTCGCCGAAGAACAGCACGCCGAGCAGCACGTTCAGCAGCGGGTTGATGAAATAGCCGAGGCTGGCATCGAGCATCCGGTCGTTGAAGATGGCCCAGACGAAGAGGGTCCAGTTCCCGGCGATGAGCAGGCCGCTCACGATCAGCCAGCGGAGCTGGCTGCGATCCAGCCCCCGGACCGCACCCCACTGGCCGCGCAGCCAGATCACCAGCCAGAGCACGAGCACCGACCACACCACCCGATAGGCGACCACCTCCGTCGGGTCGGCGAAGTCCAGCCACTTGAAGTACACGGGAGCCACACCCCACGCCCCGTAGGCGGCCAGGGCGAACCCTACGCCCTGCCGATCGACCTGCATGCTCGCCGCGGGATGCATCGGCCGCCGTCCTCTGAGCGGGTCAGGGATCCAGCGGCACGAACAGACAGGTTCGGGGCTCACCGCCCACGGCGCGGCTGATGTGGCCTTCGCCGGTGGTGTCCTCGGCAAGCAGAATCGAACCCGGGCCCAGCCGACGGACCGTGCCGTCCCCGACCTCGATTTCCACGGACCCGGTGAGATTGACTACCAGCTGACGGCGCGGCGCGTTGTGGAAGTCGAGGTCGTAGTCGCCGTCAACCTCGCGAAACATGACGCCGGAGCCTGGCCACAGCGACGAGATCCGCCCGAGCCCACCGCGATCGGTGAGCTCGACCTCCACGTCTTCGAAGTGAGAGCGCCCGTCGTCACCCGTGTAGATCCGCACCAGCTGCACGCTTTCCGTCCTCAACCCCTGGACCCGTTCGTCCGGTAGAATGCCATCCGCATCAGGCCACCACCAGCGGCACTCATGAATCCGGTACTGCAGGAAATCATCGACCTGCTCGACGTCGAACGCATCGAGGAGAACCTCTACCGCGGGTTGAACCACCAGACCGAGCACGTATTCGGCGGCCAGGTGCTGGCCCAGGCCATCGCCTCAGCGTTCCGGACCGTGAAGGAACCCCACGAGCTGCACTCCATCCACGCCTATTTTCTGCGGCCCGGTGACTGGAACGTGCCGATCCTCTACGACGTCGACCGCATTCGCGACGGCCGCAGCTTCTCCACCCGCCGGGTAGTGGCCATCCAGCACGGCCGCGCCATCTTCAACATGAGCTCGTCCTGGCAGAAGCGGGAGCAGGGGCTGAGTCACGCCCTACCGATGCCGGACGTGCCGCCGCCGGAGGCCCTGCGCGGCGACCGCGAAGCATACCTGGAAGCAGCCGAATCCCAGCCGGAGGTGAAGCGCTTCGCGTTCCGCTTCGAGGCGATCGAGAGCAAACAGGTGGAACGGATCCTGATGACCGACGAAGGGACCCATCCGCCGTTCAAGCACACCTGGCTGCGCACCCGCGAGCCGCTGCCGGACGATCCGGAGGTGCATCTCGCGGTGCTGGCCTACATGTCGGATCTGGACTTCATGAGCACCTCGATGCTCCCCCACGGCAGGAACCGCATGCGGGAGTCGGTGCAGGGCGCGAGCCTCGATCACTCGCTCTGGTTTCACCGTCCGTTCCGGGCCGACGAGTGGCTGCTGTTCGCCAAGGAGTCCCCGAACGCCAGCGGCGCCCGGGGCTTCGTCAGGGGTCAGTTTTTCCGCCGGGACGGCACCCTGGTGGCCACCGCCGCCCAGGAATGCCTGATCCGACCGGTCGGTCAGCGCGCCTGATGGGCTCGCGGAGCGCTTGAAAGAGTCGGCTGACTACAGTGCCTCGAGGACGGCTTCGGCCTTGCTGACCTCGAACTTGCCGGGCGCTTCGATAGCCAGCTTCTTGACAACGCCATCTTCCACCACCATGGCATAACGCTGCGAGCGGGTGCCGAGCCCGAAGCCGCTGCCGTCCATTTCGAGGCCCAGCTTGCGGGTGAACTCGCCGTTGCCGTCGCCCACCATGACCAGCGCCTCGGCGTTCTTTTCCTTGCCCCAGCTGTCCATGACGAAGGCGTCGTTGACCGACAGGCAGACGATGCTGTCGACGCCCTTCTGCTTGATGGCGTCTGCGTTCACCACGAATCCGGGCAGATGGGCCTGGGAGCAGGTCGGCGTGAAGGCGCCGGGAACGGCAAATACCACGACCTTCTTGCCACCGAACAGCTCCTGCGTGGTCACTGCCGTGGGCCGGCCATCCTTCATGACGTGCATGGTCGCGTCAGGTAGTTTGTCACCTTCTTTGATCGCCATTGTCCTTCCTTTTCTTGGTGTATCTGAATCTGCACCTTGCCCCGCGGGGGCGGGAGCCGCGGAGTGTGGGCAATTCCCGCTAACCGGTCAACGGCAGGCCGCCCCCGCCGGCACCTTTCCCCCGCGCCGCTGTCCCATCCGGAGATGTGGCCCGAGTCGCAGTTGCGATGCAACACGACTGCTATAACAAAGGAGGTAACTGATCCGGAGGCGAGAGCCGTTTCGCCAGGCCGTTCAGCCGGACTGAATTTGGTGCTTGCATCTCGTCTAGCTTCCCTGCGTATAATGTTGAAAGTATGTGGTTTTTGAGCCGATCAATCAGGTCAGCACCGCATCGCGGCCCGGTCCCGTTGGCGCGCCTCGTGCTGCTGGTGGTCGGCTGTCTGATCGCGATGTCCTGCCAGCCCCCGGCGGAGAGTGCGCGCGCCTCGTCGATTGAGCTGCTGGCGCCGCTGGTCATGGCCGTGCCCGTGATCGAGCCTACGGTCACCGTGCTGCCGCCGCCCTCACTGCCGGTACCGAAAATCAACCCCGTGGTCATGCTCGCCGCCGTCGTCGCCGAGCCCGAGGTCAGCGACGCCGTCGCCGAGGCGGGTGGCGCTGAGCACGCGGACCAGGGCGCCGTTGCAGCGGACCTCGCCGAGGCAGCCGAAGCGGCACCGCCGACACCCGATCCCTTCGAGATGCTCGGCGAGAAGGTCACCGCCGGGACCTTCGCGCGCCTGGCCTGGACCCCTACCGAGACCTTCACCGGGAACACCATCCCGTCGGCGGTGCTGGTCGCCCACGGCACCACGCCGGGCCCCGTGCTCTGCCTCACCGCCGCCGTTCACGGCGACGAGTTGAACGGCATCGAGACGGTACGCCGGGTGCTCCACGAGGTCGAGCCGGAGCGCCTCACCGGCACCGTGGTGGGTGTGCCGATCGTCAACCTGCAGGGGTTTCACCGCAACTCCCGCTACCTCCCGGACCGGCGCGATCTGAACCGGTTCTTCCCGGGCAACCCGACCGGCAGCGCGGCGTCGCGGATTGCCTACTCGCTCTTCAACAAGGTCATCAGCCACTGCAGCTGGCTGGTTGACCTGCACACCGGCTCGTTCCACCGCACCAACCTGCCCCAGCTGCGTGCAAACCTGAACAACGATCGGGTGGTGAAGCTGACGGAAGGCTTCGGCTCCACGGTGATCCTGCACAGCGATGGCGCCGAGGGCACCCTGCGGGATGCCGCCACCGCCGCCGGCATTCCCGCCGTGACCCTGGAAGCCGGCATGCCGCTGCAGGTTCAGGAGGACGCGGTAAACCACAGCGTGAAGGGGATCTTCACCCTCCTCGACGCCCTGGGCATGTACAACAAGCGCAGCCTCTGGGGCAACCCGGAGCCCGTTTACTACCAGTCCCGCTGGGTGCGTGCCGATCACGGCGGGATTCTGGCCGGCGAGGTTCGGCTGGGGCGGCGGGTCAGTCCCGGCGACCTGCTCGGCACAGTGATCGATCCCATCAGCAACGAGCAGAACCGGATCCTGTCACCGTACCAGGGCCGGGTGATCGGCATGGCGCTGGATCAGTTCGTCATGCCGGGCTACGCCACCTTCCACATCGGTATCGAGGCCGACATGGCAGACGCGATGGCGTCTCCGGCAGACGAGGACGTGGATCACGCCACCGAGGAATACGAGTCCCTGCTCGAAGAAGGCGACTGAGGGGATTTCGCGCGGAGCCCGGATCCCGCCGCCCGAGCGCTACTTCCAGGCGAACTGCGGTTGCTCGAAGTGGGCTACGCGGGTGGCGCGCCCGCACAGACATACTTCCCGGAACTGGTAGATGATGGCGGCCGTAGGGGCGGCGATGTGATCGTCGCCCACCGGCATGCGCAGAATCGGATGACTACCGTCAGCCACCGGTTCGAGCTGAGGTGCATCCCCGCGGAGAAACTCGCTCAAGGGAATTCGGTGAACCGAGGCGACTTCCTGGGGATTCGGCCAGGTGTCCAGACGGGGGCCGCCCCAGACCACGATCGGGCTCATCACGAACCCGGACCGGGTGACGAAGTCGTCGAGCCGACCGAGCACCGCCGCCTCCGGCAGCACCACGGCGATCTCCTCGTGCATTTCCCGCAACGCGGTCTCTATCACGGACTCGCCGGGATCGACGCGGCCGCCGGGAAAGGCCCACTGGCCCGGGTGGCTGCGCAGCATGGCCGAACGTCGGGTGAGGATCAGAGAAGCCTGCGGGTTCCAGGCCGCGTGTTTCGGCATGCCTGGCAGATCGGCACCGAAGGCGCCGTCGGTGATGGTCACCGCGACCGCCGCCCGGTGGGCATCGTCGGTGTCCGCGAGACGCGGCTCGAAGCCGGCGAGATGGCCGCGCACCCTTTCGCGCAAGTCGTCGTCGCAGAGCATGGAGCCGGGTCCCGGGATCGGTCAGGATGCTGCCATGGAACCATCTTCACGCAGCGACCGCCAGCGGACGGAGGAGTCGTCGGCCGGCGCTCCTGCCGCCGACGAGCGCGCCGCGCTGGGTTACGCCCTGGCGGCGGTGGCAGCCTGGTCCACGGTCGCGACCGCTTTCAAGCTGGGGCTGCAGGTGCTGGCACCGCTCCAGCTGCTGCTCATCGGCACGCTGATCTCGGCCCTGCTGTTTGCCGGGATGGCCACCTGGCTGCGCTGCTGGAACCCGAGTCCGCTGACCATCGTCCAGGGCGCGGCGTTCGGATTGGTGAACCCGTTTCTCTACTACCTGGTGCTGTTCGAAGCCTACGACCGGCTTCCGGCCCAGATCGCCCAGCCCCTCAACTACACCTGGGCCATCACCCTGGCGGTGCTGGCGGTACCGATCCTCGGTCAGCGCCTCGGCGGCCGCACTTTTTCCGGCATTCTGGTGGGCTACCTCGGGGTGCTGATTCTGCTCTCGCAGGGTCGCTTCGACGCCTGGCCGTCCCTGGATTGGCTCGGCGTGGCGCTGGCGCTGGGCTCGACCGTGCTCTGGGCCGGCTACTGGCTCGGCAACGCCCGGGTGCAGCTGCCACCGGTCACGCTCATGGCCTGGAGCTTCATCCTCGCCACGCCGCTGGTGGCGGTGGCCTGCTACCTGGGCCCGGGCTGGCCGGCGCTGGATGCCCGCAGCCTCGGATTCGGCGCCTGGGTCGGCCTGATCGAGATGGGCTTCACCTTCCTGCTGTGGCAGCGAGCGCTGCGCCTGACCGGCAACGCCGGGCGCATCGGGCAGCTCATCTTTCTGTCGCCGCTGCTGTCGCTGGTGCTGATCGGTACCATCGTGGGTGAGACCATCCACCCCTCGTCGGTCATCGGTCTCGGCATCATCATCGCCGGGCTGTGGCTGTCGCGACGAAACTGAGCCGGCGACGACGGTGGCCCGACCGCGGTGGTCGTCAGGCAGCCGCTCTGGCATGCTCGCGGGCAAGTTGTCGGAGACCGCCATGAATCATCGCGTGCGTCTGATCCTGCTGCTGGCCACCGCCATCGGCATAGGCTACATCTATCCCGGGGCTGCCCAGGCCCGGGAGAGCGCCGAGAAGCGGGGAGAGTACCTGGTCAACCTGCTCGGCTGCGGGCGCTGCCACACCGAGGGTTATCTGCTCGGCATGGCGCCCACCGGACCTGCCCTCGCCGGCTCCCGGGTCGGGATCGCCTACTCGGGGGGTGACAACGAACAGCGCCCGGGCCTGGTGTTCGCCTCGAACCTGACCCCGGACATGGAAACCGGGCTCGGCTCCTGGAAGCGACGCGACATCGTCCGCGCCCTCACCACCGGGGTCGGCACGGACGGCCACCAGCGGTTGCCGGTGATGCCCTGGCCCAACTACGGGGCGCTGAAGGACAACGACCTGCTAGCCATCGCCAGCTACCTGAAAAGCCTGAGGCCGGTACGGCGGCAGATCCCGGACACCACCGCCCCCGGCACGCCCACCCACCATCCTTACGTCCGCTTCGGCATCTACGTGTTCACGCCCTTCGACGAGGACGCGGAAGCCGACGAGCCCGTGCCGTCGGACGAGCCTCCGCCGCTTTAGGGTCCGCGCATGACCCGCCAGGCGGCGTCGGCGAAGAGCTCCTTCACCACCCCCGGCGGACGCTCGTAGTGGCCGGATAGCCAGCGCCGCACGTACTCCTGGATGGGCCCGCTGATCAGCGGCACGTAGGCATCCGGCGGCAGAGTGCGCATCTCGCCGCTGGCGACAAAAGGCCCGAACCAGGTGAACACCTCGGCGATGTAGCGCTGGTACACGGCCTTCAGCCGATCCCGGGCGGGCTCGGAGAAATCGATGTCCCGGGAATGGAGATAGCTGGCCAGCGACCGGTTGCGCGTGGACCAGTCGCAGTAGAAGCGCACAACGGCCTTGACGCTCTCCTCCGCGCCCCGGCAGCGCCGCAGGCGCCGGACCATACCGCGGTTGAACCGGCTGATGCCCTCGATGAAGAGCTCCTCGGCAATCCCATCCTTGCTGCCGAAATGATGGTAGAGGCTGCCGACACTGCAGTTGGCCGCCTTCTGGATGTCGCCGATGGTGGTCCCGTCGATGCCGTCCCTGCTGAAACACTCCAGCGCGGCGGCCAGCACGGTGGCCCGTCGTGCCACCGTGGCGGCGCGGGGCTCAGCCTTCTCCTGGCGCGTCCTTCTCACAGGAATTTCATCCGTACCATTTGATCATCCGGGGCCCGGTCAAAGCAGCATAACTAGAATCTAGTTCTAGTAAAAGGTTCTAGGATTGAGTAAGCTCCAGCCGGAAAACGCTATTCAAGCAACTGCGAGGTTTGCCCATGGACATCGAGCTCAGCTCCGACGACCTGGCGTTCCGTGACGAGGTTCGCGCGTTCTTCAAGGAGACCGCCTACAGGCCGGGGGAGGATTACGCTCAGTGGCGTCTCGACTGGTTCAAGAAAGCCGCCGAGAAGGGCGGCTGGGACGTGCCCAAGTGGCCGAAGGAATTCGGCGGCCCGGGGTGGAGCCCCACGCAGCACTACATCTGGGAGCAGGAAACGGCCCGCGCCACCCTGCCCTGGGACATGCCGTTCGGCGTCGGCATGGTGGCACCGATCATCATGGGCTACGGCAATGAGGAGCAGCAGCAGCGGTTCCTGCCGGACATCCGCGCCCGCACCGTGAACTGGTGCCAGGGCTACTCCGAGCCCGGCGCCGGATCCGACCTGGCATCCCTCAAGACCCGGGCGATGCTGTCCGATGACGGCAAGCACTACCTGGTAAACGGTCAGAAGATCTGGACCACGGCAGCTCACATCGCCGACTGGATGTTCTGCCTGACGCGCACCGACGATTCCGGCAAGAAGCAGGAAGGCATCACGTTCCTGCTGATCCCGATGAAGCAGGACGGCATCGAGGTAAAGCCCATCATTACCCTGGGCGGCAACCACACCGTAAATACCGTCTACCTCACCGACGTCAAGGTGCCGGTCGAGAACCGCATCGGCGAGGAAGGTAAAGGCTGGACCTACGCCAAGGGGCTGCTGCAGCACGAACGCACCGGCCTCGCCGGCCTGTCGCGGTCCCTGGTAGCCCTGGAGGGGCTGAAAGAGAACGCCCGCAGCGTCAAACGCGGCAACGGCACCCTGCTGGACGAGGCGAGCTTCCGCGCCAAGGTGGCAGAGCTCGAGGTCGACCTGCTGGCCGCCGAGTACACCGAGCTGCGCAGCCTCGCCAGCGCCCAGGCCGGCGCCGCCCCGGGACCGGAATCCTCGATCCTCAAGCTCAAGGGTACCGAGATCCAGCAGCGCATCCAGAAGCTGACCATGGAGGCCGGCGGCGTGTTTGCGGCCGCCTGGGGCGCGAAGGCCGTGGGCCCGAAGTTCGCCAAGGGCGGCACCGCCGGCTACCTGGCCAGCCGGGCCTACACCATCTACGGCGGTGCCAGCGAGGTCCAGAAGGACGTGATCGCCAAGAACGTACTGGGCATCAAGAGGTCTTCACGATGAACTTCGAACTGAGCGACGAGCAGAAGCTGATCCAGGAAAGCGTCGCGCGCTTCATTCAGGACAACTACGAGCTCGAGAAGCGCCGCAAGCTCGCCGAGCAGGATCCGGGTTTCTCCCGCGAGTACTGGTCGACCATGGCCGAGCTCGGCTGGCTGGCGCTGCCTTTCGCCGAGGAGCACGGCGGCTTCGGCGGCAACCAGATCGACACCATGGTGGTGATGGAGCAGTTCGGCAAAGGCCTGGTTCTGGAGCCCTACCTGGCCAGCGTGGTCATGGGCGGCGGCGCGGTGAAACGCGGCGCTTCCAAGGATCTGGCCGCGGCCATATTGCCCGCCGTGATCGACGGCAGCCGGCAGCTCGCGCTCGCGTACGCCGAGCCGCAGTCGCGCTT
Source organism: Pseudomonadales bacterium (assembly GCA_041608775.1). GTDB lineage: Bacteria > Pseudomonadota > Gammaproteobacteria > Pseudomonadales > Azotimanducaceae > UBA7803. The sequence goes on along the minus strand of JBFISC010000122.1, from coordinate 870 downwards.
CGACCTGCACGACGTTGTCACGATGGCGAAGCAGGACGGCGACGGCTACCTCCTGAACGGCCATAAGTCGATGGTGCTGCACGGCGCGACCGCAGATCAGATCGTGATCTCGGCGCGCACCAGCGGCGGCCAGATCGACACCGGGGGCATATCGCTGTTCCTGGTGGACGCGGATGCAGAGGGCATCGAGCGCGACGGCTTTCCTACCGTGGACGGGCTGCGCGCCTGCGAGTTGACGCTGAGCAACGTCCGGGTGGGCGCAGATCGCCTGCTGGGCCGGGAGGGCAAGGGCTACGAGATTCTCGAGGCGGTGGCCAACGACGCCATTCTGGCGCTCGCAGCAGAGGCGGTCGGCGCCATGGAGCGGCTCTACAAGGACACCGTGGCATACACTCAGGAACGGGTTCAGTTCGACCATCCGCTGGCGGAATTCCAGGTGCTGCAGCACCGCATGGTGGACATGTTCATGGAATACGAGCAGACCAAGTCCATGCTCTACCGCGCCACGCTGGAAACGGCTCAGGGCGACATGGACACCGCGCGCCGCACTGTCCACGCGCTTAAGCATCTGGTCGGCAGGAACGGCATCTTCATCGGCGAGAGCGCAGTGCAGCTGCATGGCGGTATGGGCATGACCGAGGAGCTGGCCATCGGCCACTACTTCAAGCGCCTGCTGGTCATCGACAGCCAGTTCGGCAACGCCGACTACCACCTCGAGAAGTTCGCAGCCTGACCGGCAGCAGCGCCGCCATCTCGTCGGTATACTCCTCCGGTCGTTCCGGGGGAGTCCTAAATGACGTCGAAGCTGCTGCGGGAACCGCTGCTTTACTTCCTGCTTGCCGGCGCCGCCCTGTTCCTGATTGCCGGCCG
>JBFISC010000121.1:0-11152 GCA_041608775.1 Pseudomonadales bacterium | reverse complement strand
AGGAAATCGAACGCCATGCCGCCGGGCACCTCCTGCCGGCTCTGCACCGGCAGACCCAGCCGCAGCAGCCCGTACACGAGCCGGTTCTTCTGGGTCTGCAGCGCGCGCCACAGCGAGCGGTTGCGGTGCCCGGACAGGTCCGGGATGGTGCGGTTGAGCCGGCACGCGAGGCAGTGCCGGCCTTCAAAGGCGGCCGGAACCAGCCAGTTGCAGGCGGCATGCTCCGTGTAGTTGGCACAGAGCCGGTACTCGCCTGCGGGTGCCGCGCCCTGATCGGCACCCTGGTTCAGCGCGCGCCAGCGGTCCCGGCCCGCCGGCTCGAGGGTCAGCAGCGCCAGCGCGCCCGGGGCAAACCCCAGCCGGTGGCCACAGCGCACGCACTGAACATTGTGAAAGTACGTTGTGTGCCCGCAGGAACTGCAGGTGAAGATCCTCATTCGTTCCCCATGACCGGCACCTCACCCGCCGGCCAGCGTGGTTCCGATCCAGCTCACCAGACCCAGGAGTATCGCATAGCGGGCACCCTTGCCCAGGGCGGTGAGAACCAGAAACACGGGGAAGCGCACGCGCATGACGCCGGCGACGAAGGTCAGCGCGTCCCCGCCGATCGGCGCCCAGGCCATCAGCAGCGACCACACGCCGTAGCGCTGAAACCAGCGCTGCGCGCGGTCCAGGGTACCGGCCTTGAACGGAAACCAGGAACGATCCTGGAACTCGAGCAGCACCAGGCCGATCAGGTAGTTCACCACTGCACCCAGGGTGTTGCCGGCGGTCGCCCACGCCCACAGCAGCCAGGCATCGTGGCCGGCGGCCAGCAGCCCGGCAAAAACCACCTCCGAATAGGCGGGAAGCAGCGTCGCAGCGACGAAGGACACCAGAAACAGGCTTAGATACGCCTCCAAGGAGCCCCTGCCGCTACTCTTGGGACGCGTTCCGCGCCGGCTGTGCGCCATGGGAGACCGGCTTGACATCCTCCTGTCCGATCTCGTTGCGCGCAGCCGTCACCAGGGCAGAGAACAGACGGCGCTGCTGGCGTGACAGGAGCAGGAACTCCGGATGCCACTGCACGCCGAGCAGGTAGGGACGTCGCGGATCCTCGACCGCCTGCACGATGCCGTCCAGATCCCGCGCCGACACCTGGAGTCCGCGCCCGAGCCGGTCGATGCTCTGATTGTGCAGACTGTTGACCTTCGCCCGCTCGGAACCGAGCAGCTCGAACAGCGTCGTGTCCCGTTCCACCAGCAGCGTCTTCATGGGCAGGATGGTGCGCCGGTTCGAGGTGTGGCGCCGGTGGCTGCGAAGATCCTGGATCAGGTCTCCACCAAGGCGGACGTTGAGGAGTTGCGCGCCACGGCAGATGCCGAGCAGCGGCAGGCCACGCGCCAGCGCATCGTCGATGATGGCGGACTCGAAAGCGTCGCGATCCGGGTCGTAGTGAGGCAGCACCTTGGATTCCTGAGCGTAGAGCACCGGGTCGACGTCGTGGCCGCCGGTAATCACGACGCCGGCATACGGCCGCGCGGAGGCGGGCTCCGACGGCGACAGCTGCACCGTTCGACCGCCGCTCAGGAACACCGCCGCGGCCACGCACGCCCGCGGCATGGCGCCGCCGCGACGTGGGCCTGTGACCACAATCAGAGGTCGTCGGGATCCTTCAGCCACGGCTTGACCTGATCTGCCCAGTCATCGACCAGCCGGCCGATGGGACGCTCGAGGAATTCCTGGTAACGGGCACAGACCGCGTTCAGCCGCTCGGGCTCTGCAGCCAGATGCTCCACCTGCAGCCAGTCGTGCCACAAGTGCCGCAGCCCCCAGCCGGGCTCGTCGATCTCGCAGTTCGGCAACCGGTAGTGCAGCGCCGGGCGGGCCTTGATGCGCGGATCGTCGACACGGCTGCGCACCCGGTCTTCGTCCATGGAGGCGAACAGCGGCAGCATGTCCAGAGCCCGGTTGCGGGTGGGGTTGTCGTCGAGGTAGTCGTCTATGAGCTGCGCCGCGTCCGGCTGGTAGTCGGGGGCAATGACCCGGCGGACGTACTCCAATGGGAACGGATCGATGTACGGCGACAGGCGCCGCAGCAGGTCGACCCGGGCCTCGGCGCGCAGCCAGTCAAACAGGCACAGAAACGCCTTGAGGTAGCGCGTGACCGTCGCCGCGTCGGTGTCCGGCATTTCCGGATTCAGATGCGTGCCGAAGGCGAACGTGAGCCCGTCGCGGGTACCGCGCGCGCCGGCGTCGCGCAGCGCCGCGATCAGCTTCTCCAGATCGCCGAGCCGGTCCATGGGCAGCGGCGGGCTGACGACCTCCATGGGCACCAGCGCTTCGGACCCCGCGGCGATGAGCTCCTCCGCCGCTTCGTCGAGCTGAGCCAGCACGCCGTCGTCGTCCCCCGATTCGCGGCCCCGGGTTTCCCGGCCCCGCTGCTTCAGGTAAGCGAAATCGAGCTCCACCTGCCAGTCCCCGGCATCGTCGCCGCTGATGCGATGCTCGTAGCGGCTGATCGGCTCTACCTCGCCGTTCACGTGAGCGGCGACCAGATCCGACATGGTGCCGATGTCGAGCCCCTTCATCTCCAGCTCGACGCCCAGGCGGCGCAGCTCGCCGCCCCGGGTGCGCGGCCGCGGGGGCAAAGGCAGTGAGGAGGAGCTGCGCGCCATGATCCGTCAGTCCGGCAGCCCGAGGACACGCTTGGCGATAATGTTGAGCTGCACCTCCGAGGTACCCCCCTCGATGGAGTTCGCCTTCGATCGCAGCCAGCCCCGGGTGATGTCGAGCTCCGGGTCGCTGAAACCCTCCTGCGCCCAGCCGAGCCCGCGGGTGCCGCTGATGCTCAGCATCAGCTCGAAGCGCCCCTTGTTCTGCTCGGTGCCGTAGTACTTGAACATGGAGGACACCGCGCCCGGAGCACCGCCTGCCGCCGATTCCTCCTGGGTCCTGCGCACGGTGAGCTGGAACGCCCGGTCGTTCATGCGATGCCGGAGGATCGCGGCGCGCACCGCCGCGTCGGCGATCCGCCCGTCGTCCGTGCCCAGGTAATCGCGCGCCAGCTCTTCCAGGGTGGTGGTGCGCTGGCCACCGCCGATGCCGCCGATCGACGTGCGCTCGTACTGCAACAGCCGTTTGGCTACCGTCCAGCCCTTGTTGACCTCGCTGACCACGTTGCGCTTCGGCACCCGGACGTTCTCGAGGAAGGTCTCGCAGAACGGCGACAGCCCGCTGATCAACCGGATGGGCTTTACCGAAACACCGGGCGTGGTCATGTCGAACAGGATGAACGTGATGCCTTCGTGCTTCGGCGCCTTCGGGTCGGTGCGCACGAGGCAGAACATCCAGTCCGCGTTGTCCGCACCCGAGGTCCAGATCTTCTGGCCGTTGATCACGTAGTCGTCACCGTCCTCCACCGCCGAGGTGCGCAGGCTGGCCAGATCGGAGCCGGCGTTGGGCTCGCTGTAGCCCTGACACCACCAGATCTCCCCGCGGGCGATCTTCGGCAGGTGCTCGGCCTTCTGCTCGTCGTTGCCGTACTCGAGGAGCGCCGGCCCGATCATGCTGATGCCCATGCCCACCAGTGGCGGCCGGGCGTTCAGCCGACGCAGTTCCTCCTGCAGCACCCGCGCCTGATCCTGGTCGAGCCCGGCCCCGCCGAACTCCTTCGGCCAGCCGGGCACCGTCAAGCCGCGCTCGGCCATGCGCTCGAGCCAGACCCGGCTGTCCGGGTTGGGGAACTTCGCCCGCCGCCCGCCGCCCGGCATCTCGTCGGGCGTCATCGGCGTGCGCATGCTCGCGGGGCAGTTGTCCTCGAGTCAGTCGCGAAGCTCGGCACGGAAATCCTGCAGCGCAGCGGCCATGAGAGGGCTCCAGATCCGAAAGGAGGCGATGGTAACGCAGACGCGCTGGCGGTTCATGGGCCGGCCAGTGTCAGGTGTCTGGTCCGTTCCAGGTCTGTCACGCGCACCACGGCGGCGGCCCGAACCAAACACGCCAGCGCGAAGCAAAGTCGTTCCCGGCATCCCTCGCGATCAACGTTGGACACCGGGATCAGCGATGTTGTCGGGGCCCGCCCCCGTCGGTATCTTCCCGAGACGAAGGGAGAGGGAACGGGCCATGGCCGAAATTTCGGACGGCACGTCGAAGCGGGGCGAGCACCGGCCGCTGTCGTCGTGGGTGCTTGCGTCCTACGGCGCGCCCGCCATGCCCCTGGCGATGGTGGCGCTGCCCATGGCGGTCTACCTGCCGGCGGTCTATGCGGACTCGGAGGGGTTCGGGCTCGGACTGGCCTTCGTCGGCCTGGTCATGGTGCTGTCCCGGGTGTTCGACGGGGTCACCGATCCGATCATCGGTTTCGTGTCGGACCGCATGCGCTCGCGCTGGGGCCGGCGCAAACCGTTCGTGCTGCTCGGCACGCCGATCTACATCTTCGGCATCTGCATGCTGTTCATCCCGCCGATCGAGTTCGGCGAGGTAACCGTGATGGGGTTGACATTCAACACGGGCTATCCGTGGATGCTCGGAACGCTGGTGATCACCTACATCGGCGCCACCATCAAGGACGTGCCCTACAGCGCCTGGGGCGCTGAGCTGTCGAGCAACTACAACGAGCGCACCCTGGTCACCAGCTGGCGCGAGGGATTCAGCGTCACCGGCTCACTGATCGGCGCGTTCACACCGGCCATCATCTTCTTCTTCGGTTACGACAAGCCATCGGACGCGGTGTTCTTCCTGTCCCTGGCCATCGCCTTCGTGATGCCGATCCTGATCGCCAACTGCCTGATCTCCACCCCCGAGTTCCCGCCGGTGGAGAGCCGCAAGACGAGATTGCCGCTGCGCGAGAGCTTCGGCTACGTTTGGCAGAACGAGCCTTATCGCCGGCTGGTGATCATCTTCCTGTTCTCGACCATCGGCTCGGCCATGACCAACACCCTGTCGTTCTTCTTCGTCAAGCACGTGCTGCTGGCCGGCGACCTCTACGGCTTCTACCTCGCGCCCTATTTCCTCTCCCAGATCGTGGCTATCCCGCTGTGGTTCAAGCTGTCGCGCCGGATCGGCAAGCATCGAGCCACCATGGTCGCGATCGGCTGGTACGCGCTTTGGTCCTGCTTCATTCCGCTGATCGCGATAGCGCCGATGATCTGGTTCGAACCCTTCGAGATTGCCCGGCTGCTGACCTTCCTGCCAGACGACATGTACGCGGGCGCCGTGGCCTACTTCGAGGGGATCCCCACCGGGAAGTTCCTGTTCTTCATCATCATCATGTGCCTGAAAGGATCATCCATCGGTGCCCTCAGCGCCCTGCCCTACGCCATGGCCGCGGACGTGGTGGACGTCGATTCGGCGCGCACGGGCAAAAGCCAGGGCGGCGCCTACTTCTCCATCTGGCTGATGACCCGCAAGCTCGCTTACGCGCTCGGTCTGCTCGTCGGCACCAACCTGGTGGTCCTGTTCGGCTTCGACTCGCTCGCCGACCCCATGAACACCACCAATACCACCTTCGCCCTGCTGATGCTGGCGGTGACCTACTCCGTGATCCCGGCGATCTTCAAGTTCGTGGCGATGCCGTTGCTGTGGAACTACTCGCTCACCGAGGAGCGGGTCAAGGAGATCCAACGGGAGATCGCCGAAGGCAAACCGGCCTTCATCCCGCCCGCGCCGGGCAGCCCGGGGGCGCTGAACCCGCCGCCGGCCTGACCGGCCCTACAGCTCCCGGAGCACGCGGAAGCCACGATCGCCGCTGGCGCTGGAAGCGATGTTGCGCTTCGCCAGCCGCGCGTCGACTGCCATCGAGTCCCATGATCCTCCGCGGACGCCGTGGGTTCGGCAGTTGCTGCCCTCGTCGATGGGCGAACCGTCGTCCGGGGCCCCGGCGTATCCCGGCAGACCGCACTCCAGCACCCACTCGGCGGCGTTGCCGTGCACGTCGTAGAGCCCGAACGCGTTGGCGACGAAACTGCCTACCGGGGCCAGCTCCACGAACCCGTCGTCGCAGTCAGCGGCACCGAAGGTCCGGTAGCGTCGCTGCAGCGCCCGGTCGCCCACATTGCCGTGACGACACAACGCGCCCGCATCGTCACCGAAGAAATACTCGCCGGTGCTGCCCGCCCGGGCCGCATACTCCCATTCCGCTTCAGACGGCAGCCGGTAGCGGTGACCGGTCTGCGCGCTCAGCCAGTCGACGTAGGCCTGGGCGTCGGCGAACTTCACGTGCGTCGCCGGCAGGTTCGGTTCCGCAGCCTCTACCCGCTCGTCGACTCGATGACCGGTGGCCGCGACGAAGCGTCGATAGTCGGCCACGGTCACCTCGTAGACGCCGATGGCGAACGGTTCGGTGATCGACACCCGACGCGCCGGGCGCTCGCTGGGCGGGCCGCTGCTGCTGCCCATGGTGAACGCGCCGGCGGGCACGACCACCAGCTCCGGCCCCTCGCCGCCGCTGCGCAGCTCGTCGCGCAGGCGGCTTCCGCTGCGCACGGTCATCGGTGACAGCTTGAACCGCAGCGTCGCGCCGGCGGCTCCCAGCTCGATCCGGCGGGTCTCGCTGCGCCGCCCCATGGCGACCGCCCGGACTTCCACCGGCCCCGCCGGCACGCGCAGGCCAGCGCGATAGTCGAGTCGCTGCAGGGGCGCGTCCGGAGCGTCCCGAAAACGGACCTGAACCCGGGCATCCGCCGGGTCGGTGATCACGGTGAGCAGCCCGTAGGCACGGGTCAGCTCGACCCGGTGCCGGTTCTCCCCGTAGCGCACCCTCAGACGCACGTCCCGGGTCCGATACCCCGGATGGCCGACCTGAACTCGGTACTCGCCGATGGGCAGACGCACGCCGGGCCGGTACTCGGTGTCGGTCCCCGGCAGGCGCACCCCGGCGCCCGCCGGCACGGTCTGCACCACCAGGGTGCCATGGGGGTCGATGTTGAGATCCAGGCGCAGCGTGCTCTGCTCGCCGGCCACCACCAGCGCCGTCGCTTCTGCGGAACGGCGCTCGTCCATGCCCATGGCGATGTGATGCTCACCGGACTCGAGCTCCAGCAGTAGCGGCGTCGTCCCGTCGCGACGTTCGCCGTCCACCTCCACCCAGGCCCCGCGGGGGTTGGAGTAGACCTCCAGCCGACCGAGCCCGCGCGCCAGCGCGACGTGCACCCGGGTCAGCTGCGCCGCCCCGATCTGGACCCGCCGATCGTCGGGCGCGTAGTGGGGGTGACGCACCTGCAGGCGATGCAGACCGGGCGCGAGGGTGACACGCACCGGCGTCACCCCGATGCGGCGGGCATCGACGCGCACTTCGGCGCCGCCCGGCTCGCTGGTGACTTCCAGCGTGGCGGTGAAGAACCACTGGTAGCCGAGATAGCCGGCTGCGGCAGCGGCCAGGAGCGCCACCGCCCAGCGGCCGGGACGGGCCATCAGACGCCGACCGCAGCCCGCGCCGCCCGGCAGAAGGCGGCCACCGCTTCCGTCAGGTCCCTGCGACGCTGCTCGCCGGAGCTCTCGCTGAAGCAGAAGCTGAGGCGCAGCTGATCCAGGCCGGCGTTGGGGTTCCGCTGCCGCGCATCGCGGGGGTAGAAGTCGTACATGGGAATCGCGACCACGCCGTGGTCGGCCACCAGCGCACCGACGAAATCGTCGTCCGTGCGCACCCCCGGGGCGCGGAAGGTGAATACCGAGAAGAAGCCGGCGTCCGGCTCGGTCCAGTGGAAGTGCTCCGGCCAGTCGCCGAGCCCTGCGGCGAGGCCGTCGAGCAGAATGCGTCGATTCTCGCGGTAGACCCCGAGCTTGGTCTCGGCCACCGGCCACAGCGACGGTCGCTCCCGGAACTCCGCGTCGTGCAGCAGCGCCTCGAAGCCGAGCAGCGCGCCGGGGTTCTGAAACAGGATGTCGGCGCTGGCCTCGGTGAGAGCGAGCTCCTTGAGCGCCACCTCGGCGCCGTCGGCGATGCAGAGGGTCGCTTCGCTGTAGAGAAATCCGACCCGGGGTCCGGGAAACCCGATCTTCGAGCCCGTGAACAGATGCACCGTCTGCTCCGGGGCCAGCGCCACGAAGGGGCTCGGCCGTTCGTCGGCGGCGGCATAGTTGATATAGAGGTAGGGCGCGTCCTCGACGATCAGCAGGCCCTCTTCCCGCGCCACCGCGACCACCGCCTCGCGGCGCGCCTGGCTGAAGGAAAACCCGGCGGGGTTATGGCCGTCGGGCACCGTGTAGTAGAACGGCACCAGGTAGCCGGCCGCCCGCGCCGCGTGGATCTGGCTGCGCAGCCGCTCCACCACCGGACCCTCCTCGTCCATCTCGACGCTGAAGATCCGCGCGTGCTGGCAGAGCCCGGCCCGGGCGAGAAAGCCAGCGTAGGTGGGGGCATCCGTGAGGTACGCCACGGGCGTGCCCGGACGCTCGAACAGCGAGCAGATCAGGCTGATGCCGCCGGTGGCGCCCACCGTGGGGATGAGCTTGCCGGGATCGATGTCCACGCCCCAGTCGCCCCCGTAGACCCGGGCGAAGCTCTCCCGGGTGGTGAGCGGTCCGAGGGTATCGGTGTAGGAGAACGATTCCCGCAGGTGCTCTGGAACCTGGGCCGGATCGTTCACCCCCTCACGCATCTCCAGGTGCGCGAAGTACCCGGCCTGATGCTCGAGAAAGCCACGCGGATCGGTGACCTCGGGGTGGGGATAGCCGGCCCCCAGGTGGTGGATCTTCAGGCCCTTGCTTTGGGCGAGGTTGCGCAGCCCGGGCAGCGACGCCGCCATCTTGCGGGTCACGGACACCGGCTGCCGCCGGATGCCCGGCGCGTTCAGATTTGCCATGGGTCAACCTCGGTTGTTGTCCCGCTCGTCCTTGGCCCGCCGAATGCGCCTGCCGAACGCCTTGAAACGCGCCCGGCTCTGGGCGACGGTCTCCGCATGCCGAAGTTCCTCCCGGGCCAGCTTACGATAGCTTTCGAGCCGCCGGGGATCGAGGGTACCCGCCTCCATGGCCGCGCGCACCGCGCAGCCCGGCTCGGCCTCGTGCTGGCAGTCCCGGAACCGACATTGGCCCGCCAGCGCGTCGACGTCGTCGAACAGCCCGGCGGCAGCCACATCGACGTCTCCGAGCGACAACTCGCGCATGCCCGGGTTGTCCACCAGCAGACCACCGTCTGGCAGCAGGTGCAACGACCGGTCCGTGGTGGTGTGGCGACCTTTGGCATCGTCTTCCCGGGCTTCGCCGGTGAGCTGGATCCGACTCCCGGACAGGCTGTTCACCAGGGTCGATTTGCCCACCCCGGAGGAGCCGAGCAGCGTTACGGTCTGCCCGCGCACGCACCAGGCGCGCACGCCGGCCAGTGAGCCCGGGTCCCGAGCGTCCACCAGCTCTACCGCCAGATCCCGTTTCAGTGCGCGCACCAGGGTGACGAAGGCCTCCGCATCCGCCGCCAGGTCTGCCTTGGTCAGCACCACCACCGGCTCCACGCCGGCGTCCAGCGCCAGTGCCAGGTAGCGCTCGATCCGGGATGGGTTGAATTCCTCGTTGCAGGCACTGACCAGGAACATGGTGTCCACGTTGGCGGCCATCAGCTGGATCTCCCGCTCACGTCCCACGGCCACCCGCTTGAGCAGGCTCTTGCGATCGAGCAGGCGCCGGATCGACGCGAGCGCCGGATCCAGCAGCAGCCAATCGCCGATGGTCGGTCGGTCTTCCGCCTCGAGCTGAAACCAGCGCCCGCCAACGGGCACGACGACCGGGCCAGAGTCCACCATCACGGTGACGCCGCTGCGCTGCACCGCGGAGACCCGGCCGCGCGGCAGCTCCCGTTCCTCGTCGCTCAGCTGCCGGGCGAAGAACGGACTCCAGCCGAGCTCGGTCAGCGTGAGTGCCGCCGCGCCATCGCTCATGGTCAGTCCTGAAGGAGCACGGGCAGGTAGTGATCCAGCTCGGTGCGCCGCGCCTGCCAGTCCGGCATGTGGCGGGACATCAGACCGTAGAACCGCGGGCCGTGGTCGTAGTGCTGCAGGTGGCAGAGCTCGTGCAGAACCACGTAGTCGATGAGCCGGATGGGCGCCTTCACCAGGTGGGTGTTGAGCGAGACCCGTCCGCTCCGGCTGCAGCTGCCCCACTGGCTGCGCATGTAGCGGTGGCGCCACGACAGCTCCCCGCTGCGCAGCCACGGCAGCCGTGACCGCCAGACGCCCAGCGACACGGCGAACTGCTCCTCCGCCCGGGCCCGATACCAGCTACCGACCACGTCGCGGACCCGGTTCTCCGCAGCGCCCGAGTCACCGGGCGCCATGGCATGCCCGGTGAGCGTGACCAGAACCTGGCCCCGCACGTGGCAGCTGGAGAACAGCCCGAGCTGTTCCGGCGCGCTCCGCCGAGGCTTCAGGCTGATCGCGTCGAACCGGCCGCCGCGCACCACCAGCTCGTAGGGATGACCGAGATAATGGATGAGCTCCCCGGACCGGTAGCGCAGACAGGCGGTAACGCCGGTTGCGTTGGTTACCTTGTCGAGCCGATGCTGGAGCCAGCGCTTGTGCTCGCGGATCAGCCCGCGGATCTCGGCTGCGCCGGCGTCCAGGGGCGCCTCGACCAGCACCACCCCGGCCGGATCGAACGCCAGGCCGATCCGGGTGCGCCGGCGCTTGCTGCGCCGGACCTCCACCGGAATTCCTTCGATCAGGGTTCGCTCGGGATACGGGACTTTCAGACCGACCATCGATGGCAGGCAGCTGCATATGGAGCCGAGAGGCTAAACGGATTTCCGGCAGCCCGCCAGAGGCAATGGCCGGCCGCGCGGAGTTTCCAACCGCTCGCGCTATTCGTTATGTTGGCCACTGCAACCACAGGAGAGCACGATGAAGCTGGCCGTCGAGTTTCCCAGTGTCGCCTACCGGGAGGGGCCGGAAGCGGTGGGTCGCCTTGCCCGGGCCATCGAGGAACTCGGCTTCGATCAGCTCGACATGTTCGATCACGTCGTCATGGGGTTTCCCACCGCCGAGCGGCGGGCCGGCCCCTACCCGCCGCAGATGCCGATCATGGAAGCGCTGATGGTGCTGTCGTTCGCCGCCGCCCATACCCGCCGCATCGGCCTCGGCACCGAGGTCCTGGTGTTGCCCCAGCGCCAGCCGGTGCTGGTGGCCAAGCAGGTGTCGACGCTGGACACGCTGTCCGCTGGCAGGGTGCGGCTCGGCGTGGGCGT
>JBFISC010000120.1:0-11165 GCA_041608775.1 Pseudomonadales bacterium | reverse complement strand
GATCTCCGCCGCCCGAGCCACAGATCGCTCGACGCGCGCCGGATCGAGCCCGCCGCTGCGCATCCGAGCGACCACCAGATGGGTCATCCCCAGACGCTCACGATACTCGGCGACCCGCTCCTTCACGTAGCCGGCTTCGCCAATGATGGTCCAGTCCTCCACGGCCGCCTCTGCGGGCAGGCGGCCCCCGGAGCGCGCCTGCTCCTGCAGTACCCCGCGCAGCGCGCTGGTCTCGGCCGCGTCGTCGGTCACGAACAGCGCCCGCATGACCGGGGTTTCCGCCGGCGGCGGTTGCTGCGCGGCCGCCAGCGCTTCACGGTGACGCCGATAGTTGGCCTCGAGCACGTCGAGGGGTTCCACCGGCGAAGCCAGGTACGGCAACCCGAGCCGGCCCGCCTGGGTAAGCGCCTTGGGCCCGAACGCCGCGACCCAGATGGGCGGGTGGGGCTGCTGCACCGGCAGCGGCGCCACCGTCACCGGGTGCTCGCCGCCATCGTCAGCGCATACCGCTGCTCCGGACCAGGCGCGCCGCATGATGTCCAGGCGCGACTCGAACAGCGTGCGCTTGTCCCGGGGCGGGACGTTGAACGCCTTCAGCATGGGCGCGGCGTAGCCGCGGCCGACACCCAGGATCACCCGGCCGTTGCAAAGCTGATCGAGCACGGCCACCTGTTCCGCCGCCTGCAGCGGATGACGCAGGGGCAGCAGGTAGGACGTGGTGGCCAGGCGGATGCGCGAGGTGGCCGCAGCCACTGCCGCGAGCAGCATCAGCGGGTCGGGAATCGCATCCTCGTTGAAGTGGTTCTCCGGCAGCCAGAAGGAATCGTAGCCGAGCGCTTCCGCGCGCCGCGCCTGGCTGGACAACCCGGCTGCGGAGCGCTCCCGCGGCAGCCACGGCGTCAGCCCGAGTTTCAACGGCTCATGCATCCTTGTCGCCTCCGCGCGGATTATGCCACCCGGCCCGGGGCACGGGACACATGGCGAGGACGCCTAGAGCAGTGTCCTCAGCGCCTCGAAGCCAGGCCTGGCCAGCAGCTGCGTCACGCAGGGCTCCTCGGGCAGCCGTCGACGCTGCCTCCAGTTGAGCGTTCCCGCCCACGCCCGCGCCGCCTCGAGGCTGCGGGCATTGCACAGGTGTGCCAGCGCGTCGGCGGCGTCGGGAGGACCCGCAGCCGCGGCCTGAGCTGCGTCGGCCGCTCCGGCTTCCGCGAGCGCCGCCGCTTCCGCGACTGCCGAAGCCGGGGCCGGCGTCACGCCGGCGTCCGTGGACATGTCCGCACCGGCAGCCGGGCCGACACTCCCCGGCACCGACAGCGCCAGGTCCGGAGTCCCTGCCGCGGCGTCTCCGGCGGCTCCCGGGACCGCCAGCTCCCGCGCCGGGTCCCGCGGCTCCACACCGTCACCACGTTCGCCCGGCTCCGGCGCCGACAGCCACAGCAGCCCGCCAACGAGCACCAGCACGCCGATCACCAGCAGTGCCCGCAGCCCATCGCTGGTGCGCTGCCGCGGCCGCCGGTGCAGCGGCGCAGCGGTCTCCGAGCCCGGGCCGTGGGCGGCAGACCGGTCTCCTGCGGACACCTCCGCCCCACCCGCGGCCACACCGGCTCCGCCATGCTGCACCAGCCAGCGGACCAGCGCCGCAACCTTGCGGTCCGCGGAGCGGGCCGGCCAGTTCTGCATGTCGATCACCCGGGCGCAAGGCTGCGGCAACGGCGTGGTGTCGAGCCGGACCGCCACCACGTCGCGGGGGCCGGCGAGCAGCGCGGTCACCCAGGGCTCGGCGAGGGAGCGCCGCGTGCACGCCAGCAGCAGCGGGTTGGTGGGATCTGCGACCGGTCCGGGGCGCAGCACCACGGCCTGTCCCGCCCGCTGCAGCAGCTCCACCAGCAGCACCACGCGGTGCTCGTCGTCCGCGGCGCAGAACATGTCGATGCTGGCCGCCATCCCGTCCCAGGCTCAGCGATCTGCCTGCTGCAGCCGGCCGTCCTCGTGACGAAGCTGGTGCAGATACATCACCCGGGCGGTCCCCCGCACCGCGGCGAGCTGGCGGGCCAGGGTGAACTCCTCGTAGAGCGGATCGTCCTCCAGCAGCACGCAACGCTCGCTCGCACCGGCGCTGCAGCGGAACTCCACCTTGCGCCCGAACTGGTTGCCCGCCGGCCCGTAGTCACCGAAGTCGCCGGGGCCTTCACCCGGCGCCCAGAAGGCCTCCCAGGTGGTGGGCAGACCGTCGATGGGCGAGCGCACCGCGTCGAGCGTGTCCTGCGCCACATCGAACAGCACTTCACGGTAGCTGTCCGGCCGCGGCTCGAGAAAGCCGCAGTCCTCCCGGTTGAGGGCCGCTTCCAGGGCATCTGCATCCAGCCCCTGGGCGTCGAAGCGGTCGCCGAAGCTCCAGCGCCAGAACCGCGCCGTGTACACGGGCAGCGCCCGCGAGGGTGCGCTCACCAGCTGCACGTAGCTGACGATGCGCCCCAGCTGCTGGTAGCGCTCGGCGGGATCGCCCGTGTTGCCGACCTGCTCCGCCACCTCGTCGAAGTGATCGAGGAACCGGGTGCTGACGAGCCACAGGAACTGGCGATCGTCGCGGTCCGCCACGTCGAAGTAGCTCCAGCGGAAGAACCGGACCAGGGCGTTGCTGTTGGCGAGCCCCATGTTGCCGGTGGCGACGAAGCGCGCCTGCAGCGGCGTCAGCGGCGCCACCGGGGTGCCTTCCAGGCAACGGTTCAAGAGCTTGGCGGCCAGGAACGTCAGCCGCTGATGCACCTGAGGCTCATAGGCCGAGACCCCAGCGGATCCGAGCATCGCCGCGACGGCGAGCACCGCCAGCCAGGGCCGACCAAAGCACCGGCGACCGCTCACCGGGCTTGACCCCTCGCGCGGGCTTCCGCCAGCCGTTCCACCCGCTCTTCGCTGGAGAGCGCCTCGAGCAGCTCGCGCACGCTGCGGCCCGTGCCGGGCCAGACCGCGTCCGGCAGCACTTCGGCCGCCGGCGCGAGCACGAAAAGTCGATTCACCGCACGGGGATGCGGCAGCACGAAGTCCGCCTCGCTGCGGACCTCGTCACCGAACAGAAGCAGATCCAGGTCGAGCTCCCGGGGCGCGTTGCGGATCGAGCTGCGCGCGCGACCGTACTCCCGTTCGATCGCCTTGAGGTCGTCGAGCAGCGACTCCGGCGAGATGCCGGGGCGTGGCTCGAACGCGGCGGCGGCATTGATGAAGTCGCCGGACTCGGGCGGGCAGTCCACGGGAGAGGTACGCCAGAGGCTCGAGCCGCGCACGCCGGCAGCGGCGAAGCGCTCCAACCGGGCCATGGCCTCGCGAACGATAGCGACGGAATCGCCGCGGTTGGACCCGAGACCCACCAGCACCCTAACCATGACACCCCCGCCGAGACTCAGCGCCATACTACCGCGCGCGAAGTAGTATTCCACCAGGTGCCCTGGCAAACTCGGGGGTTTTCACAATCACGAGGCACAGGATCATGAAGGCCGCCGTCCTCCGGGAGATCAACAAGCCCCTCGAGATCGAAGACATCCAGCATGGCGACCCCGGGCCGAGGGAGGTCCTCATCAGAACCGCGGCCGCCGGAGTGTGTCACTCCGACCTGCACTTCCAGAACGGCTCCTACCCGTATCCGCTCCCGGCCGTGCTCGGACACGAGTCCGCCGGCGTGGTGGAGGCGGTGGGCGCCGACGTCACCTACGTCAAGCCCGGCGACCACGTGATTACCTGCCTGTCCGCCTTCTGCGGCCACTGCGAGCACTGCCTGACCGGGCACATGTCGCTGTGCCAGGAGCCGGAGCTGCAGCGACCGCCGGACCAGCCCCAGCGCTTGCAGAAGGGCGGCGATCCCTTGGCCCAGTTCCTCAACCTGTCTTCGTTCGCCGAGTACATGCTGGTGCACGAGCACGCCATCGCCAAGATCCGTGAAGACATGCCCATGGACCGCGCGGCGCTCATCGGCTGCGGCGTGACCACCGGGGTCGGCGCGGTGATTCACACCGCCCGGGTCGAGGTGGGCAGCACCGTGGCGGTGATCGGCTGCGGCGGCGTCGGCCTGTCGGCCATCAACGGCGCCGCGATCGCGGGCGCCGCCCGCATCATCGCCGTCGACATGGTCCCGTCGAAGCTGGAGCTGGCACGCAAGTTCGGCGCCACCGACGTGGTCAACGCCAAGGACAACGATCCGATCGAGGCGGTCCGTGAGCTCACCGGCGGCGGCGTGCACTATTCCTTCGAAGCCATCGGCCTGAAGCAGACCGCGGAGCAGGCCTTCAAGATGCTGGCCCGCGGCGGCACGGCCACCATCATCGGCATGATTCCGGTGGGCACCCACATCGAGCTGCACGGCCCCGAGTTTCTCATGGAGCGCAAGCTGCAGGGCTCCAACATGGGCTCGAACCGCTTCCGGGTCGACATGCCGCGGTTCGTCGAACTTTACCTGCAGGGTCGCCTGCACCTGGACGACCTGATCTCCCGGCGCATCAAGCTCGAGGACGTGAACGACGGCCTGGAGGCGCTGAAGACCGGCGAGGTGGCCCGCAGCGTCATCATGTTCGACTAGTCGCGCGCTAGCGGATGGCCACGTAGCCGAACTGACCGGCCCGGTACACCCGCAGCAGCAGCTGAGCGCTGCTCAGCGCCGCGCCTTCGCGCAGATCGGCAAGATCGCGAATCGCGCGGCGGTTGGCGGCGACGATCACGTCGCCGGGGCGCAGGCCGTAGCGCCAGGCCCGGCTTTCCTGGGACACCGTGGTCACCAGCACCCCGGCGCCGAGGCCGGTATCGTCCTGGTTGCGGAAGTTCTGCAGCTCGGTGCCTGACAGCCGTCTATCGATGCGCTCGCCGTTCACCTTCTCGAGGAAGTCGTTGCTCACGGCCAGGGTCAGCCGACGGGTCCGGCCGTCGCGCAGCACCTCCACATCCACCTCGTCACCGACGAAAATCACCGCCGCCTGACCGTAGAAATCGGTGATCCGCCGGATCGGCCGCTCCCGCACCCGGACGATCACGTCACCGGCCTCGATGCCGGCCCTGGCGGCGGCGCTGTCCGCCTCGACCTCCACCACCACCACGCCCTCGTGGCGCTTCAAGCCGAACGCCTCTGCCAGCTCCACGTTGAGCGCCTGCACCGCCAGGCCCAGGTAACCCCGTCGCACTTCGCCGTGGTCGATGAGCTGGGCCATGATGGCCCGGACCATGTTCGCCGGGATGGCGAAGCCGATGCCCACGTTGCCGCCGGCGGGGGCGATGATCGCGGTGTTGATCCCGACCAGGCGTCCGGAAAGATCCACCAGGGCCCCGCCCGAGTTGCCCGGGTTGATGGAGGCGTCGGTCTGGATGAAGTCCTCGTAGCCTTCGATGCCGAGGCCGCTGCGGCCCAGGGCGCTGACGATGCCGCTGGTGACGGTCTGATTGAGGCCGAACGGGTTGCCGATGGCCACCACGAAGTCACCGACCCGCAGCCGGGCCGAGTCGGCGAACTCGATCTGGTTGAGTTTCTCGGGCGCGACCCTGAGCACGGCAAGATCCACCTGGGGGTCGGTGCCCACCAGCTCCGCATCCAGCGAGCGCCCGTCCGACAGCGTCACGGTGATCTCGTCGGCCCGGGTCACGACGTGATTGTTGGTGACGATGTAGCCACGGCCTGCGTCCACCACCACCCCGGAGCCGGCGCTCTGAGTGCGCCGATAGCGGCGCCGGTCCGGCACGTCGAAGAAGCGCCGGAAGAACGGATCCTCGAGCAACGGGTTGCGCACCTGCACGGTGGTGTAGGTGGCGATGTTCACCACGGCCGGGGTGACGCGCTCCAGCATCGGCGCCAGGCTCGGCAGATTGCGGCCGTCCGCCAGCTGTGCCGGCAGTGCGGCAACCGCTGGCAGGGGGGCGATGATGCCGATGGCCAGGGCCAGAACGAAGCGGGGAACAGGCATGCTCGACTCCAATGTTCAGGGCTCGGCTCGACGAGCCGACTCTCGCAGGTCGCGATGGGACCATGATATCCGCGCCGGTGCTACCGTCCCGAGACCGGCCGGACGCCCGCCGACCACATGAGCACCAGCGCCACGAGCGATCCCGCCACCGCGGTGAAGTAACCGAGCCGATAGTCCACCGCGTCGAACACCGCGCCGATCACCGCCGGCCCGGCCGCCACGCCCAGCACCGAGACCGCGTTGGAGAGCGAGAAGATCCTGGCGTAGGACTGCCCGCCGAACGCGTCGGCCAGCCACAGGGGGTGCAGCATCAGCAGGTTGCCGACGGTCGCACCGAACAGCGCCGCGCCGACGATCACCTGCGCCGGCCCCGCGGCGGTGGCTATCACGCCGAGACCCACCGCCTGGCCCACGGCGTTCCCCAGCGTGAACCAGCGGATCGGGATGCGGGTCACCAGCCAGCCACCGAGGAAGCGCCCGAGGATGCTCATCAGCGTGAGAGCCTGCACCGCCGTCGCCGCTGACCGGAAGTCGGCGACCTGCTCCGCCCGGTTGTAGAGGTGAGCGATGCCGCCGACCTGCGAGCCCATGCAGACCACGTAGCCGAGCGTGACCAGGATGAAGAACCGCGTGCGTACCGCCGCATCGTAGCTCCAGGCGACCGAGCGTGCGCCCGAGCTTGCTTCCGGCTCCCGGGTCGCCGGGGGGTGGCCCCGCAGCACCCAGAGGACCACCGGCACCACCAGCACGAAGAACAGCACACCGAACCACGGCATGGTCGCTTCAAGGCCCCAGGCGTTGAGCCAGCGCGCCGACAGCGGCGTGAGCACGATGCCCCCGGCAGACAACCCCGTAGACGCGACCGACAGCGCCACCGATCGGTTCGGGCCGGGAAACCAGCGGGTGATCAACGTGGTGGCGGTGACGATGGAGACCGCGCTGTTGCCGATTCCGAACAACACGAAGACCAGATACAGCTGCCACAGGGACGCGGTCTCGCCGACCACGCCCAGAGCCGCGCCCGCCAGCGCCGCGCCCGCCAGCATCACCCAGCGCACATCGAAACGCTCGATGAGCCGGGCCACCGCCATGCCGGTCACGCCGCCAACCACGAAGAACAGACTCACCGCGACGGAGACCTCGGAAACCGAGAATCCCCGAGCGGCCGCCAGCACGTTGATGTAGACCGACAGGTTGTAGAAGCCGAAGCCGGAGGACACCGTCAGCACGACGAACACCCCGGCTACGATCCACCAGCCGTAGTAAAAGGTGCCTGGCATTAACCTTTAACCTTTGGTGCCTGGCATTAACCTTTAACCTTTGGTGCCTGGCATTAACCTTTAACCTTTGGTGCCTGGCATTAACCTTTAACCTTCTGCCCTCTCCCCGACCGGCGCATTCTACTGCAGCGGTCGCCGGCGGCCGCCTTGACAGTCGCCACCCCCGGGTCCAATCCTGCGGAGCTCAGCACCGCGCCAGGGGGCCGCCATGCCGATCCGCAGCATTTTCGAAGCCGTCGACAGGGCGAAGAGCCGGATCGAGAACCTCAGCGTCGAGGCGCTGGCGGCAGAGCTCGACAGCGAGCCGCCGCCGCTGGTGGTCGACATCCGCGAGCTTCAGGAACGCGTCGACCTGGGGACCATTCCCGGCGCTGTGCACGTGCCCCGGGGCATGCTCGAGTTCTGGGCCGACCCGCAGAGCCGCTACTACCGCGACTACTTCCAGGAAGACCGCCGCACCGTGCTGTTCTGCGCCGGCGGCGGCCGCTCAGCCCTGGCCGCGCTGGCGCTCAAGGAGATGGGCTTCCCCGACGTGGCGCATCTCGAGGCAGGCTTCGCCGGTTGGCAGGCTGCCGGGCAGCCGGTGGAGGACATCAGCGCTACCAGCCGCTGGGTGCGCCGCGACCCCGCCTGATCTCATCGGGGTTGTTTATCATAACAACTGTTGTAATAATTCGGGTATGCAACAGGTCTCTGCCAACAGGCTCACGCCCCGCGGTCGCCCCCCGGGGGACCACGATGGCAAGCGCCAGGCTGTGGCGGAAGCGACCTGGCGGGTGATCCAGAAGCAAGGCATTGACAGAGCGAGCCTGCGCTCGATCGCCCGGGAGGCTGGATTCAGCACCGGTGTCATCACCCACTACTTCCGCGACAAGGACGAGGTGCTGGTCTTCGCCATCGAGTCCATTTTCGACTGGATCCGGGCCATCAGCGAACGGCTGGCGGAAGGCGACGATCCGCTCGCCGCCCTGCGCGCCCTCTACAGCGCCGCCCTGCCCCTCGACGAAGAGCGAAAGCTCGAGTGGTCGGTGTGGCTCAGCTTTCTCTCGAGGGCGCAGCACAACCCGGAATACGCCGCGGCAATACTCACCTGGCACACGGAGTTCCGCGATCGGCTGGAATCCATCATCGCGCGGGGCCAGGCTCTCGGCTGCATCCGGTGCGACTTCAGCGCCCGGGTGCTGACCGATCAGTTCAACGCGTCCCTCGACGGCCTAGCGCTCATGGCACCGTTCGAGACCGAGCGCTTTCCGGAGTCCTACCTGCGCGAGCTGATGGAGCTCGCCATCGATCACCTGAAACCCTGAACCAACACGCCGGGCCAGCGGGCCCAGGGAGCCGAGACGATGACCGCCGAACTAACCACCCTTTCCGCCGACGCCGGCGTCGATCAGATTCTGGACATCATTCAACGCGACGGTGCGGTGATCCTCGCCGATCGTCTCGACGGCCCCGGCGTCGACCGGGTGATCGACGAGATTCAGCCCTACGTGGACGCCACCAACACGGGCCGCGACGACTTCAGCGGCCGCCTCACGACCCGGACCGGCGCGCTGGTGGCGCGCTCCCAGGCATGTCGCGAGCTGATCCTCGACGATACCGTGCTGACCGCCGCACGCCGGTTCCTCGAGCCCTACTGCGCGCGCATCCAGCTGCACCTGGGGCAGATCATCCGCCTCAAGCCCGGCCAGAAGGCTCAGGCCATCCACCGGGACCGCTGGGCCTGGGGCACCTATCTGCAGGATCTGGAGCCTCAGTTCAACACCATCTGGGCGCTCACGGATTTCACCGAGGAGAACGGCGCCACCCACGTGGTGCCCGGCAGCACCGACTGGCCCGACGACCGTCGGCCCACGCCGGCGGAGACCGCCCGCGCGGTGATGAAGCGCGGCTCTGTGCTGCTCTACACGGGCTCGGTGTTTCACGGCGGCGGGGAGAACCGGTCCCGGAGCGATCGCGTCGGTGCCAACCTGACCTACACCCTCGGCTGGCTGCGCCAGGAGGAAAACCAGTATCTGTCGTGCCCGCCGGAGATCGCCCGGACACTGCCGAAAGACCTGCAGGATCTGCTGGGATATACGGTGGGCAGCTACGCGCTCGGCTACTACACGCCGCCGCTGCCGCCCGGCCAGGGCCCGGAAGCCGTAGGACCGGAGTACGCGCTGGGAGGGAGCGCGGATTCCCAGTTCGGAGACCAGGCGTTGCTCGAGAAGGTGATGGAGGCCGCCGGCGGCCGCTGATCGGCGGCAACTTCAGGCGGTTGGCGATGCTGGAGCGGGTAGCGGGAATCGAACCCGCATCATCAGCTTGGGAAGCTGAGGTTCTACCATTGAACTATACCCGCGGGATCTGGACCCCGGCCGCGCGCGAGCACGGAGCATTATCGCAAGTCCGGAGTGCCGGGCAAGCCCGGGCCGGCGGGCAGGTCGTCAGGCTTCGCGCCGCGTCACTCCGGATCCCGACTCGCCTCCTGCCAGGGCCAGCGCCCCTCCACTTCCAGGTGCAGGGTCACGCTGAGGAAAGATCGGATCAGAATGATCAGACCGAGTACCGCGACGTTCTCCAACGTGTCGGCGACGATGACCGTGCGCACGATATCGCCGGCAATGAGAAACTCCAGGCCCAGGATGATCGACCGCCCGAGCTGACGCCGGTAGGTCGCGTACGCCAGACCTTCCGGCAGCTTCCGAAAGCTGGAGACGAACACGACCGAAGCGACTGTCGATCCGATCAGAATCACCAGGACGCCCACTGCCTCGATGGCGTATCCGGCAATCGAAATGACTTCGACGAATGGCATGACCCTTCTGCCCCCGTACCGGCACCGTCCTCAGCCGGGGATACGCACCGGCAGCTCGCGGATACCGCGGATGAAGCTCGACTTCAGGTAGACCGGATCGCCAACCACCTCGATCTTCGGAAAGCGCTTCAGGATCTCCTCCCAGAGCACCCGCAGCTGCATCTCGCCGAGCCGGTTGCCCAGGCAGCGGTGGATACCGAAGCCGAACGACAGGTGCTTGCGCGCGTTGGGCCGGTCGATCCAGAACCGGTTGGCCTGCTCGATCTCGGTGTCGTCGCGGTTGCCGGAGACGTACCACATGGCCACCTTGTCGCCCTTCTTGATCTGCTTGCCGCCGAGCTCGGTGTCGGCTAGCGCGGTGCGGGCCATGTGCGCCACCGGCGACTGCCAGCGGATGATCTCCGGCACCATGTTGGCCACCAGGCCAGGGTCGTTGACGAGCTTGTCGTATTCCGCCGGATTCTGGTTGAGCGCCAGCACGCCGCCGGAGATGGAGTTGCGGGTGGTGTCGTTGCCGCCGACGATGAGCAGCAGGATGTTGCCCAGGTACTCGTTGGGCGGCATGTTCCTGGTGGACTCACCGTGCACCAGCATGGAGATCAGATCGTTGCCCGGTTCGCTCTGGGCAGCCCGCTCCTTCCACACCGCGTCGAAGTACTCCCAGCACTTCCACAGCTCCTGAAAGCCCTGCTCCGGCGTCTCGAAGAACTCCGGGTTGCCGATGTTCTGAGTCGTGTCGGACCAGTGAATTAGCTTGTCACGATCTTCCTGTGGAATGGCGAACAGCGTCGCCAGCATGCGGCCGGTGAGCTCGACGGAGACTTCCCGGACCCAGTTGAAGGTCTCGTTGCGCGGCAGGCCGTCGAGGATGAGCGCGGCGCGCTCACGGATCAGCCCTTCGAGCTCGGCGATGTGGCGGGGCGAGAACATGGGCGCCACCACCTTGCGCTGCTCGTCGTGCTTGGGCGGATCTTCCATGATGAACATGGGCAGATGAAACATGGGATCCGGCTCGCCCTCCTCCGCCTGGCCGCCGAGCTGAATGCCGCCCAGGCGGGAGTCCGATGAGAAGATCTCGTGATGGGTGTCCACGTGGACGATGTCCTGGTACTTGGTCACCGACCAGTACGGACCGAACTGGCTGTCCTC
>JBFISC010000119.1:0-11186 GCA_041608775.1 Pseudomonadales bacterium | reverse complement strand
GTACCACTTCGACAGGCAGTTGCGGCAGAAGCCGGCCAGGTTCATGAGGTCGATGTTCTGCACCTCGTTGCGTTCGTCGAGGTGTGCGACCAGACGACGGAAGACGGCGGCTTCGATGGCGGTCCGCTGCTGCGGCTCGATGTCCTGGGGCTTCATGACCCGTGGCTCCTGACCGGGAACGTGACTGCAGATGGTACCACGCCGCCCCGGAGCGAGCGGGACCGGCCGGGCGGTCGCCGTTGCCGGCGCGACGTTCAAGCGCCGCCGGGGCTGTGCTTCAATGCCCGTTCGCCGACACGTCTGGAGAACACCGTGGAACTGCTGCTCACCCCGGAGATCTGGATCGCGTTCGCGACCCTGACCGCCCTCGAGATCGTTCTGGGTATCGACAACATCATCTTCATTTCCATCCTCACGGGACGGCTGCCCAGGGAGCAGCAGCCCCGGGCGCGGTTCCTCGGGCTCGCGCTGGCGATGATCATGCGACTCGCCCTGCTCATGTCGCTGGCCTGGATCATGCGGCTCACGACCGATCTTTTCACCGTGCTCGACGAGGGCATCAGCGGCCGTGATCTCATTCTTCTGGTGGGCGGCGCGTTCCTGATCGCCAAGGCTACCCGGGAGGTTCACAACAGCCTCGAGGGCGAAGGCGATGGCCACGGCGGCGTTGCGGTCGCCAGCATGGGCAGCGTGCTCGCGCAGATAGCGGTGGTGGACGTGGTGTTCTCGCTCGACTCCGTGATCACGGCGGTGGGGATGGTGGACGAAATCAGCGTGATGGTGGCTGCGGTGGTCACGGCGGTGGTGGTGATGATGCTGGCGGCCAATCCGATTTCGAACTTCGTCGAGGAGCATCCGACCATCAAGATGCTGGCGCTGTCGTTTCTGATTCTGGTCGGCTTCACCCTCGTCGGCGAAGGTCTCGATCTGCATACCCCCAAGGGCTACATCTACACCGCCATGGCGTTCTCGTTCGGGGTCGAGATGCTGAACATCCGTGCCAAGAAGGCGCGCCGGGACCACGTGCACCTGCGCAAGGCGCAGTTCGGTGATCTGGTCGCGGGCGCGCGGGAGGACAGCACCTCGTGATCGCGCTGCAGCTCGCGGCCGGCACCGACCGGGGACGGGTCCGCGACCGCAATGAGGACAGCGTCGCGGTCGACGAGGCGCTTGGTGCTGCCGCGCTGGCGGACGGGATGGGCGGCCTGCGGGATGGTCACGTCGCCAGCCGCGAAGCCGTGGCGGCGGCGCTCGACCAGCTCCGGGTGCTTTCGGGCCGGGGAGGTCAATCCTGGGCCGACTACGGCGAGCCCGCGGTTCTCGCCGCCGTCCGCGCAGCGAACGATCGGGTGTGGTCTCTGGCCCGGGGCGCGATGGTGATGGGCACCACCCTGGAAGTCCTGCGGGCGGACCCCCGGGGCGGCTGTCAGCTTGCCCATGTGGGTGACTCGCGCGCCTACCGGTTGCGTCAGGGGGGGCGGCTGGAGCTGCTGACCCGGGACCACAGCATGGTCCAGGATCTGGTGGATCGGGGCGTGCTGCGGCCGGAGCAGGCGCGCCGTTCGCTGAACCGCAACGTCATCACCCGGGCCGTCGGGCTGGCGGAGGACCTGGATCCGGACTGTCTGAGCCTCGAGCTTGGCGTCGGCGACCTGCTGCTGCTGTGCAGCGACGGGCTCTGGGACATGCTGGAAGATGCTCAGATTGAACGCCTGCTCCGCGCCTGCCGGCCGGAATCGGAGGCGCTCCAAGCTTGCGCGGATCAGCTTCTGGCGGCCGCCAATGCTGCCGGCGGCATGGACAACGTGTCGGTGGTGCTGGCCCGGCGTGGCGCCGTCGCCGCGGGCGGCTAGGGCTTCGCCGAGGTCGCGCCGACGTGACGGGCGCCGCGCGCGGCGGCGAGCTGCTCCTGGCGCCGGCGCTCTTCGAATGCCGCCCGCTGTCCTGGGGTCTGCGACCCCGCGCAGTGCGGGCAGCTCACCCGGGGCCGGTAGTGCGGCGATCCCAGGTCCGCGCCGGACAGGGGCCGGCGGCAGGCAAAACACTGCTCGAACGAGCCTTCGCCCAGATCCGCGTCCACGGATACCCGCTGGTCGAAGACGAAGCACTCGCCCTGCCAGCGGTTTGCCGTGGGATCGACGTTCTCCAGGTAGCTGAGAACGCCGCCGTCGAGCTGGTAGACCTGCTCGAAACCCTGGGCCAGCATCCAGGCGGACGCCTTCTCGCAGCGGATGCCGCCGGTGCAGAACATGGCGACCCTGGGCGTCGCGGCCGGATCGAAGTGCTCCGCCAGGTACCGCGGCAGCTCCCGGAACGACTTCGTCTGCGGGTCGATGGCGCCGGGGAAGGTGCCGACCTCGATCTCGTAGTGGTTGCGGACGTCGATCACCGCCACGTCTGGATCGTCGAGCAGCCCGTTCCAGCGCTGCGGGTCGACGTGCTCGCCGGTGCGCCGCTCGGGCGCCACCCCGGGCTGGTCGAGGCGGACGATCTCGGTGCGGATTCGGACCTTCAGGCGGTGGAAGACCGGATTGCCTTCGGCGGCGCTGGAGAACCGGCAGCGCATCCCGGCGAACGGCGGCCGCGCGACGAGCCTGGCGCGGAACCGCTCGAGGTCCTCTCGGCGGCCGGCCAGGGTCGCGTTGATGCCTTCCGTGGCCAGCAGGATCGTGCCATTCAGGCCAGCGGCGGCGGCCTCCGCTTGCAGCGCCGCCCGCAGCGCCGGCAGCTCGTCCAGGCGCACGAAGCGGTAGCAGGTCATCACCGCCGGCATCAGCGCGCCTCCCCGGCCTTGCCGCCGAGGCACGGCGGCGACAGCGGCGCGGCGCCGAAGCGCTGGCGCCACTCGTCGCGGGTATAGGTGTGCAGGGCCAGGGCATGAACGGGCCCGGCCAGCAGCTCGCGCAGGACCTGGTTGACCAGCCGGTGGCGGGCGAGCGGACGCAGACCGGCAAACTCCTCGGCGACCAGAACGACCTTGAAGTGGGTCTCCGAGCCCGCGGGGACGTTGTGCCCGCCGCTCTCGTTGACGACCTCGAGATGTTCGAGGTCGAAACGCTTCGTCAGGCGGTGCTCAATGGCGGTCTGAACGGGGCCGGGTGCGGTCATGGCGGCATCAGCGCGAGGCGGCGGCCTGCCCGGAGGCCGGATCCGCCCTGGCCACCTGGTCGAGCAGCGGCTCCAGGTACGGCCACACGGTGTCCAGCAGCAGCGGCTGGGCCTCAGCGGTCGGGTGGATGCCGTCGCTCTGCATCAGCGCCGGCTGGAGCGCGACCTGCTCGAGCAGGAACGGCACCAGGGGGGCATCGTAACGCTCCGCCACCTCGGCAAACACGCCGCGGAACGCCCGGGTGTAGCGGGGGCCGTAGTTGGGCGGGATCTCCATGCCGACGACCAGCGGCACCCCGCCACTGTCCCGCACCAGGCCGACCATGCGGTCGAGGTTGTCGCGGATCCGGGCGATGGGGTAGCCGCGCAGCCCGTCGTTGCCGCCGAGCTCGATGATCACCAGCTCCGGGTCGTGGGCGGCCAGAGCGTCGGGCAGGCGCGCCAGCCCGCCGCCGGTGGTTTCGCCGCTGACGCTGGCATTCACGACCTGCCAGGGTCCCGGAAGACCGGCGAGCCTTTCACGCAGCCGCTCGACCCAGCTCTGTTCGCGTTGAATACCGTATCCGGCGCTGATACTGTCGCCGAGCACCAGAATCGTCGGCCCTGCGTTTGCCAGCGCAACCGGGACGGCGCTCAGACTGCAGAGAATCGCCGCGAAGGCTCCCGCACGGAATGTGCTGCTTCGGCCCCCGCCTGTCGGGTGCGGCCGGTCGCTACTGCGCTGGCACAGTTTGGACGTGACGACGATGAGCCAACCGGTGATATGTGCTCGGGATGTGGACAAGGTGGTTCCTACTGCTGCAGGGCAACTGACCATCTTGGATGGCATAAACCTGGAAATCAACGCGGGCGAGACCGTGGCCGTGGTTGGGGCGTCCGGTTCCGGCAAGACCACGCTGCTCGGCATCCTCGCCGGACTCGACCTGCCCAGCAGCGGCACCGTGACGCTGGTCGGCCGGGAGCTGACCAGCCTCGACGAGGAGCAGCGCGCCCGGGTCCGGGGCGAGCAGGTCGGGTTCGTATTCCAGACCTTTCAGCTGCTGGCGAGCCTCACCGCACTGGAGAACGTGATGCTGCCGGCGGAGCTCCACGGCGAGACGGACGCGGACGATCAGGCCCGCTCGCTGCTCGAGAAGGTCGGCCTGGGGGAACGCATGGGCCACTACCCGCGCCAGCTGTCCGGCGGCGAGCAGCAGCGGGTTGCCATTGCCCGGGCTTTCGCCTCCCGTCCCAACGTGCTGTTTGCCGACGAGCCGACGGGCAATCTCGACACCGCCACCGGCGCCCGCATCATCGACCTCCTGTTCGAGCTGAACGACGAGTTCTCCACCACCCTGGTGCTGGTCACCCACGACGAGCGTCTGGCGGCACGCTGCGGTAGGGTGGTGCTGATCGACGGCGGGAGGATCCAATCATGAGGCTGGCGCTGGTGCTGCGGCTGGCCTGGCGCGACTGGCGCAGCGGCGAGCTGGGGCTGCTGCTGGCGGCGCTGCTGGGCGCCGGGGGCAGCGTCACCGCGGTCAGCCTGCTGGTGGACCGGCTGCAGCAGGCGCTGCTGTCGGAGTCCGCCGAGTTCCTGGCCGCGGACCGCTACATTGGTTCCAGCCGGGAGATCCCCGACGAGTTTCGTGCCCGCGCCCGCGCCCTGGGTCTGACCATCTCCGACACCCTGTCGTTCCCGTCCATGGTGTTCGCCAGCGACGAGCGCAACCAGCTGGTGTCGGTGAAGGCGGTGGCCGACGGGTACCCGCTGCGCGGCACCCTGATCGTGGCGGACGAGCCGTTCGGCCGTGGCCGGCCCACGACCGAGCTGCCGCCGGCCGGCGAGGTGTGGCTCGACTCGCGGCTGTTTCCGGCCCTCGACGTGGCCGTCGGCGACAGCGTCGAGGTGGGGCTGGCGCGGCTGACGATCAGCCGGGTGCTGATCAGCGAGCCCGACCGCGGCGGGGGGATGTTCGATTTCGGCCCCCGGGTGCTGATGCGCATGGTGGACGTTCCCGCCACCGAGGTCGTGCAGCCCGGCAGCCGGCTGGCCTACCGGTTGCTGCTGAGGGGCCCGGACGCCGAGCTCGAGGCTCTGCGCGAGTCGCTGACGCTGGAGCCGAACTACTACTGGCGCGGGATCCGCGACAGCAGCCAGTCCATCGGCGCGGCCCTGGACCGGGCCGAGAGCTTTCTCCTGCTCGGCGGCCTGCTCGGGGTGCTGCTGGCCGGGGTCGCCGTCGCCCTGTCCGCGCATCGCTACGCCCAGCGTCATTACGATCACGTCGCCATCCTGAAGACCCTGGGGGCCACCCCCAACCAGATTCTCCGCGCGTTCCTGCTGCTGCTGTCGGTGGTCGGCGCGGTGGCCGTGGCGCTGGGGCTGCTGCTCGGCACCGGGCTGCACCTCGGCATCGTCGCGGCGCTGGCGAGCGTGGTGCCGGTAGCCCTGCCGATGCCCTCGCCGCGACCGTTTCTGCTCGGTGCCGCGACGGGCTTCATCTGCGCGCTGGCGTTCGCCCTGCCGCCGCTGCTGCATCTGCACCGGATCTCGCCCATGCGCGTGATCCGTCGCGATCTTGGCGCGGCGCCCGCGTCGCAGATCGCCAGCTACGTGGCCGCCGGCGCCGGCAGCCTGGGCCTGCTGCTGTGGTACAGCAACAGCCTGTGGCTGACCCTGTGGACCCTGCTCGGCAGCGGCGCGGTCCTCGCCCTGTTCGCGGTGATGGCGCTGGGGTTGCTTCGCGGCGGCCGGGTGCTGGGCATGCAGGCCGGCAGCGGCTGGCGCCTGGCCATGGCGGGACTGCAGCGGCGGCGGCGCGAGAACGTCGCCCAGATCCTGATCTTCGGCCTAGCCATCATGCTGCTGCTGATTCTGGTGCTGCTGCGCACCGCGCTGCTCGACGAGTGGCGCAGCCAGGTTCCGGAGGATGCCCCGAACCACTTTCTGATCAACGTCACCCCGGAACAGGTCGAAGGCGTCTCCGGCCTGCTCGGCTCGGTCACCGAGCGCATGGGCGAGCTGTTTCCCATGGTGCGCGGGCGCATCATCGAGGTCGACGGCACCGACGCCCGGGAGCTAGAGGAGCGGTTGCGTGAATCGGGTCGTGACGACGGCGACGGGCCGCGGCTCAGCTCGGAACGGAACCTCACCTGGATGTCCGAGCTGCCGCCGGACAACCGGCTGGTGGCCGGAAGCTGGTGGTCGGCCGACGACGGCCGCGCGCTGGTGTCGCTGGAAGACGACTACGCGGAGGAACGGGGCCTGGAGGTGGGCGACCGGCTGGTTTTCGACGTCGCCGGTCAGACCGTGGAAACCGAGGTGGCGAACCTCCGGCGCGTGGATTGGGAGAGCATGCGGCCCAACTTCTTCATCATCTTCTCGCCCGGGGTGCTGGAGGATTATCCAGCAACTTACATGACGAGCTTTTATCTGAACCCCGACCAGAAGCCGTTCCTCAACGAGCTGCTGTCGCGTTACCCGACGGTGACGGTGCTGGAGGTGGATGCCCTGATCCGCCAGATTCAGAGCATCATTGCCCGGGTGACCCAGGCGGTGGAGCTGGTGCTCGGGCTGGTGATCGCCGCGGGCTGTCTGGTGCTGGTGGCCAGCATTCAGGCCAGCCGCGATACCCGCATGCACGAACATGCCCTGGTGCGCACCCTGGGCGGTACCCGGCGCCTGATCGCCGGTTCGCTGGCGGCGGAGTTCGCGCTGCTCGGTCTGTTCGCCGGCGTGGTCGCCGTGGTCGGGGCGGAAGTCACGGTGGCGGTGCTGCAGCGGCAGGTGTTCGAGCTGGGCATGAGCGCCCACCCCTGGCTGTGGCTGCTCGGCCCGCTGGTGGGCTCGCTGCTGGTTCTGGTGGTGGGGATCCTCGGCACCCGAAGCCTGGTCTCAACGCCCCCGATGCTGGTCCTGCGCGGCCTCACCTGACAGCCGCGCGCGCTGCGCCCGGCGAGTACTCGCCGGGTGGCCGCATGGCCGTGCCCGCCGTGTTGCGGATCCCGCGGTGTCAACTAGTGTTAATGAACGACACTTCCGGGATCTGCGGGAACCACCAACTGATGAGCATGCTGCCCCGCCTGTTCGGGCCCAGACGCCGCAGCGACGGCGATGCCGTGGCCGCTGTCAGCCGGCGCGAGGTGGTTGCACCCATGTCGCGAACCCGGGGCGGTATCGCTGTCCCCGCGCTGCGGGTCCTGGTCTGGCTGCCGTTGCTGCTGGCGCTGGGGCTCTGGGGGTTGAGCGGAGGCGCGCTGCTGGCGCCGGCGGATGCGGTGGCCGATACCGGCGAGCTGCTGTCGAGATTCACCACGCTGCAGGTCTACCACCTGGGCGCCCTGATCGCGCTGACGTGCGTGGGGGTGGTTACTGCCGGGGTATCGGCCGTTCGCTGGGCCCGGCGTCAGGAGCGGCCTGCCTGGTCCCTGCAGGGTCTGGAGCGGCATCTGTTCGAGAATTCGCCCGGCGCCGTGGTGGTCACCGATGCTTTCGATCGCATCCTCGCGGTCAACCAGGCCTACACCCGCATGACCGGCTACGAGCAGGCCGAGGTGCAGGGCAACGACATCGCCTTCAACCATGCCGGCCAGCAGGACGAAGCTTTCTACGTCGCCATGCGCGAGAGCCTGGCGAAGCGCGGTCGCTGGGTGGGCGAGTTCTGGCTGCGCAACAAGGGCGGCGAAGCCTTTGCCGACAAGGTCACCCGCATGCGTCTGAGCGGGCCGCGCAACGAGCTGCTCGGCTATCTGACCCTGTCCATGGACCTGCTGAGCTCCGACGACGCCAAGCGGCTCATGCTCTGGCAGGCGCATCACGATACCCTCACCAAGCTGCCGAACCGCAATCTCTTCGAAGAGCGTCTGACCCGGGTGCTGCTTCGCACCCAGGAACACCAGTTCATCGGCGCGCTGCTGAGCATCGACCTCGACCGATTCAAGATGGTGAACGACTCGGTGGGTCCCTCCAAGGGCGATCAGGTGCTCATGGAGGTAGCGTACCGCCTCGCCATGTGCGTCGACGAATCCCACACCGTGGCGCGCCTCGGCGGCGATCACTTCGTGGTGCTGATGAGCGAGGTGGACGACTACGGCGAGGTGGAACGGCTCGGCCGACGCATGCTGGGAGAGATCTGCAAACCGTTTCATCTCGACGGCCGGGAGCTGTTCATCTCCGCCAGCATCGGCGTCGCCCTGCTGCCGCAGGATGGCAATGCCATCGGTGAGCTGCTGCAGAAGGCGGATGCCGCCCGGATTCAGATCAAGCAGCACGGCGGCAACAACCTCGCCTTCTTCGAGCCGGAGATGAACAGCCGCGCAGAGCGCCGCCTGGAGCTGGAATCGGGGCTGCGCCGGGCGGCGGCCAACGGCGAGCTGAAGCTGTTCTATCAGCCGGTGGTGGACGTCAAGCGTGGCACGGTGACCAGCGCCGAAGCTCTGCTGCGCTGGCAGCACCCCGAACTCGGCATGGTCTCACCGGGGGAATTCATTCCGGTCGCAGAGGACATGGGTCTGATCGTCGACATCGGCAAGTGGGTCGTGGCTGAGTGCCATCGCCAGCTCGAGGCCTGGCGCCGGCAGGGCCTGGAGGACCTGCGCATATCGCTGAACGTCAGCCCGGTTCAGCTGCGCCGCGACGAGGACGTCCGGGACTTCCTCGATCTCCTGCAGGAGGTGTCGGACGCCCGGCTGATGCTCGAGCTCACCGAGAGCGCGCTGATGGAGAACAGCGATGGCGTGCACCGGTTTCTGAAGGAAGTGCGCGGGCTCGGCAGCATGGTGGCTCTGGACGACTTCGGAACCGGTTTCTCTTCCCTCGGGTACCTGCGCAACTTCGAGTTCGACGTGCTCAAGGTCGACAAGACCTTCATCGACGAGCTCGCCAACACCCGTGACTACGGCCTGGTGGCCTCCATCGTGTCCATGGGTCGGATTCTCGGGATGCGGGTGGTGGCCGAGGGGGTCGAAACCGCCGAGCAGGTGAAGCGGTTGAAGCAGATCGGCTGCGACTTCGTGCAGGGCTATTATTACTCGCGGCCGCTGCCGGCTGAGGAGTTCCTCGCCTTCATCCAGAACGGCGAGCTGCGTGACGTCGGATGATGCCGGTGGGCCCGCCTTCCGGGTAGCCGGGCAGTTCCCTGGGGCCCTCCGGGTGAGCCTGGCTCGGCCCCGGCACCTTATCGGCGCCCTTTCGATCACGTAAACTGCGCGGCTCTGGCAAGCCGAGCGGTTTCACCCTTGCAGGTAGAGCAGTTCCAACCCGGGTCCGGGCAGCGCCCCCTGGATCCGCGCAGAGATCGGTACGACGCCAACAAGCTGCAGAAGCGGCTGCGGCGGGAGGTCGGCCGGGCGATCGCCGATTTCGCCATGATCGAGGACGGCGACCGGGTGATGGTCTGCCTTTCCGGGGGCAAGGACTCGTACACGCTGCTCGACATCCTGCGCAGCCTGCAGCGCTCGGCGCCGGTTTCCTTCGAGCTGGTGCCGGTTCACCTCGACCAGAAGCAGCCGGGCTACCCGGTAGGGGTGATGCGGGACTATCTCCTGGCCCAGGGGCTCGAGCACCATATTCTCGAAGAGGACACCTTCAGCGTCGTGCAGGCGCTGACGCCGGAGGGAAAGACCACGTGTCCGGTGTGCTCGCGCCTGCGCCGGGGCATTCTTTATGCCTGCGCAAACCGCATCGGCGCGAGCAAGATCGCCCTTGGCCATCATCTCGACGACGCCGTTGAGACGTTGTTCCTGAACCTGTTCTACGGCGGCCGGATGAAATCCATGCCGCCGAAGCTGAAGAGCGACGATGGCCGCAACGTCGTGATCCGGCCGCTCTATTACCTCCGGGAGCGGCTGGTGGCCCGCTGGGCCGAACACCGCCGCTTCCCGATCATTCCCTGCAACCTCTGCGGGTCTCAGGAGAATCTGCAGCGACAGGTGGTCAAGCAGATGCTCGCCGAGTGGGATCGGCAGTCGCCCGGGCGGGTCGAGAACATCGCCCGGGCCATGGCCCACGTGGTGCCCTCCCACCTGGCGGATGCTGCGCTGTTCGACTTTGCCGGGCTGAGGCGCTCGCCGGGGCCCGAGCTGCTGCCGCTGCGCGACGTTACTGCTCGCTGAGGTCACCGGCGCGGAAGCGCACTTCCTCGCTGGCCAGGGCGTCGGCGGATTCCAGCACCTCGGTCAGGGCGATCTCGAAGCTCTGGACCAGGCCCAAAAGGTTCTTGCCCTGAGGATCGATCAGCGCCAGCTCCAGCGTCTTCGAAGCCTCCTTCAGGCGCTGGGCGCCGAAGCTGCCGGCTACGCCGTGCAGGTTGTGGGCGAGCCGCTCCGCCTCCTCGAGCTGCTTGTCTTTCACCAGCTGGCGCATGCGGGTACCCGCGTCGCCGTAGTAGCCGCCGAAGTCGCCCATCAGCTTGATCATCAGGCGCACGTTGCCGTTGTGAGCCTTGATCGCTGCCGGGATGTCGATCCCGGGTACGCGCCGCATGGGCAGGGCGTCGAGGCTGGTTCGTTCCGGCTCCGCTATGGACGCCGCGGGGGCCGCGGCGGGTGCCGATGCGGGCACGAGGTCCGCGAGCACAGGGAGCGCCGCGACAGCCGCCGGCGCTTCCCGGGCTTCGGGCTCGACGCTGGTGCCGTCGGCGATGTCGGTGGCGCGGCGTCGCCGCCCGGGGGCGCCGGTTTCCGGCAACACCCGGGTCATGACGCCCAGCAGCTCGTCGAAGTCGATGGGCTTGGTCACGTAGGCATCGCAGCCTGCTTCCAGGGCCGACGACTGCCGGGTGCTGAGCGCGTCCGCCGACACCGCCACGATGGGTAGTCGCAGACCCTGGTCGCGCAGAATTCGGGTCGCCTCCAGGCCATCCAGCAGGGGCATATGGATGTCCATGAGCAGCACGTCGTAGTCGCTGGCCGTGGCGCGGTCCACGGCCTCGCGGCCGTTCTGGGCGATCTCGACGGTGGCACCGGCGCGCTGCAGAAACTCCATGGCCAGCTGCTGGTTGATCGGGTTGTCCTCCGCGACCAGGATGTTGCGACCCTCGAGGATCGAGATGTTGCGACCCTTGGTTGCGGGCTTGGCGGGTACCGCCGTGGGGGGG
>JBFISC010000118.1:0-11327 GCA_041608775.1 Pseudomonadales bacterium | reverse complement strand
GGCGCCGATCTGCCGGTAGCTCCAGCCCTCGAGCTCGTACAGCACGAGCGGCACGCGGTAGTGGAGCGGCAGCGACGCGAGGGCGCGGGCGATCTGCTGCTGCAGCTCCTGGCGCAGCAGCCGGGTCTGCTGCGCGGGCTCGCCGGCGCGACCGCCGGGGGCCAGGAAAACGGAGCGCAGCACCCGCCGCCGCCGGCGCCGGCGGACGGCCCGCACGGTCCTCTCGGTCGTGCTGGTGGTCGCGCTCATCGGTGGCGGATCGGCGCTGCTGGTTCAGCGTCCGGAATTGGTGACCCGGCTTTCGGCCGCCGTGGGCATCATCGACGACCCGGCGATCCAGGAAGCCTGGAACAGTGCCCGCTCCCTGCGGGAGGACGCCAATCAGAGCCTCACTACCGTGGTCGCCGGCTACCGGCGGGTTCTCAATCTCGACCCCGACCACGAGGGCGCCCGGGCGGCGCTCGCGACCATCGCGACCCAGTGGAAGACGGACATCGAAGCCGCCCTGCAGCAGGGCAATCTGGCCCAGGCGGAGACCAAGCTCGAGGAGAGCATGCTGGCGTTCCCCAACGATGCGAGTCTCGAAGGGCTTGCCGAGCAGCTCACCAACCGAAAGCATGCCGAACGGCTGCTGTCCAGCACCCAGGGCCTGATGCGCAGCCACGGCATGTCCGACATCCCCTCGGCGACCGCCGCCATTCAGGCCTATCACGAGATCCTGCGCCTCGCCCCGGGCAACCCGGTGGCCCGGGCCGAGCTGGACGCGCTGAGCCAGCACTACGTCACCCTGGCCGCCCAGGCGGCGGAAGCCGGCGAGGTGGATCGCGCGATCGCCTACCTGGACCGGGCAAGCGCGGCCAACGATCAGCTGCCCCAGCTGGCCGAAGTACGGGAGCGGATCCGACAGGCGACGACGTCGCAGTCCGCGATCAGCGACATGCTGCAGCAGGCGAGCCGCTACCGGGCGGAGGGGGCGCTGATCAACCCGCCGGGGGAGAACGCCGCCGAGCTGTACCACCGGGTGCTGGTCACCGACCCCGACAACGTCATCGCAACCCAGGGCCTGAACGAGGTGGTCTCCCAGCTGCTGAGCACCGCCACCGCGCTGCTGGCCAACGGCGATCTGAACGGCATGCGGGCGCTGGTCGATCGGGCCAGTGCCGTGGGCCTGGACCCGGAGGCGGTCAACCGCCTGAAGGCCCGCCTCGACGGCGAGGTGGCGCGGCTCGCGTCGGTCGACGAGAAGCTGGACGAGGCCCGGGCGCTGCTCGAGCGCGGCTTCATCACCGAGCCCCAGGGCCGCAACGCCGTGGCGCTGCTGCGCGACGTAGAGCGCCTCGACCCGGGCAACGCCCGGGCGCGCGAGCTGCTGGCCGTCAGCGCCGAGCGCCTCGCCAGCGTCGCGCGCGAGGCCTACGATGCCGGCCTCACCCGCGAAGCCAAGCACTACCTCGAGCTGGCGCTCACCGTCACGCCGGACGTCGCGGTCTGGCGGGAGTTGCGGAATCAATGGGAGGAAAGTGACGCAAGCATCTGATATACGGTACTTTCTTTCTGTAGACGGAGATCGAGTTCCGGTCGCGAACCACATGACCGTGGGCCGGCATCTGGACAACGACGTGCTGCTCGCCGGCGAGGACGTGCTCGACTATCACCTGCGGATCGAGATGACGGACCGGGGACCCCGAGCGGTGCCGCTGGGCGACGCCAGCCTGCGCCTCAACGGCGTCGACCTGGCGCATCCGGTGGGGCTCATGCCGGGCGATGGCCTCGACATCGGTCAGAGCCACGTCGACGTCGACTGCGAGCTGATCCAGCCGGCAGAGGCACACGGCTGGCGCCTCTATGGGGCGGGGGGCGGCGAGGGCCGCGTGCTCGACGCTGAACTCAGGGTAGGACGCGGCGACGACGCCGACCTGCAGATCGACGACGACCACATCTCCCGTCGGCACGCGCGGCTGGTGAACCATGGCGGGGTGGTCTGGCTGCAGGATCTGGGCTCCGCCAACGGCACGTACGTCAACGGGGAGCGGCTGTCGGGCGCCTGTCGGTTGTTTCACGGTGACGAGATCCGCTTCGACGCGGTCGCCTTCCAGCTCGTCGGCCGGGGTGCCGACCTGACCCCGGTGCGAACGCCGGACCCGGCCGAGCGGCCGGCGCCGCTCGAGGTGCAGCGGCCACTCGGGTCGCCCGGCGACACCACCGAGTTCGCCGCGGTAGCGGAAGACCGCGTGGACGCGCCGCACCTCGAGCCCGCGCTGCCGCCGGGGGAGGCGGGCGCGTTTCTGCTCGGCGCCAGCGAGCCGGTGGCCGGCATGACCTTCCGCACGCCCATGGGCCGCACCCTGATCGGCCGTCAGGACGACTGCGACCTGGTGATCCGCGATCGCACCGTGTCCGCCCGGCACGCCGAGCTGATGGTCCGCGCGGAGGGGGTGACGATCACCAACCTGATGGCTACCAATGGCACCCGGCTGAACGGCGAGGAGATTCAGACCGGCCGACTCCACGACGGTGACGTGCTGCGCTTCGGCCGGGTCAGCCTGGTGTTCAAGGACGTGCCGGCCAGCGCCAGCGGCCGGCTGTGGATCCGGCGCCTGCAGTACGCGCTGCTGCTCGGATCCCTGGCGCTGGCCGTGCTGCTGGTCACTTACCTGTTCTGAAGTGGCCGGGCCCGGGCCGCGCTGGCGCCGCGTTGCTTTTGCCTGCCCCCCAACCTATCCTGACGCGCCTTCGCCATAGCCCTGCTGGAAGTCACGCATGGGAGTACAGATTCCGTTTCGCCGGGAACTCGCGTTCGAGTACGGCCACGTCGACCGGGTGGGCCCGCGGATCCGCCGGGTCATCGCTCACAATCCGAGCCCTTTCACGCTGTACGGTACCGGCACCTACATCCTCGGCAACGGCCGGGTCGCCGTGGTGGACCCCGGCCCCGCCGATCCCCAGCACATCCAGGCGATCCTCGACGCCACCCGTGACGAGACCATCACCCACGTGCTGGTGACCCATACCCACATGGACCACTCGCCAGGCTGCGCGCTGCTGAAGAAAAAGGTGGATGCCCCGACCTTCGCCTACGGGCCGCACGGCGCCGGCAAGCTGGAAGAGGGCGTGCCGGTGGAAGAGGGCGGGGACATGGAGTTCGTGCCGGACCGGCTGGTGCGTCACGGCGACGTCATCGAGGGCGGCGACTGGTCCGTCGAGTGCGTCTACACACCGGGTCACACCTCCAATCACATGTGCTTTCAGCTGCGCGAGGATCGGGCGCTGTTCACCGGCGATCACATCATGGGCTGGTCGACGAGCATCATTTCTCCGC
This sequence comes from Pseudomonadales bacterium, assembly GCA_041608775.1. Classification (GTDB taxonomy): domain Bacteria; phylum Pseudomonadota; class Gammaproteobacteria; order Pseudomonadales; family Azotimanducaceae; genus UBA7803. The sequence continues at coordinate 8,008 of JBFISC010000118.1, read as the reverse complement.
CCGACGGCGACATGGCAGCCTACATGGCGAGCCTCGAGCTGCTGCTCGAACGCGACGACGAGGTCTACTGGCCCACCCACGGCCCGCGGGTCGAGCATCCCAAGGAGCTGGTCCGGGCGTTCATCGAGCACCGGTTGGAGCGCGAGCAGCAGATCCTCAAGTGCGTGGCCGACGGCGTGCACAACATCCGCGACATGGTCCCGATCATGTACACGAGCACGCCGGAATTCATGTTCCCCGCGGCGGCCCGCAGCGTGCTGGCGGCGGTGGAACACCTGGTCAAAAAAGGCGCCCTGGTCAGCGACGGGGCACTGTCCCTGGACGGTCGCTACCGCCTCGCGTAGCGCGCGGCCCTTGCAGCCCGGCGGTCTTGCGGGGCTACCGCGGCCTCAACTCGCGGCCGCCCGTGGCGCCTCGCGACCGTTGCTGGTCGCGTCCTCGGCTTCCTCCATCTCCACCAGCGGCAGCTGCACCATGATGGCGACGCCCGATCCGTCCGCCAGGTTCACGGCCCGCACCAGGCCGCCGTGGTGCTCGACGATCACTCGCACCACGTAGAGCCCGAGGCCGAAGTGCAGCCGGTTCTGCGGGCCCCGATGGCTCACCATGGAATCGAACAGCGACTTCTCGGCGTTCTGCGGCAGGGTCGGCCCGCGATTCGCGACGGTGATCTGCAGCTGGTCGCGATAGGCGTCGAGCTGGACCTTGATCGGGCTCTTCGAGCGGTGGAAGTCGATGGCGTTGTCGATGATCTTGTCCAGCATCTGCTCGATGCGGTAGTCGGACACGTTGGCGAACACCGGCCGCCCCGGCCCGCGATAGATGAACTCGCAGTTCTTGTGGGTGATCCGGCAGTTCGCCACGTAGTTCTCGAGCAGGCGGGCGATGTCGATCACCTCGCGCTCCTCCGCCTCCAGCGACTCCTCGAGGTTGGCGGCATCCGCGAGGTTCTGCACGATGATGCCGATGCGCATGACGCCGCGCTTGGCGCTCTCCAGGTACTTGCTGTCGCGGACCTCCGGACTCTCCTCCGCCAGGTTCTGCAGCGACGTCGACAGCGTGTTCAGGGGGTTGTTGATCTCGTGGCGCAGGGTGCGCGGCATGCTCTCGAGGAAGTTGTTGTGCTGGTGCAGCTTCGAGAGCATGTTCGAGACGCTGCGCGCGAGGTCGCCGATCTCGTCCCCCGCGTACATCTCCCGCTGCAGCTCGTTGATGCGCAGCCGTCCGTACTCGTCGATGGCGCCGCTGGCCTCGCGGCGCAGGCTGCGGATGCGCCAGGCGAGGCGCGCGGCGAACGCCAGCAGGGCGATGAACACCGCGAACAGGCTGACGATGGAGACGAGAATCACCTGCTCCAGCGCCGCCCGCTGGAAGCTCAGAATCTCGTTGATGTTCTGCTCCACCACCACCGTGCCAATCACGTTGCCTTTTGAAACGATGGGGTGCGCGGCCATGATCACTTCCTGCTCCTCCGACAGGCTGCGCCGCAGCGCCAGCGGGTCGCCGGACAGAGAGCTGTTGATGACCGCATCCGCCGTGGTCTCGGCGTTGCGCCGGATGCTGCGCTGGGGCTCCCAGGGCTCGCCGGTGATCACGCGGTGCACCCACGGCCGCACGTCGGCGAACCAGCGCTGAATCAGCCGCACCGTCTCGCTGTCGGCGGCCTGCGGGGTGGCGTTGCTGCCCGTTTCGGCGCGCACACGCTTCTGCGGGTCGATGACCAGGATCCGCGCCCCCGAATAGCCGAGCCCCTGGATGATGTTGAGCACCTCCGGAGAGCGCAGCACCACCAGGTTGAAGCTCTCCCGGCCGGCGGTGGGCAGGGTCTGGGTGGTGCGGCGGATGGCCCGGGTGTCGGGGTCGTCGACATCGACGAAGGCAACGCCGAAGTAGCGCGAGGAGCCGAGTATGGACAGCGGCATGCGGAACTCGATTCGGAACCCTTCCTCGCTCTCCTCCATGAACCCCTGGATGGCGTTGCTCGGCGTTCCGGTCTCGGCGAAGCGCCAGTCCGCGTCCATCTCGTAGGCGGTGGTGACCCCGGGCTCCGAGGAGGTCAGCGTCACCCGTCCGTCCTCGCCGTCGGTCTGGATGAACCGCAGCCGGACGTGATCGGCGTTGTCGAGGCGCAGGTAATCCGAGCTGCGATAGACGTGCTGCGGGTCGATGACATTCATGTAGACGTAGAGCTGACCGCCGCGCTCCCCGAGCAGCAGCTCGAAGTCGCCATCCTGCCGGCCGGACTCGCTGCCGAAGGACAGGGCCTTGTCCGTGAATCCCTCGCCCCAGTCCTCCACCCGACCGTCGAGGCGCACGGGGTTCTGCAGCGGATGGGCGTAGAGGCTCTCGAAATCCTCGATGGTCACCGGCAGGTCGTTGAACAGGTCCTCCCGGCCGTTGAACAGGGTCGAGATCCCTTCGGCGGTGAGCAGCAGGGCGTTCGACTGGCCCTGGATCAGCAGCCGCTCCATCTCCACCAGCTGGCGGTAGCTGAACCACGGCACGATCAGCAGCGTCAGCCCGAGCAGCATGATCTTGGTGCCGAGGCGGGGGCCGTGGATGCGTTGGAACAGCCTCATGTCAGCTCGCGATCACGCGTCCGTGGACCACCGGTAGCCGTACCCGTACTCGCTCTTGATGGCGGAGAAGTCCTTGTCGACCTTCTCGAACTTCTTGCGGATGTTGCGCATGTGGGTATTGATGGTGTTGTTGGTCACCAGGCTCTGCATGGTCGCGTTCATCAGAGTCTCGTAGCTGACCGCGTGGCCGGGCACCCGCACCAGCTTCGCCAGCATCCGGAACTCGGTGCCCGAGAGATCGATCCGATGGCCCTGCCAGGACGCGAGCAGCGCTTCCTGGTCGAGCATCAGGTCGCCGATGCGTTTGGCGGTGGGGCTGTCCCGGGCTTCGTCCTGCTCTGCCCGCACCTCGTTGATGCGCAGCAGCGACGAGATTCGTTCGGCGAGGTAGTCCAGGCTGATCGGTTTCGGCAGGTAGTCCCAGGCGCCCAGGCGGAGCCCCGAGATCTTGTCGATCTCGTTGATCCGCTCGGTGAGGAAGATCACTGGCAGGCTCGGAGCCCGGGCCAGCACGTCGCGGCAGAGCTGAAAGCCGGCGTCGACCTCCTCGCCGAGAATGATGTCGAGGATGACCAGGTCCGGAAGCTTCTGGCTGAAGCCCTCCAGGGCCTCCTCGCGGCTGCCGTAGGCGGACACCTGGTAACCTTTTTTGGTGATGGCGTCCGCGTAGTTGGCGCGCTGGTCCGGGTCGTCCTCGACGATGGCAATGGTCTTGGCCATCCGTTCTCGCTCCTCGGGCGAATTCGCCGCGATTCTAGCGGTTATCCGGGCCGCCGGGTAATCCATCGCATCCACGTTCTCTCCATCATCTGCGGGGCAGCGCTCCAGATTTCGTCCAGCGTCTTCGCAGCGACATGCGATTCAATGATCCTCATGAAAATGTTCGTTCCCTACTCGGAAGACCATAGCGGCAGGCTCATGGAGGAGCTGGGGCTCAATCTCGGCGACCTGGTTCCGTTCCAGCTCGACTACGAGTGCCTGCGTCTCGGCGAGGAGTTCTGCGACGCGGAGATCCACGGCCCCAGAGACTCCTGGGAAGGTCTGGACGACTGACCCTGCCGGCGGCCCCCGGCCTGTCGTGACAGGCCGCGGCGCAATTCCACAGCCGCTCCGCCGCATTGCCCGGCCGCGCGACTGCGGCTACCGTGGCGCTTTCCCGCCGAATTCCGTCCGCCCATGTCCGAGCCACCACAGCCGCTGGTGATCTGCGTCACCGGAGCCGAGAGCACCGGCAAGTCGACGCTGGCGGGCGCCCTCGCGCAGGCCCTCGGGTCGCCGCTGGTACCCGAGGTAGCCCGGGACTATCTGGCCGGTCGGGAGGGCTACGACCGCGACGACGTGCTCGCCATCGCCCGGGCCCAGCACGCAGCGGAGCAGCAGGCCCTCGAGGCCGGTGACCGCCTGGTTGTGGCGGACACGGACCTCACCGTCATTCAGGTCTGGTGGGAGGAGAAGTACGGCGAGCTCGATCCGTGGCTTGCTTCAGCGCTGGCGGCTCGAACCCCCCGCCGCTATCTGCTGACGATGCCGGACTTGCCGTGGGAGTTCGACCCGCTGCGGGAATCTCCCGACGACCGGGAACGGCTGCACCGGCGGTACCTGGCCCTGCTGAGCGAGGCCGGGTTCCCGTTCGCCCAGGTTTCGGGGACCGGCAGCGCGCGCTTCGATCTTGCCTGGTCCCAGCTGCAGGTCTGGCTCGACCGCTGATCCCGGTCGGCTTCAGGCCAGCGCCTGGAGCCGCGCCAGGCCGAGATCCCGTTGCTCGAGAATCTCCGGGCGATCGTTGCCTGCGGCGATCTCGGCCAGCGCCCAGCTGGTCTCGCGCAGCCAGAACGCGCGCAGGCAGGCGCTGAGCCGCGCCGCCGGAGCCGCGCCGCCGAGGTAGCGTTCGGCCATGGTCGCGAGGGCATCCGCGTCCAGACCCGCGCCCTGGTGCAGGGTCACCAGATCGAACAGCGGGTCGTTGCGGCCCACCCATTCCCAGTCCAGGGTCACCCAGTCGCCGGCCGGCGGTCGGATCACATTCCAGGGGTTCAGGTCGTTGTGGCAGGTAGCGGTGCCTTCGGGTGCCCAGACCGTGGCCGCCGCGAGCCGTTCCAGCCAGGCCGGCGCATCGGCGAGCTGGAGGTGCGCCCGCGCCTGGGCCACCGGATCGTAGACGCGATCGAGGTCCGGGAGCCGGCCGTGCAGGCGTTTCAGGTAATCCGCCAGCCCCTCGCCCGGCGGATCCCAGTCCGCCAGCAGCACGCCGGGCACCCAGCGCGAGATCATGGCCCCGGTGCCCGGGTCGAACGCCACCAGCTCCGGAGCGCCGATGGCCGCGGCGTGGTCGTAGATGCGTCGCTCTCCGCGGCGATCCAGGTCAGCCCGGGGGCGGAACGGGGCCCGCAGCACGTAGCGCTCACCGGCATAGCTGAAGCGGTAGTTGTGATTGCTGTAGCCGCCTTCCAGATAGAGAAACCCGGACAGCGCCGCGAGGTCCCAGTCGGGCCGCAGCTCGGCGATCCAGCGTTGCAGGTTCACGACGGGTTCGGTCACGGCGTGGCCGGCGGCGGCTGCGAGGCTGACGCGATGGACGGTGGCATTCGTCGCAGTCTACTCCGCGGGACCGGCCGGCGGCAGGATCGTCCGGCCCCCGGTAGAATCCGGGCATGGAGGTCACGCTTGCCCGGTTCGTCCACGCCCTGCGCAGCGCCGAGCTGGCCGTTTCCCCCGCCGAGACCCTGGACGCCTTTGCCGTGGTCCAGGCGGTGGGCATCGAGGATCCCACCGTGCTCCGGGACGCGCTGGCCCTGACGCTGGCGAAGTCCCGGGAGGAAAAGCGGCGCTTCGCCGACTGCTTTCAGCGCTTCTTCCAGCAGCTGGCGTTTCACCAGCCGGCGAAACCCACACTGCTGCGCCAGGTCGATGGCTACGAGCTGCTCCGGCGCACGGCGCCGCTGGTGGGCCCCGCCCTGCAGGCGCTGCTCCGCGGGGTGCTGAAGCACGACCAGGGCCAGCTCGCCTGGCTGGTGCAGCAGCGGGCGGAGCAGCTGGAGGTGGCCCACATGCAGTCGCTGCGGGACAAGGGTCGCCTGGCCGGGCGGCTGGCGGACGCCCTGGGCATGACCGAGCTGCAGCAGCTGCTTGAGCGCGGCGAGCCCCGGGACGCGCCGGCGCTGCAGGGGGCCCTGCGTTACCTGCGTCAGTACGTTCAGGACCAGGTGAACGACTACGTCGACCAGCAGTACCGGTTGCTGGTGGACGCCACCGGCCGGCGCGCCATCATCGAAGCGGCGCTGTCGGGCAATCTGGATCAGCTGCCGCCGGGCTATCACCAGGAGGTGGACCGGGTGGTCCGCAAGCTGGCGGCACGTCTCGCGCGTAACCACCGCCGTCGCCGTCGCCGCGCGGACCGCGGCAAGCTCGACATCAAGCACACGCTGCGCGACAACGTCGCCTACGACGGCGCGCTGTTCCACCTGCGCTGGCGGCAGAAACGCCAGGAGCGGGCGACCGTGTTCGTGATCTGCGATCTCTCCAGCTCGGTGAGCCGGATCGCCCGGTTTCTGCTGATGTTCCTCTACGAGCTGGCCGACGTGCTGCCGAGTGTGCGCACCTTCGGTTTTTCCAACCGCCTGGGCGAGCTGACGGCGCTGTTTCAGCAGCACGACACCGCGCGGGCCGTGGAGGAAGCGCTGTTCACCTGGGGCAAGGGCACCACGGACTACGGCCAGGCGCTGTTCGATTTCCGCGAGCAGATCGGCCGCGACCTGGACCGGCACAGCATCGTGATATTTCTCGGCGATGCCCGGGGTAACTACTACCCGCCCCGGGTGGAGCTGCTGCGCGAGATCGCACGCCGCGCCAGGCAGGTGTTCTGGCTCAACCCGGAGACGCCCGATCGCTGGGGGGACGGGGACTCGCTGATGCGCCACTACGCGCCGCTGTGCCTGCGGGTGGACACCTGCGCGCGGCTGCAGGACATCGAGCGGTTTGCGGACCGCCTGCTGACCGTCACCCGGTAACCGTTACCGCGGGCTAATTGATGCCTACCACGTAGCCGAGACTCGGACCGATCTCGGCGTGCACGACGACGTCGGCGATGGGGTCGAGCGGCGTCTCCTCGCGGTTCAGGATCGCGAGCCCCGCACCCAGACGCTTGGCGTACTCCGGGAACCCGGCGGCCGGGTACACCACCAGCGACGACCCCACCACGATGCACAGGTCGCAGGCCTCGATGGCGGCCTGGGCGCGCGCCATCGCGCGCTCCGGCATCGCCTGGCCGAACGAGATGGTGGCCGACTTGACGATGCCGCCGCAGCGGCCGCAGGGATCCACCCGTCCCTGGCTGGTGAACTGGGCTTCCAGCTCCGCCATCTCGTAGCGCATGGCGCAGGACAGGCAGCGGGCGTAGCTGGCGTTGCCGTGCAGCTCGATCACCTTGTCCTCGGGCACGCCCGAATCCTGGTGCAGGTTGTCGACGTTCTGGGTCACCACGGCCAGGGTCTTGCCCAGTTCTGTGAGCCGGGCAATGGCGCGGTGCCCGACGTTGGGCTTCGCGCCCTCCATGGATCGCTCGCCGGTGAATCGACGCCGCCAGTGCTCCTGGCGGGCTTCCTCGCTGGCGATGAAGTCCTGGAACTGGACCGGCTTAATCTTGTTCCAGAGCCCCGTGCCGGGGCTGCGGAAATCGGGGATGCCGGATTCGGTGCTGATCCCGGCGCCGGTGAAGAACACGATCTGGGCGGATTCGTCCACCAGGCGGCGGAGTCGTTCGATGTCGGTGTCGGTGTTGCGCTGGGGCATGGCTGGCTTGTCGGGGTTCGGGCTCGGCGCGATCATAGCAAGTTGGCCCAACGCTTTGTCCGACGCCCATCCGGACCTTGATCCAGTCTGCATCCGATTCATCCGACCCCGGGGACCACCATGCACACCATCGAGTTCTACTTCGACGTTTCCAGCCCCTGGACCTACCTGGCCTTCGAGGGCATCCAGCCGATCGCCGGCCGCGCGGACGTGGAGGTGGTGTGGAAGCCCATTCTCGTCGGCGGCGTGTTCAACAGCGTGAACCCCAGCGTTTACGAGAACCGCGAGCGTCCAGTGCCTGCCAAAGCCCGCTACTACCAGAAGGACCTGCAGGACTGGGCCCGCCACGCCAACCTCACCATCGGCCAGCCGCCGGTGTTTCCGGTGAACAGCGTCAAGGTGATGCGCGGCGCGTTCGTGGCGCTGGAGGCGGGGAAGCTGGTGCCCTACGCCCGCCGGGCATTCCAGCGTTACTGGAGCGACCTCGCCGACATCTCCCAGGACGAGGAGGTCCGTGCCATCGCAAGCGCCGCGGGGCTCGATGCGGACGCCCTGATGGCGAAGATCGGCCAGCAGGCCTACAAGGATCGGCTGAGGGAGAGCACCGAAGAACTGATCAAGCGCGGCGGGTTCGGCTCGCC
>JBFISC010000117.1:0-11401 GCA_041608775.1 Pseudomonadales bacterium | reverse complement strand
CTCGGTGACGTTCAGCAGCCCGGCGCAGCAGGCGAGGGAGGACGCTGCCGGGGAACGGGCCGACGGTGAGGATCCCGCGCCCGACCCTGCGGGAGACGACGGCGTCGAGCCGCTGCGGGAATCCCACGACGCGGTCCGGGAGACCACGGTGGCCGTATACCGGCCGCGCCACGTTCCCGACGGCGTCATCGCCCTCGAAGGAGCCACGGTGCTGCCCATGGTGGACGCCGGGACCGTCATCGAGGATGCCGTGGTGCTGGTCGACGGTGACCGCATCCGCGCGGTGGGCCGGCGCGGGTCGGTGGAGGTGCCCGACGGCGCCCGACGTCTCGACGTCTCCGGCCACGTGATCCTGCCTGGCTTCATCGATACCCACGCCCATTTCCGGCCGCTGCGGCGGGTGCTCGACACCCGCAACTGGTCCTTTCTCGCCAACCTGGCCTACGGCGTGACCACCGGGCTCGATGTTCAGCCGGGCACCATCGACATCCTTGCCTATCAGGACCTCGTCGACGCCGGCATGATGCTCGGGCCCCGGGCGCTGTCGACGGGCCCCGGCGTGTTCAGCAACAACGCTTTCCGGTCCCGCGCGCACGCCCGCGCGGTGTTGGAACGCTATCGCGATCGCTATCGGGTGCGGAACGTGAAGGCCTATCTCGCCGGCAACCGGCGGCAGCGCCAGTGGATCGTCCAGGCCGCGCACGAGCTGGAGCTCATGCCCACGACCGAGGGCGGTCTCGACATGAAGCTCGATCTGACCCATGTCATCGACGGTTTCAGCGGCAACGAGCACAACTTTCCGCTGCTGACGCTGCACGACGACGTGGTCGAGCTGGTGGGCCGCTCCGGTCTGTCCTACACGCCGGCGCTGCTGGTCAGCTATGGGGGACCGTTCGGCGAAAGCTACTTCTACACCCGGGAGAATCCGCACCAGGACCCAAAGCTGCGGCGCTTCCTTCCCGGCAGCGTGATCGATGCGCGGTCCCTGCGTGGCCCCTGGTTTCACGAACAGGAGCATGTGTTTCCGGCCCTGGCGGCTCAGGCAGCGAAGATCGTGCGCGCCGGCGGCCGGGTCGGGGTGGGTGCCCACGGTCAGCTGCAGGGGCTCGGGTATCACTGGGAGCTGTGGGCCCTGGCCCGCGGCCTCGACAACTGGGAAGCGCTCACCGCCGCGACCCGCCACGGCGCCGAGATCATCGGCGTGGCGCAAGACCTCGGTACCGTGGAAGCCGGCAAGCTGGCCGATCTGGTGGTGCTGGCGCGCAACCCGCTGGAGAACATCCGCCACAGCAACAGCCTGCGCTACGTGATGAAGAACGGCGAGCTGTTCGACGCGGACACGCTGGACCAGATCCATCCGCTGGAGCGTCCGCTGCCGACGCCGTGGTGGCGGCTCGCGGACCCGCCGCAGAGTCGGCACCAGGGCAGCGGTCAGTCCAGACGGTAGATCCGAGCCGCGGTGCCATAGAACATGAGGTGCTGCTCGGCGTCGCTGAAGCGGGCAGCGATCTTCTTCAGGCCGTTGTACAGCACCGGATAGGACAGCGAGCGCTTGTCCACCGGGAAGTTACTCTCGAACATGCAGCGCTCGGGACCGAAGGCGTCGATGGTGTGCAGGTAGTAGCGCGCCTGGGCGGCCACGAAGTCGTCGGATGACGGCGGCGCGGGATTGCGGTCCCAGCCGAAGCCGTTGTCGGGCATGGCGAGGCCGCCGAGCTTGGCCACCACGTTGGGACAGGCGGCGATCTCGACGATGTCCCGGCGCCACTGCTCGTAGATTTCCTCACGCCGGTCGGCATAAGGACCCACGCCGAGGGGCGTGCCGAAGTGGTCGAGAATCATGGTCGTACCGGGAACCGCTCGCGCCAGGTCGGCGAAGGCCCCGTTCTGGTGATGGTAGTGCCAGGTGTCGTAACTGAAGCCGAGCGCGCCGAGCCGCGTCAGCCCGGCGCGGAAGTCAGGGTCAGCATAGAGGCCCTCGGGCGCGCGCCCGGGAATGGTCAGAGCATCCGGGTGGGGGTCGCGCGCGCCCGCATGGCGAATGCCGCGGAACAGCCCGCCGCCGGCGGCCACGTGGGCGTCGAGCACGTCCTCCACCGCATCACCCAGGGTCAGATCGGCGTGCGCGACGATGCCGGCAATGGTGGCCTTGTCGGGAGCGCGCCGGCTCGATTCGGCCAGTTCGCGGACGAACTCGGTCTCGCCGACGCAACGCAGCCGTTCGGGCCCGGACTCCCGGTAACAGGCGCGGCACTCGACGAACACGGTCTTCTCGACGTTGTGGCCGGTGTCGGTGTCCGCCCAGAGATCGTCGAGGAGGTAGTCGAAGTTCGGCCGCCGCCACAGGTGGTGATGGGGATCGACGATGGGACGTTCGGGATCGATGATCGGCTCGCGGATCAGATCCAGCCATTCGCGGCTGCCGGGGGCGGGCACTGCCATATCATCTCCATCGTCGGGCCGGTGTCGGCGTGACGGGGATGATAAACAGCATTTGTCGGCCGGGGGAATCGCGGGTTAAATCCAGGAGATGATCTCACCACCCCTGCGAATCGCCCTGGCCGGCATCGTCCACGAGACCAATACCTACTGCCGCGATCTCACCACCGCGGCGGACTTCCACCAGATCCGCGGCGAGCGCATCCTGCGCACCCGTGATCAGCAGTCGGACATCGGCGGCGCGGTGGCCGCCTGCGAAGCGGCCGGCATCGAACCGGTGCCCCTGCTTTACGCCCAGGCGCAGCCGTCAGGCACCATCGAGCGGGACGTCTACGAGCGCTTCCGCCAGGAGATCGTCGACGGCCTCGGCGCCTGTGCGCCGCTCGATGGTGTGGTGCTGTGTCTGCACGGCGCCGGTGTGGTCGAAGACATCGAGGACCTGGAGGGCGATCTGGCGGCGGCGGTGCGCGAACGGGTCGGTCCAGGCGTTCCGGTGGTGGCCAGCTTCGACCTGCACGGCAACATCACCCAGGCCATGGCGGATTCCCTGGACGGGGTGTTCGCCTGTCACCACTATCCGCACATCGATCTGCACGAGCGTGCCGCCGAAGCCGTCCACTGGGTCGCCGAGTTGGCCCGGCGGCCCGCCGCGAGCGCGGTGGCCGTGGTGCGGCTGCCGCTCCTGATGCCCACCACGACGACGTTTCTCGGCATCGGCGAGGCCTGGCTCGAGCGCATGCTGGCGGCGGAGTCGACGCCCGGGATCGTCGACGTCAGCTGGTTCCACGGCTTTCCATACACCGACGTGCCGGCGGTGGGAAGCTCGGTGGTGGTCACCGCCCGGGCGGAGCCGGGAGCGCGCGCCACCGCGGCGAGGGCCGCGCAGAAGCTGGCTCAGGATCTCGCGCTGGCGTTGTGGCAGGAGCGGGAACGGTTCCGGCCCACCAGCCTGTCGGCGGCCGAAGCCGTGGCGGAGGCGCGGCGTCTCGCGGCGCAGGAGGGACAGGGGCCGGTGGTGATTCACGAGACCTCGGACAACTGCGGCGCCGGCTGCCCGGGAGACGGCACCCACCTGCTGCGGGCAATGCTGGAGGCCGGTCTGGAGAAGGCCTGCTTCGGCTTCATCGTCGACGCCGAGGCGGCCGCGGCCGCGCATCGTGCCGGCGTCGGCGCGACGGTCGAGGTCGCCCTCGGTGGCCGCTACGACGAGCTGCACGGCGACCCGCTGCCGGTACGCGGGTACGTGAAGAGCCTACACGATGGTCGCATCACCCTGCAGGCCATGTTCAGGGGCGCGCCGCTGAAGCTCGGACCCATGGCTCGCCTGGTCGTGGACGGGTTCGACATCATCGTCGCCTCGCGGCGCAGCCAGACCTTCGATCCGGAGCCGTTCCTGGCGCTCGGCGTGGACGTGACCCGCTGCCGGTACGTGGCGCTGAAATCGAGCAATCACTTCCGCGCTGGTTTTCAGACTTTGGCGCGCGCCATCGTCACCGCCGACCCGCCGGGGCTGTCCACCCATCACATCGAGATCTTTCCCCGCCAGCGCGCGCCCGGCCCGCTGTGGCCCGTGGACGCCGACGCGACCTTCGGCTGACGACCCTCAGGCGGCTGCAGCAACGCTGCGTTCCAGGGCCTGCAGCCTGGCAGCGATCCGGTCCGGCCGCTGGGAGCCGAGATGCAGCACCAGCCGGTCCACGCCCAGGTCGCGGAATCCGTGGATCGCATCGTCGTCCGCCCCGCTCGGCGTTATCACGATCTCGAACTCCCGGCGGTCGCGGTTCCGGGCAGCCAGCTCCGCATCGAGCCGGTCCAGCAGCGGTGCCGTGGTCTCGGGGGTCAGCCCGAACCCGTACCAGCCGGCGCCGAAGCGGGCCGCGCGCCGAAGCGCCGCTCCGCTGTGCCCGCCCACCAGGATCGGCACGTGGGGCTGCTGTCGCGGTTTCGGATCCATGCGGGCGCCGCTAACGTCGAAGTGGCGACCGTGGTAGGTCACCACCGGCTCGGTCCAGAGCCGGGTGACCAGCTCGAGGAACTCGTCCGAGCGCTCGCCGCGGTCTTCCCAGCCGTAGCCGCAGGCCAGCACTTCCTCCTTGCACCAGCCGACCCCGATGCCGAAGTCGATCCGCCCGTTGCTCAGCCAGTCCAGGGTGGCGAATTCCTTGGCGGTGTAGACCGGGTTGCGCTGGGAGATCAGGCTGATGCCGGTCCCCAGGCGCAGGCGGGTGGTGGCGCTGGCGAGGAAGCCGAAGGTCGCCACCACGTCCAGCAGACCGCCGCCATCGGGCACCGGGATGCGGCCGTCGCGGGAGCCCGGATAGGGGAACTCCATCTCGTCGAACAGCAGCACGTGCTCGCCCATCCACAGCGACTCGACGCCGATGTCTTCGAGGCGGCGGCCGAGATCCGCCACGACGTCGGGGGTGCTCAACGGGGACATGAAGGTGGCGAACACTCCGATCTGCATGGCTCGCTCCCGAGCAGTGAGACCGGCAGAGTATAGCGCGTGGGAATTCGCGGGCGGCCGGCTTCGGGCGCGGGCGGCCAGCGGCCGGAGCGTTTCAGAGAGGGGTCAGTTCAGAACGGCGTAGCCGCGGTTGCGCAGGCAGTTGCGGACCACCTCCTGGCGTTCCCGCACGGCGTCGCCGGTCCCCCGCGCACCGCCGACGACGGCGCCCGCGCCAGCCGTGCGCTTCGCGGTATCGCTGTTGCCGACCGCCGCACCGACCAGGCCGCCCACCACCGCGCCCGCGGCTGCCCCTCCGGCCGCCCGGGCGCCGACGGCTACCTGGTCGGCGTATTCCAGACACTCGTTGTGATCGAGCCGGTACTGGACGGGATCGACCCCGCGCATGTCGACGATCGGGCCGCCGCGGCCCGCGCGGCCGGCGCAGCCGCCGGCCATCACCAGCACCAGGACGACGAGCAACAGACGGGATGGCATTGTGAACGACACGGCCTGCATGTGGGCACTCCTCTGCGCTTCGGATTCAGCGGCGCCTGACGATGAAGTATAGCGAACGGATAGCACAGCCACCCTGAACCGGCCCTGAATGATTGCTCAGCCTTCGGCCTGGCGTTCCAGACGCGGGTAGCGGGCGGCGAGCAGCAGCGTCCGCGCGATCATGAACACGGTCATCGCCAGCCACAATCCGTGGTTGCCGAGTCGGTCCAGGGTCAGCCAGACCGTGGCCAGAAAGCACGCCACCGCGATGAACATGCTGTTGCGCAGCTCCGCCGTGCGGGTGGTGCCGATGAACACCCCGTCGAGGTGAAACGCGCCGACGGCCACCAGCGGCGCCAGCACCAGCCAGGGCAGGTAGTCCCGGGCGCTGGCACGCACCTCGGGAAGCGTGGTGATCAGGTCGATGAGCGCGCCGCCGGCCAGGGCGTAGCCGACGCTGACGGCGACGGCCACCAGCAGCGACCAGCCCAGCGTGTAGCCCGCGGCGGCGCGCAGCGTAGGCCGATCCCGGGCGCCGAAAGCGTTGCCGGTGAGGGTCTCGGCGGTGTGGGCGAGCGCGTCGAGACCGAACGACATGAAGAAGAACAGCTGCAGCAGCACGGCGTTGGCTGCCAGGGTGCGGTCGCCGAGCCCGGCGCCGAGAACGGTGAAGGCAAAGAACGGCAGCTGCACGAAGAACGAGCGAACGATCAGATTGGCGCTCACCGCGAACAGCGCCAGCAGCCGGGTGCGATCGACCAGCTCGGCGAGGGACGGCCGCGCCACGCTGCGCTGGCGCAGGATCCGCGCCAGGATCATCAGCCCGGTGATGGCCGCCAGCCACTCGCTGATGGCGGTGCCGGCGGCGACGCCCTCGACGCCCCAGCCGAGCACCAGCACGAACGCCAGATCCAGCACCACGTTAGAGACGTTCAGCAGCACGGTGACCAGCAGCGCGGCGCCCATGCGCTGCAGGCCGAAGAGCGTCCCGAGCACGGCGAGGTGGATGAGCAGCGCCGGGGCTCCCCAGATCCGCATCACCAGGTAGGTTGCGGCGAGGTCTTCCACCTGGATGCTGGCGGGGAAGATCCACAGCCCGAGCCCGGCCAGCGGGTGGCCGGCGGCGATCAGCGCGATGCCGAGCGCCAGCGCCACGGCGATGGCGCGCGCGGCGATGGCGGCAACGTCGCCTGAGTGTCCGGCACCATAGGCCTGAGCGACCAGACCCGTGGTGCCCATGCGGAGAAAACCGAACAACCAGTAGATGGCGTTGAACATCGTGGCGCCCACGGCTACGGCGCCGATGTAGGCGGGCTCCGGCAGCCGGCCCATCACGGCGGTGTCCACCGCGCCGACCAGAGGAATGGTCAGGTTGGCTAGGACCACGGGCCAGGTCAGGGACCAGACCCGTCGGTGCCAGTGGGTGCCGGCACGAGCGCGCGAACCGCTGAGGGAAGGCATGGGGGGATTCTGGGGGAGCCGACCTTGGAGTGGTAGGCGCGCCGCGCCGTGGCGTCGGGCCGGTTGAATTCCCTGGGTGCATTGGTCACGCTGCGCGGTCTCCGGAGGATGACAGTGGACAAGCGGGACCTGCTCGCTCAGCTCAGGATCGACCGTGACGAGGACCTGTCGCCGGCATCCGCTCGTCCGCTCAAGTGGTTCCTGCTCATCGCCGCGGTAACCGGAGTCGCCTTCGTCGCTTGGTTCGTGAAGCTTCCGGGGGAGACGACCCTGGTCGTGCCAACTACCGTCACCCCGGAGATCATGATCCTCGGTCTGGTGTGGGCCGTGCTGCTCGGCATCGTCGGCGGCCTGTTCCCCGCAGTCCGCGCCGCCCGCCTCCCCATAACCGCAGCGCTGCGGCGAGGTTGAGAGTGCGGCGAGGTTGCTGACGCGGCAGGGCTCCTCAGCGACGGCTTGCCAGGGCCAGCGTGTTGCCGCCCGGGTCGCGAAAGAACACCATCCATTCCTCGGTGCCCGGGTTGTCGAACACGCCGGTTTCGTCGCGATGGACGAAGTGCGGCGCATCCTCGAAGCGGACCCCTTTGGCCTTCAGGGCCCGGTAGGCCGCGTCGATGTCGTCCACCCGGAAGTACAGCGTCGCCGGGTCGGCGTTGGCCTCGAGCATGAGCCGAACGCCACTGAAATCGAAGAACAGCAGCCCGGGCGGGTCGAAGCTCGCGAGCAGTCGGGCGCCGAGCTTTTCCCGGTAGAACAGACTCGACGCCTGGAGGTCGTCCGCGTGGCCGGCAACCTGGTGAAGATGGGTGATCCGCACGGTCTTGCTTCCCGCAGCCAGGGCACCGTCGAGCTTACGCCTGCCCCGATTCTCCCGAAAGCGTGTCGTCGGGCGCCTGGGCCGGCGCCGAGCCCTGGGCGACGTGGTCCCAGCCGAACACGTCCTCGGCGATGCTGTACAGCGCCGGCACCAGAAACAGAGTGATGAACGTGGCGAACAGCACGCCGAATGCCAGCGACACCGCCATCGGAATCACGAACGCCGTGGCCGGGGTGGCGGTGGCCATGAGCGGCATCAGGCCGACGAACGTGGTGACGGAGGTGAGCAGGATCGGCCGGAAGCGGACGACGCCGGCGTTGAGCACCGCGTCGTGAATGTGGGTCCCCTCCCGGCGCTGCCGGTTCACGTAGTCCACCAGCACCAGGCTGGAGTTCACCACGACGCCGGAGAGAGCGACGATGCCGAGCGCCGAAAAGAACACCAGCAGCTCGCCCATGATCCAGTGTCCGACGATGGCGCCGACTGCTCCGAAGGGAATCACGCTCATGATGACCAGCGGCTGCACGTAGGAACGCAGCGGGATCGCCAGCAGGGCGTAGATGATCACCAGCGCGAGCAGGGCGGAATACGCAAGGCCGGTCATGGCCTTCATCCGTTCCTCCTGCTCGCCGGACAGCCCGATGTCGATGCCCCGGTACCTCTCCATGAGCGCGGGGACCACCTCGCTCTGGATGCTGGCGTTGACCTCCTCCGGGCTGACCAGGCTGCGGTCGATGTCCGCGGTGACGTTGACCACCCGGCGCCCGTCGACCCGGCGGATGCTGGAAAAGCCGCGGCCGATCTCGAAGCGGGCGACGCTGTAGAAAGGCACCTCGGAGCCGTCGGGGGTGCGGATGTACATGTCTTCCAGGTTGCCGATGGACGTGCGTTCGTCTTCCGGGAACCGCACCATCACCCGTACCTCGTCCTGGCCCCGCTGGATGCGCTGGGCTTCTACACCATAAAAGGCGTTGCGCACCTGGCGCGCGAGGTCGTTCAAGGTGAGGCCCAGGTTGCGGGCCTCCGGCAGCAGCGCGAGCTTGATCTCCTGCTTGCCGGAACGGAATGAGTCGGCGATGTCGAAAACGCCGTCGTAGCGGGTCAGCTCGGCGCGCAGCGCCGCCGCGGCTTCCCGCATCAGGTCCACGTCCTTGCCGGAGAGCTGGTAGTTGATCGGCTCGCCGGCGGAGAAGGCGTCGGCGTTGAAGGTCAACTTCACCGCGTCCGGGATGTCCCCGGTGAGCTCCCGCCAGCGGCGGGCTATGGTCTTTGCGGACATCCCGCCGCGCTCGGCGAGCGGGCGCAGCTCGATCACGACCTCGGCGAAATGGCTGCGGCCCGGCATGTTGCCCTGGCTTGGACCGTCCCGCTCGACGATGGCACCGATGCTGGAGAGCATGTTGACGATGGCCGATCCGCCCTCCGGCTCGATCTCCCCGTCCAGCTCCTCGCGCAGCACCTCGGCGGCAGCCTCGATCCCTTCCGCGGCGCGGGCGGTGATGTCAACCGCGGTGCCTTCCGGCAGCTCGAGCTGGGCGTACACGCGATCGCCCTCGACGGCCGGGAAGAAGCCGAAGATCACCCGCCCGCTGGCAATCAGGGCCACCGCCAGGATCAGCACGCCCAGGCCGGTGGCCGCTGTGGCGTAGCGCCACTCGACGGCAAACGACAGGGCTGGCCGGTAGCGATGTGCGGCCACGTTCTCCAGCCACCCCGACAGCCTGGACTGCAGCGTGTTCCAGCGCTTCGACAGGCCGTGGCTGGGGTTGGCGTGGTTCCGGTGCGCCAGATGTGCCGGCAGGATCAGCTGAGACTCGATGATGCTGAACACCAGCGCGATGATGACCACGCTGCCGATCACCCCGAAGAACTCCGCCATTCGTCCCGGCACGATGATCAGCGGCAGGAACGCGGCCATGGTGGTGAGCACGCCGAAGATCACGGGGATCGAGACTTCGTAGGTGCCGTCGATGGCGGCCTGCACCGGACCCTTGCCCATCTGCTCGTGCCCGTAGACCCGCTCGCCAACCACGATGGCGTCGTCCACCAGAATCCCGAGCACGAGGATGAAGGCCATCACCGTCATGGTGCTGATGGAGATGTCAGCGTAGGGAAACACCGCCAGGGTGCCGAGGAGGGCGATGGGGATGCCGGCGGCCACCCACATCGCCAGGCGGAAGCGCAGGAACAGCGCCAGGATGATGACCACGAGGACCAGGCCGGACAGGGCCGTGTTGGTCAGCGTGTCGAGCCGCTCGGTGAGCTGCTTCGACTCGTCCGTCCACACGGTGAGTTTCAACCCCGGCGGCAGCAGGGCCTGGTAGTCGGCGACGTAGGCCCGCAGGTCCCGGGCCATCTGGATGGTGTCTTCCTTGCCCACCTGGAACACCTTCACCACCACCGCCGGCTCGCCGTTGAAGCGGGCCCGCAGGTCGCCTTCCTCGAAGTCGTCGCGGATGCTGGCGATCTCCTGCAGCGTCACCTTGGTGCCGTCGCCTCGGGTCAGCACTACGATGTCCTCGAATTCCTGACCCCAGTAGGCCTGGCCCTTGGTGCGGATCAGGATCTCGCCGCCCTCGGTGCGGATGGTGCCGCCGGGCATGTCGAGCGAGGCGTTTCGTACCGCCCGCGCCACCTCGTCCAGGGTGAGGCCGTAGCGCCGCAGCACGTACTCGGAAACCTCCAGAGAAATCTCGTAGGGGCGCACGTAGGTGAGCGAAACCTGGGATATGCCGTCGATGGCGGCGATGTCGTCGCGCACTTCCTTGCCCACTTCCTTCAGGGTGCGCTCGTCCGCGTTGCCGGAGATGGCAATCTGCGCCACGCCCCGGGTGATCACCATCTTCGAGACGATGGGCTTCTCGGTCTCGGCGGGAAAGCTGTTGATGCCGTCGACCCGGCTCTTGATCTCGTTCAGGGCTTCGTTGGCGTCGCTCTCGAGGTCGAGCTCGGCAAGCACGCTGCAGGCGCCCTCGGCGGCCGTGGTGTGAATCTTGTCGATCCCCTCCACCCCTTCTATGGCTTCTTCGACGCGCAGGCACACGCCCTGCTCGGACTCCTCCGGCGCGGCCCCCAGGTAGGGCACCGAGATGCTCACCATCTGGGTGTTGATGTTGGGAAATTCTTCCTGGTGGACGGTGAACATGGCGAGCGTGCCGCCCACCAGCAGCACGGCCATGAGCAGGTTCGCGGCAACGGGGTTCCTGGTGAACCAGGCGATGGCCGTGTACATCGATCAGTCCCCGAGGTTGGCGATGACGGTGTCCGTCTGCTGCAGCACCGGTTTCACCGGCATGCCTTCCACCGCGGTCTGAATGGGCGATACGCACACCCGCTCCCCGGCCGCCAGGCCGTCGGCCACCAGCACTTCGTCCTGATAGAGACGCAGCGGCTCGATGCGCCGGTAGCGCAAGCGGTCCTCGGCATCGACGATCAGCACCCGGTTTCCTTCACGCAGCGCAGACCGCGGCAGCACCACCACGTTTTCGGCGGTAAGGCCTTCGATGTCAGCCTCGACGAAAAGGCCCACCGGCAGGGGCGGGTTGTCTTCGCGGTTGTCGACCCGGGCGACGACGTGGACCATCCGGCTCATGGTGTCGATCTGAGCTTCGGTGCGGACCACGCGGCCGTGCCAGCTCAGCTTCTGCCCGGCGAACTCGGCGGACAGCGTCACCGCCGGCTGCAGCTCGGGCGGCAGCTCGCCGCGAATTCCCACCGGCAGCTTCAGAAACGCCAGCTGG
>JBFISC010000116.1:0-11403 GCA_041608775.1 Pseudomonadales bacterium | reverse complement strand
ATGTCGTAGGCTTCCCGGGCCGCGTACAGGCGCCCGGTCAGGCACATCTCGCTGGCCCGCCCGAACCCCATGCGCTGCACCAGAAAGTGCGAGCTGGCGAGCTCCGGCACCAGCCCCATCTTCACGAACGCCATGCCGAAGCGCGCGGTCTCCGAGGCCATGATGACGTCGCAGGGCAGGATCATCGTGGCGCCGACGCCGACACAGGCGCCGTTCACCGCGGCGATGATGGGTTTGGAGCGGCGCAGCAGGCCGACCCAGTCGCCGCTGCCGGAACGCTCGCGGGCCCTGCCGCTGCCCTCCTCTCCGCCGTCGAGGCGGGCCTTGAAGGTATCCTGGATGTCGGCGCCGGCGCAGAAGCCTTTGCCTTCCCCGGTGATCACCATGGCCCCGACCGAGCTCGACTCGTTGCAGGCACCGATGGCTTCGGTAAGCTCAGCGCTCATCTGGTAGGTCCAGGCGTTGAGGCGCTCCGGGCGGTTCAGAATGAGCCAGCCGACCCCGTTGCGCTCCTCGAAACGGATCTGCTCGTACGCCACAAGTTCCTCCCGAAAATCGCGAACTAAACTGATAGTATGCGGCAACTCAGAGCGGATGCCACGACCTCTCCGATGACCACCCCACCGGAACCGAACATCCTCGTCCTCGACGACGATGCCGGTCATGCCGAGAGCGTGCGCGAACTGCTCGCCGCGGGCGGCCATCGCGCCGAAGCCAGCACCGACGTCGCCGGTTCCATGCAGCGCCTGAAGGCGGGTGAGTTCCAAATCCTGGTGCTGGACATCAACATGCCTCAGGTCACCGGGCTGGACGTGCTGGAGTTCCTCGGCGACCACGGGCTCGCGGTCAAGACGATCGTGCTCTCCGGCGAGACGTCGGTGAGCAGCGTCACCCCGATCCTGCGGCTCGGCGCCTACGACTACCTCACCAAACCCTACGAGCCGCAGCAGCTGCTCACCAGCGTCGCCAACGCCGCGGAGCGCTACCGGCTGGAACACCAGAACCGGGCCATGGCGAGTCAGGCCGAGGCCGACCACGCCCTGCACGAGTTCCTGGTCACCTCGTCGCCGGACCTCATCTACGTCCTCGACGAGCGGGGCCGCTTCACCTTCGCGAACAAGCCGGTGTCCCAGGTGCTGGACCTGGCTCCCGGTGACGTGAGCGGCATGAGCTGGCAGGACGTGGTGGGCCCGGAGCTCGCCGATCAGCTGCGCTACCACTTCAACGAGCGCCGCACCGGCGAGCGCGCGACCCGGAACTTCGAGTTCGACTACCGGCCGGACTCGCAGACCAACCGCATTCTGGAGTTTTCGGCCCGCGGCCTCTACGAGCAGACCGACGACGGCAGAGCGTTCCTCGGCACCTACGGGGTGCTGCGCGACGTCACCGAAGCACGTCGCACCGCGCGGGAGCTGGCCCAGAGCCGGCTCAAGTTCTATGGCCTGTTCATGAACTCGCCGGACGCGAGCTACATCGCTCGACTCCACGACGGCGAGCTGCTGGAGGCGAACGAGAGCTTCCGGCGCATCCAGGCCCGCCTCGGCCAGCACGGCGGGACCACGGACGCGTTCCTGTTCCCCGGCGCGGACATACGCAACGAGTTCGTCCGGCGCTTGAGCTACGGCGGCAGCGAGCCGAAGACCCTGGCCGTGGATTGCGAAGCGGTCGAGACCGTCTACCACCTCGAGCTCACGGCCCGGGTCCTGACCCTGAACGACGAGCACTGCCTGATCGCCACCGTGCACGACCGCAGCGACGCCCGCCTCGCCGAGCGGGACCGGCTGAACCTGCAGAACCGGCTGCAGCAGGCGAGCAAGATGGAGGCGATCGGTCAGCTGGCCGGAGGCATCGCCCACGACTTCAACAACATCCTGGCCAGCATCATCGGCTACGCCGAGCTGATCCGGAACTCGCGGACCCGCTTCTCGCCCGAGCAGGTGGACGGCCATCTGGAGCAGGTGATCGGTGCCGGTCGGCGCGCCCGCGACCTGATCTCCCAGATGCTCACGTTCACCCGGGCGAATCGCGGCGACCCGAAGCCCGTGGCGGTGGCCGCCGCCATCGACGACGTCTCCCGGATGCTGCGCGCGGCCATTCCGAACCACATCGACATCGTCACCGACCTCGACGAAACGCTGGAACCGGTCCATGCCGATCCGGTGCAGCTGCAGCAGATCATCATCAACCTGCTGGTCAACGCCCGCGATGCCATCGACGGCCCGGGGCGGATCCACGTGCGGCTGAGCCGCGCCAGCCAGCCGACGGCCTGCGCGGCCTGCGGCGAGCACCTGCCCGGCGATCACGTGGTGCTCTCTGTCAGCGACAGCGGCCACGGTATTCCCGACGACGTGCGGGAACGGATGTTCGAGATGTATTTCACCACCCGCGAGCCGGGCAAAGGCACCGGTATCGGGCTGTGGCTGATCAACAATCTGATTCACGAGTACCAGGGCCACATCACGGTCACGTCGAAACCGAGCCTGGGCTCCACCTTCGAGGTGCACCTGCCCGTCGCCGAGGCCCTCGCCCCCGAGCGGGACACCGCAGCCGCGGTCGATGAGCCCGAAGACGGCCCGATCGGACAGATCGTGGTCGTGGATGACGAGGTCTCGGTGGGCAATTTCATCAGCGAGGTGCTGCGTGACGCCGGCTACCAAGTCGCGCTGTTCAACGAGAGCCCGGCTGCACTGCGCTACCTGCAGTCCAACCATCGGGACGTGGCGCTCGTCATCACCGACCAGAACATGCCACTGATGAACGGCCACGAGCTCGCCGAGCAGGCGAAGGTGCTGCGCGAGCAGCTACCGGTGGTGCTGATCACCGGGTTCGCCAGCAGCCATCATGCCAATCAGTGGCAGCGGCTCGGCCTCGACGGCTTCCTGGCCAAACCGTTCCGCATCGACGAGCTGCTCGGCACCGTCGCCGCCCTGGCGCCGGAGGCCGGTCCCGCGGCCAGCAGCGCCAACGGCGCGGGCAACGCCAGCGCGGCGCCGCAGCAAAGCACTCAGTAGCCGGTTTTTTCCCGCCCCTCGACCGAACCGGAGCGAACCGCGGCGAGGTCTTCGGCCGCGGCTCGCATCATGAACCCGGCGTCACTGCCGAGGGTGACGAAGTGGAAGCCGGCCTGCAGATGACGCCGCGTGTACTCGAGGCTCGAGGTGTGAATCCCGGCGGCGATGCCGGCCTTCCTGCACGCCTCGAGGATTCGACTCACGGCAGCGACGTGGGCCGGCTCATCGGTATCCCCAGCAGCCGGCAGGCCGAGGGCCAGGGCCAGATCCGAGGGACCGACGTAAACCGCGTCGAGCCCGGGCGTGCTGACGATTTCCTCGAGGTTGTCCAGCCCTTCGCGGGTCTCGATCATGGCGATGCAGGCGATCTGGCCGTTGGCCTGCCGGGCGTAGCCCCGGCCGCCGTAGAGCGCCGCGCGGATCGGTCCGAACGAGCGGTTGCCCTCCGGCGGGTAGCGGCAGGCGGCAACGGCCTGCTCCGCCTCCGCGCGGTTGTTCACCATGGGCACGATGACCCCGTAGGCGCCGGCATCGAGCGCCTTCATGATCTCGTAGGGCTCGTTCCAGGGGACCCGGACCAGCGGCGTTGCTTCGCTCCCAGAGATCGCCGGCAGCAGCTGGGGCAGATCCGAGTAGTCGAGCAGCCCGTGCTGCAGGTCGACGCAGACCCAGTCGAAGCCGAGCCCGGCCAGCGCTTCCGCCGTGTAGGTGTTGGCGAGGCTGAGCCAGCAGCCCACCGTGGATCGGCCTTCCCGCCAGGCCCGTAGCGCCCCGTTCTCCCGCACCTCGCCGGACCTCCCGCCCGAATAGACCCGCAACCGTGCATCTTCGCCCTCCCGGATGCAAGCCCGCGGGGGCCATGCGAGAATCGCCCGGTCATCGACCTGGGGCCGTCAGGAGGCGTTTGGATGAGCGGGACCTCCCTGCCACGCAGAACCGTTGCCGTGCAGCTCCCGGCCATCGCCCGCAGCGGCAGCATCGGCGATCGCTACGCGCTGGAACTGGAAGCGCTGGCGCCGCTCGCGGAGATCGTCGAGGTGGACGGCTCGTCCCGCGAGCGCTTCATCGACGGCGTCCGCGACGTCGACGCGCTGATCACGTCCTGGGGCATCAAAATCGACGCCGAGATCATCGCCGCGCTTGGCCGCTGCGTGGTGATCGGCGTCGGCAGCGTGGGCGTCGACATGGTGGATGTCGCCGCGGCCACGCGGGCCGGCATCGTGGTCACCAACGTGCCCGACGTGTTCATCGAAGAGGTCGCCGACCATGCCATGATGCTGCTGCTGGGTGCGGTTCGACATGCGCGGGAAACCGATGCCATGGCCCGGGACGGACGCTGGTTCGACGGCCGCCCGCTGCTGAACCGGGTGCCCCGGCTGATGGGGCGGACCCTGGGACTGGTGGGGTTCGGCAACGTCGGCCGCTGCGTGGCGCGCCGCGCCGCGGGCTTCGGGCTCCACGTGATCGCCCACGATCCCTACCTCGGCGAGCTGACCCTGAGCGAAGCCGGCGTCGAGCCGGTGAGCTGGGGAGAGCTGCTCGAGCGCGCCGACTACGTTTCGATTCACACGCCCCTCAACCAGCAGACGAGACACCTCCTGGACGCTGCCGCGTTCGAGCGCATGAAGCCGGGCGTGGTGATCGTGAACACGGCCCGGGGGCCGATTATCGACGAGACCGCACTGATCGACGCACTGAGGGCCGGAAAGGTCGGCGCCGCCGGGCTCGACGTGCTGGAGCAGGAACCCCCGGACCCGGGCAACCCGCTGCTCGCCATGGACAACGTGATCGTCACGCCCCACGTCGCGTCCGCCACGACGCGCATGCGCCCGGAGACCCGGCGCCGGGTCGGGCGTGAGGTCGCCCTGGTGCTGAGCGGCCGCTGGCCGATGAGCTGCGTCAATCCCACGGTGCTGCCCAAGCTCGACCTGGAGCGCTGGCAGCCCTACCCCATGGGTCGGGGGCCGAACCGATGACTCGGGTCGGGAACCCTGGTCCGAGCAACCTACCAACAAGAGGAAACGACCAATGCCGATGACCGCCCTGTGTAACCTACTGCTGCTTGCCGCGCTGACCGCGCTGGTACCCGCGGCGCGCGCCGCCGAAGGCGACGAGCTGAAGGCCATGCTCGAAGCGGCCATGGCCAGCGACATCCGCAGCGCCGAGGAGAAGGCTCGCGACGGCAACCGCAAGCCCATCGAAACCCTGCAGTTCTTCGGTCTCGAGCCCGACATGCGCGTGCTCGAGCTGGTACCCGGCGGCGGCTGGTACACCAAGCTGCTGGCGCCGGTGCTGGCCGAAAACGGTGAGCTCTTCGTCGCCATTGGCACCACCACGGTTCAGGGCCTGGTGGAACAGGGCGTGCTCGACGGCGTGAACGTGGTGGAGATCGAAGGCGAGTTCGTGCGTCCCGAAGGGCAGCGCCGCTTTCAGTTCGACGACCTGCGGATTCCGGTCAGCGACATCGACCTCACCCTGACCTTCCGCAATCTGCACAACATGACGGAAGAAGGCCGTCGCGGGGTCAACGCCGAAGTCTTCAGGACCCTCAAGCGCGGTGGCCACTACGGCGTGGTGGATCATACCCGGCGGCACATGCAGGACGACTACTACGAGAACTGGCGACGGATGGACCCGGTGCAGATGATCAAGGAGATCGAGGCGGTGGGCTTCGAGTTCGTTGACTACGCCACCCTGCACTACCGCCCGGACGACACCCTGGAGTACGAGGTGGGGCGACACACCGTCACCGGCAACACGGATCGCTTCACCCTGCTGTTCCGCAAGCCCTGATGCCGGCCTGACGCCAACCATGGCAGGAGGCAGTCAACGCCTGCCGCGCTCCAGGCAGGCGTACAGGGTTGCTGCAAGCTTTCCCGCACGGGATTCCGGCCCGCCGCCGCCCCACAGCTGATTCATGACGTAGCCGACCCCGAGCCGCCGCTCCGGGTCGGCAAACCCCAGCGATCCACCCGTCCCCGTGTGCCCGAACGCCTGAGCCGCCGGCCCGAGCTCGCCGCGGGTGTTCAGGTTGACGCCCCTGCCCCGACGCATCGGCGAGCCGAGCACCAGATCGGGCTGGCGCCCCCAGACCTCGGTTCGCAGCGCATCGACGGTGGCAGGCTGGAGAATCCGTGCGCCGTCCAGCTCTCCCCCGCGAGCGAGCGCACCGTAGACGGTTGCGATGCCTCGTGCCGTCGCGTGACCGTTGGACGCCGCGATCTCGGCACAGCGCCACGGCGTGCTGCAGGCATCCGCATACGGCCGGATCAGCGGGTTTTCCACCGCGATCCGATAAAGCGCCGGGCGCGGTTCGTCACCGTCGGCCGCCGGGGCGGTCCGGCGCGCCCGGTTGGGCCCGATCAGATCCGCCACCCGGGCATGCTCCGATACCGGCAGGCCAACGTGCACATCGGCACTCAGCGGTTCCGCCACGCGCTGACGCAGCACCTGGCCGAGGGACAGGCCGCAGGCCCGGCGTACCATCTCGCCGGCGAGGAAACCCCAGGTAACCGCGTGATAGCCGGCCGCTGTGCCCGGCGGCCAGAACGGCGGCTCCGCCTCGAGCCGCCGGCACATCGCCTGCCAATCGAACAGGTCCGCGACTGAGAGCCGCGCGCGCAGACCGCACAGGCCGGCCTGGTGCGAGAGCAGCTGAGAGACGGTCAGGCCGCCAGCGGCGGCGCGCAGCTCCGGCCACAGCGCTCTGACCTCCCCGGCGTAACTCAGCTCACCCGCGTCCACCAGCGTTGCCACCGCGGCAGCCGCCAGACCCTTGGTGGTGGAATACACGTTCACCAGGGTGTCGGTCTGCCACGGCTCGCGGCCCGCGGCGTCCCGCCAGCCGCCCCACAGATCGACCACCACTTCCCCGTCGCGCACCGCGCAGAACCCCGCACCCATCTCGACGCCGTCGTGGAAGTTGCTGGCGAACACATCGCGAACCGCTTCGAAGCCCGGCGCCGTCGATCCTGCAATGGGAAACTCCATGGGCCCGCAGGATACCGCGTGTAGTATCATCCGCGCCCGTTGCCGCACGGCGAATCAAGGCGGCGCCGGCCCAGGTGTTGGAACTGGTAGACAAGCTGGATTTAGGTTCCAGTGCTGCAAGGCGTGTGGGTTCGAGTCCCACCCTGGGCACCATCTCTTACTCCCCCCGTTACGGGACGAGGTCGACGCAGCATCAGGCCGTGCTGCGGCCTTTGGTCTTGGCGGTGCGGCTGGTTCCAGTGGAATTCCTGGTGTTCGTGCGGACAGGCTTGCGGCGCCTGGGGGCCGCAGCGGGAGCGGCACCGTCCTCCTCGGGAGCCTGGCGCAGGCGAATCACGATCTCGCCCCCGTAGACCCGGTGCTCGGCCGTTCGCGGGTCGACGCCAGGGGGCAGCGGGATCGAACGGCGGTAGCAGTCCTTCACCGGAGCGCCGTCGATGCCCGAGCCCTGCCGCAGCACGGTGATGACCAGCGTTGATCCTATGACCTGCACGTTCGCCTCGACGGTATGCGGCTGCGGAAGCTCGAGGTGGACTTCGACGAAATTCTGTTTGCGGTCGATCTCCGGCCTGATGGCGCTCCACCGCTTGGACTCCGGCGTCGGCTGTTCCCGCTTCGGGTTTCGCGGCAGCCGAGTCCAGACGTCGCGGTAGCTCTGCTGCAGCCGAGCTCTCGCGGCATCGAACCAGTCGAGCCAACCGGTTTTGGTCATCATGAGAACGTCCCTCTCGTGTTCTTCTCGTGTGCGTCGTCGAGTCTTTCTGCGAGCGCCCCCAGAACTTTGCGCCCGTCGGTCCCGGCGGCTGTCCGGGTCCGATTTGCCATAGGGTATGCCGGAACGGTGCCTCGGGGCCAATTTAGTCCCCAACAAAAGGCCGAGACAGGCCTCAGCCCACCTCTTTCCGGGACTGTTCGCCCAGCAACCGCGCTGCGCCGTGACGGTAGGCTATCTCTATCGATTTCATGAATTCAATCGATTTCACAGGAAGGGGCAGATCGACCACCCTGACCGAGCCTTTCGAGTATCCATTTCCCGCACAGGAGGTCTTCAGCCCATGCAACCCAGAACCATCGGTGACCGAGTCCCGAACGTCACCTTCCGCACCCGGACCAGCCACGGCTGGCACGACATCAGCAGCGACGAACTGTTCAAAGGCCGAACCGTAGTGGTGTTCTCGTTGCCCGGCGCGTTCACGCCCACCTGCTCGTCGAGCCAGCTGCCCGGCTACAACCGGCTCGCCGCTGTATTCAAGGCCAACGGCGTCGACGACATTCTCTGCGTGTCGGTCAACGACGCCTTCGTGATGCAGGAGTGGCAGCGGACCCAGAACGCCGACCAGATCACCATGATTCCCGACGGCAACGGCGAGTTCACCGAAGGCATGGGTATGCTCGTGAACAAGCGCGATCTGGGATTCGGCCAGCGCTCCTGGCGCTACTCCATGCTGGTACGTGACGGCATCATCGAGCGGCTGTTCATCGAGCCGAATAAGCCCGGCGACCCGTATGAGGTCTCGGATCCGGAGACCATGCTGGCGCACCTGAACCCGCAGGCCGTAGTTCCGGACGCCATCGCCGTGCTGACCCGAGTCGGCTGCCCGCACTGCCTGCGGGCCAAAGCGCTGCTCGCCGAGGCAGGGCTCAGCTACGAGGAAGTGCCCGTGACCGGCGCCCAGTCGCTGTTCGCGCTTTCGGGCGGAAAGACCACGCCCCAGGTGTTCATCAACGGCAGCGTGATTGGCGGTGCGGACGCTCTGGAGCAGTACCTGAAGGATCGCGAGATCACCGGTCGGGCGGCCTGAGCCCGGGCCACGCAGCTCGGGACGGCGGCGATCGCCGCTGGCGTCGCCGTCCCTGCAGCTGTGTCCGCGAGATCAAGCAGCACGCCCCGCGCGGGGCCACCGACGGGTTAGCCGTCCAGCCGCTCCGCGTGCCGGCGGCATTCTTCTTCGAGCCGGAGCAGCACTTCCGCAACGGGCATGAACATGAACTCCGTGCGCTGACCGTAGCGGGTGCTGAGCCTGGCCAGACCCGTCTCCCGATCCGCATCGAGAACGAAATGCAGCCGATCGTCGTGGGTGAACACCCGACCAATGACCCGGCTTTCGACGGCGCGTA
Source organism: Pseudomonadales bacterium (assembly GCA_041608775.1). Lineage (GTDB taxonomy): Bacteria > Pseudomonadota > Gammaproteobacteria > Pseudomonadales > Azotimanducaceae > UBA7803. The sequence goes on along the minus strand of JBFISC010000116.1, from coordinate 2,284 downwards.
CGTACTGCTCGATCGTGTCCATGGTGGCACTATCTCATGGGTTCCGGAGCCCCATTGTGACGTCCGTCAATCGGTTACATCGGTATTACAGGCGGCGGACAGCCGCTTACTCCACCGTCACGCTCTTCGCCAGGTTGCGCGGTCGATCGACCTCGCAGCCGCGCGCCAGCGCAGCGAAGTAGGCGATGAACTGCAGCGGCACCAGCATCAGCAGCGGCGCGAGCAGCTCGTGGCTGACCGGAACCACAAGCCGGTTGGCAGGCGGCACCGGCAGATCGGCCAGCTGGGTGACGGCGAACACCGGTCCGCCCCGGGCACGGATCTCCTCGATGGAACCCAGGTTCTTGCTGAGCTGGTCGTCGTCGGGCACCAGCGCCAGGGTCGGCGTGGTCGGGGAAATCAGCGCCAGGGGTCCGTGCTTGAGCTCAGAAGCAGGATAACCTTCTGCGTGTATATAACTGATTTCTTTTAGCTTTAGGGCACCCTCAAGTGCCAGGCTGTAACCGGCGCCGCGGCCGATGAAATAGGCGTTGTCGAACGCCGCGAGGGCGTCGCCGACCCGCCGGTAGTCGTCCTGCTGATCGAGCAGCTGCGCGACCGATCCGCTCAGCGCGCGCAGCGCGCGGATCAGCCGCTCGCCTTCGGCGTGGGAGAGATCGCGGGTGCGTCCGAACAGCAACCCGACCAGCGCGAACACCACCACGGTGGCGACGAAGGTCTTGGTCGACACCACCGCCACCTCGGCACCCGCGTGCAGATAAGCGCCCGCGCCGCAGCTGCGGGCGATGCTGCTGCCGACGCTGTTCACCACACCGAGCACCCGACCGCCCTTGCGTTTGATTTCCTCAACCGCCGCCAGCGTGTCGTAGGTCTCGCCGGACTGGCTGACCGCGAAGTACAGGGTGTCCGGTTCGATGATGGGGTTGCGGTAGCGGAACTCCGCCGCCGGCTCGGCGTCGCAGGGAATCCGCGCCAGATGCTCGATGATGCCGGCACCGATGCGGCCCGACAGGTACGCGGAGCCACAGCCGATGATCTTGATGCGGCGCACGCCGAGCAGATCGCGGGGACTCAGATTGAGGCCATCCAGGCGGGCGGTGGCGAAACGCTCATCGATGCGGCCACGCAGCACCCGCTCGATCACGTCCGGCTGCTCGTGAATCTCCTTCAGGGTGAAGTGCTCGAAGTCCTCCTTGTCATGATCCTCGAGCGCCGGATCGACCGTAGCCGGGGTCTTCTCCGCCACGTCCGCGCCCAGGGTGGTAACGCGATAACCGTCGGCCGTGAGGCGAGCGATCTCGCCATCGTCCAGGTACACCACCTGCTGGGTATGACGCACCAGGGCAGCCACGTCGGAAGCCGCGAACATCTCCCGATCGCCGATGCCGAGCACCATGGGCGAGCCGCGCCGGGCGACCACCAGCTCGTCCGGGCGCTCGCGGTCGAGAACGGCGATGCCGTAGGCGCCCTGCACGTCGAGCAGCGCGAGCCGGACCGCCTCCACCAGACCATCGGCCGCGGTTCCGGTCTCGGCGCATTTCATGGCAATCAGGTGCGCCAGCAGCTCGGTGTCGGTCTCGGAGACGGGCTCGACGCCGCAGCGGACCAGCCGCTCCCGCAGCACCCGGGCGTTCTCGACGATGCCGTTGTGGATCACCGCGATGCGGCCGGCCTGATCCAGATGCGGGTGGGCGTTCAGGTCGCTGGGCGCGCCATGGGTCGCCCAGCGGGTATGACCAATGCCGACGTGGGCGTTGACCCGGGCCGGCAGCCTGGCCTCCATGTCCCGCACCCGGCCCCTGGCCTTGAACACCGCCAGCTTGCCCGCGCGGTGCAGAGCCACCCCGGCGGAGTCGTAGCCCCGGTACTCCAGCCGATGCAGTCCCTCCACCAGAATGGGCAGCGCCTGATTGCGCCCCACGTAGCCGACCACGCCACACATTCGCTATCCCTCAGCCGTAAATGATGCGACGGATCTGCCGCGTCGAGCAGTCCGGCCCCTGGAAGAGACGCGCCGCCACCTCGGCCCGAAGCCGCGCATAGATGGCCTCGTTGCGCTCGCCGCGCCCGGCGAGCTCCCGATGCCGGCGCCGCACGAACTCCTCCATCGGCTCCGCGTGGTACGCCACCACGTCCTCGAGCAGGCGTCGGGCCACTGCCGGGTCGAGCCCGGCGCTCAGCACCACGCGCTGGACGAGCTCCTCGGGAATCATGGCCGGCCGGTCACCTGCATGAAGGTAAAGATGCCAGCAATTCAGATCAAATACGATTGATTTGCCCGATT
>JBFISC010000115.1:0-11429 GCA_041608775.1 Pseudomonadales bacterium | reverse complement strand
CGGCGGCGACACGTACATTATCGGCGACCGCCGGGGCCAGCCTTGGACCGTCGGCGTGCGCCATCCCCGTGAGGCTGGCCGGATGGCTGCGGTACTGCCGCTGATGGACACCGCGGTTTCCACCTCCGGCGACTACGAGCGCTTCTTCGAAGAGGACGGGGTGCGGTACCACCACATTCTCGATCCCGCCACCGGTGACTCGGCCAGCCAGTCGTGGAGCGTGACGATCCTGGGGCCGGAGACCGTGCTCACCGATGCGCTCTCGACCGCGGTGTTCGTGCTCGGCCCGGAAGCCGGGCTGGCCCTCATCGACCGGCTGGCCGGCATCGATGCCATCGTCGTCGATGCCGAAGGCAGGCTGCGCTACTCCGCGGAGCTTGCCCCCCTGGCGGACGAGTAACGGAGCGAGTGATCGACGAACAGTGGCGGGAAGCGGACGGCGGCAAAAAAGCCTCGCTCTGGCGGTCGCTACGCAGCTTGATCTGAGTCTCAACTCCATGGCGGTCGGTACCGCTGGCGGCCCGGCCGCCGACAGAAACGTGAACCCCGCCACATCGCCCTCCGCCAGCCTCCAGTAACGTTCCTCGACCAGCAGGCCGAAGGACCCGGCCCGCAGAAGTAAGCCACGATGGCTCGGCTCGATGCCGTTCCGGTTCGCCGGGACCCGCCGTCGTCGTCCAGCAGTATCGGGCGCCGTGCAGTCGGCGGGTACCGGCCCCTGGAGTGGCCGAGCCTGTCAGGACAACGAATTTCGGCGTAGCGGAGAGTTCGACATGGTTTACAAGTCCCGCCTTCCGGGGTCCATCAGGTCCGTGCTGGCCGCGCTGCTCGCCGTGATTCTCGCCGCTCCGGCCGGTGCCGTGACAGTGCAGGATGCCGCCCCCGATTTCACCCTGAAGAGTCTGGAGGGTTCGAACCTGAGGCTCGACGAGTACCGTGGTCAGGTGGTGCTGATCAACTTCTGGGCAAGCTGGTGCGGTCCGTGCCGGCAGGAGATGCCGCTGCTGGACCGGCTGCATCAGCGTTACGTGGACACCGGCTTCGCGGTGCTCGGCATCAACGTCGAAGGCGACGAGGCGCCGGCCCGGGAGCTGATCGATCGAATCCCGGTGACCTTCCCGGTGCTCATCGACGAAAACCAGCTGGTGAGCGAGCTGTACAAGCTCGAAGCCATGCCGAGCACCGTGGTGGTCGACCGCGACGGCGTGGTTCGCTACATCCACCGCGGCTACAAGCCCGGTGACGAGGCCAAATACGTCGAGGTGGTGAAAGCGCTGATTCGCGAATGAGCGGCGGGCGCTGAAACGAACCGCAATATCCACGCGTCGGACGAAAACAAGGATTGATCGTGATTGCGCACAGGACCTGGCTGATCGTATTGCTGACCGCCGCGCTGACCGGCGGCGCCCGGGCTGCCGACGAGGCGGTCCCCGCCGCCGCCGATGATCTGGAGGCGGTCAAACAGGATCTGGTTGCGCTGAAGCGCGACCTGACGATTCTCGAAGAAGACCTGCTGTTCCCGGCAAGCTCCCAGGTGGCCGTGTTTCTGTCCATGGACGTGGGCGAGTTCTTCCAGCTGGACGCGGTGACGCTCAAGCTCGATGGCAAAGAGGTCACGCACCACCTCTACACGGAGCGTCAGGTGGATGCGCTGCTGCGCGGCGGCGTTCAGCGCCTGTTCCTGGGCAACGTGAAGGAGGGTTCCCATACCCTGACCGCCTTCTTCACCGGACGCGGGCCCAGCGAGCGCGACTACCGGCGCGCTGCGACGGTGGAGTTCGACAAGACCTTCGAGCCCGCCTTCATCGAACTCGCCATTCGCGATTCGGAGAGCAAGTACCAGCCGGAGTTCTCTGCGGCGGTCAGCAACTGAGCGCCCGAAGAGATGAAGACCTTTCTCTGCGAGCTCCTGTTCAGCTGCCTGCTCGCCGGGCCGACCGCCAAGCCCATCGATGAGCTGACCTACGGCACCGCGCTGTTCGCCTATTACCAGGAGGATTACGAGCAGGCGCTGGTGAACGTGCTGGTGGCGGAACGCCAGGACCGGCTGGGCGAGGAACCGCTGCGCTTCGAGCTCGCCAAGGGGAGCTTCGCTTTTCAGCAGGGCATGTACCGGTTCGCCAGCGAGACCTTTGCCGGCGTCGAAACGGATGCGCTCACCGAACTCGATCGCATGCGACTGGCGTTCCATCTGGCGCGCGAGCACTACCGGACCGGTGATTTCGCGGCCATGGAGGCGGGGCTCGCCCGCGTGGACCTCGGCGCCAACTGGCTCGGCCGGCAGCGCCGCCATCCGGAGGTGACCTTCATGCGCGCGGAGGGTGCCCTGGCGCGCGGCGACGTGGCGGCCGCCGAAGCCCAGCTTGCGCTGCTGCCCGAGGACGAGCCGTTCCTGGCGTACGGTCTGTTCAATCTCGGCGTGGCCCAACGCGGCGCCGGCGATGCGCGGGCGGCCCACGCATCGTTCTCCCGACTCGGCAAGCTGCACGCCGACGACCAGGAGACCTGGGACCTGGTTCAGCGCGGTCGCCTGGCGCTGGCGGTGATGGCGCGCCAGACCGGGGACGTGGTGGATGCCCGGAACATGCTCGGCACGCTGCCGGGCGCCGGCCGCTATCGTGACCTGGCGTTGTCGAGCTACGGCAACCTGGCGATGGCTCAGGAGGACTACGAGCTCGCGGCGCGCATCTGGCTCACCCTGCTCGAGCAGGATGACTGGGGCGCCGGCCACGCCATGGCGCAGCTCGGGCTGCCAATGAGCCTGGAACGGCTGGCATCGCCGGCCCATGCGCTCGACCGCTACCGGGACGCCGAGCGGGCGTTCGCACTCCGCCTGGCGGCACTCGAAGACGCGTCGGCCCGGGCCCGGGATCCCGCCTGGATCGACGGCCTGCTGGAGGTGTTTGCCGAGCCCGACGAGGCGACGCGCACCCGGGCCCTCGGCGGGCTCGACGACGGGCTGGGCAAGCAGACGTGGCTGTCCTGGCTCGCCGGCGAGGACGTGCACCAGGTGATGGTGGAGTGGCGGAAGCTGAACGGGATGGCCCGGTGGCTCGAGACCCTGCCGGCCCGGATCGGCGCGTTCGAGGAAATTACCCGGGAACGGCGGCGTCGCGCCGCGGCGGCGAGAGAACTGCTGTCAGAGGGTGCGCTGGTGGGTCGGCGCGAAGCCCTGGCCGAGCAGGTCGCCGCGCTCGAAGCCGATCTTGCTCTGCTCGCCGACGAACCTGCGCGCATGGAAGCCGAGTGGATGCTGCGCCTCGCCGGTGACGATGAACGCGCGCTGATCGAAGAGCTCACGGCCATGGGCGAGCTGGTGGCGAAGCACATGCCGGAGCGCGACCAGGCGCGCTTCCAGGCTCGGATCAATCGGCTGCTCGGCGCGACGTTCTGGCAGATCGCCGATTCGCGCAGCGCCAGGGTGCGTGAGCTGGAACGGCAGCTTCATGTCAGCCGTGACACCCTGGCGGACGTGGATGCGCGCATCGAGCGGCTGGCGCGGGCGGAGTCCCGCTTCGCGGCCGGTGTGGAAACCGATTTCCTGACCCTGTCTGACCGCGCCGATGACGTGGCATTGCGGGTGGCATCGGCGCTGCAGGCGCGGCGGCGGGTCATCGCCGAAGCCCTGGAACGCGGTCTCCGTCGGGAGTCGGCCCAGACCGAGCAGTACCTGCTGACGGCACGCATCGCCATTGCCCGGGCTACCGATCAGCTGGCGGCCGCAGGCGCAGGCGCCGGAGGCGACTCGTGAGCGCGCGCCGCGCGTCAGCGCCCCTGCTCGGCATCCTGATCCTCCTGCTCGGGGCGGGCTGCGGCTGGTTCGGCCCGCGCGGGGTGACGCATGCCCGGGGGCCGGACGTCGCCGATCTGGTGGCAGACCTGCCGGAGCTGGCCATGCCGGCGGCGCGCACGGAGAAGCCGACCCGCGAGGACGTGATGGCGGCGTACGAGCGGATCTACGGGCAGATTCCCGATCCCCGGGAGGATCATGCCGTCGGCAAACGGCTGGCGGATCTTTCCATGAGCGTTGCCGAGGACCGCGACATCGCGGGCGAGCGCGCACCCTACGATGCCGCGATCGCGCTCTACGAATCGCTGCTGGATCAGCGCAGCGGCGAGGCTCAGGACGAGATTCTCTATCAGCTCGCCCGGGCGCACGACATGGCCGGGCGCACCGATCGCAGCCTCCATTACCTGGACCGGCTGATCGCCGAGCACCCGGACAGCGCCTACCGGGTGGAGGCGCGTTTCCGCCGGGGTGAGATCGCCTTCTCCCAGGAACGCTACGGCGACGCCAGCGCCGACTACGGCTTCGTGGTGGCCCAGGGCCCCGGGACCCCGTACTGGCAGAACGCCAACTACATGCGCGGCTGGGCGCAGTTCAAGCGCTCGGAGCTGGAACCCGGCCTGGCCAGTTTCTTCACCGTGATCGACACCCTGGTGGCCTCCGGCGATGCGGACGACCTGGCGGCCACGGACCGGGAGCTGCTCGACGACAGCTTCCGGGTCGTGACCCTGGCGCTCGGGTACCTGGACGGCGCCGAGACCCTGGCCGACCAGATGGACGCGCTGGACCGGCCGGCCTGGCAGTATCTCGCCTATCAGGCGCTGGCGGACGACTATCTCGAACGGGAGCGCTATCTCGACAGCGTCGCCACCTGGCAGACGTTCATCGACCGGAACCCGCTTGACCGCAGGGCGCCTGCCGCCCATCTCGGCATGATCGAAACTCTGCTCGCCGCCGATTTCCCCAGCGAGGTGCAGCCGAAGAAGGTCGCTTTCGTGCGTGGCTACGGCGTAAACAGCGAGTTCTGGTCCGTGCACGGCGAGGACGTGCGGCAGGCTTACCTGCAGCCGCTGCAGGAGTTCCTCGAGGAGCTGGCCAAGACTAGCCACGCCGGCGCCCAGGAAACCGGCCAGCGAGCCAGCTATCTCACCGCCGCGGAGTGGTACGAGGAGCTGGTCAAGACCTTTCCGGAGAATCCCGACACCGCGGAATACCTGTTCCTGCTCGGCGAGGTGTACACCGAGGCGGACGAGCCGGGCTCTGCGGTTGCCGCCTACCAGCGCGTGGTGCGGGAGTTCCCGGATTACCCGGACGCGCACGAGGCCGGCTACGCAGCGATCCTGGGCCTGGAACGCATGGCCGAGTCGGCGGCGCCCGAAGAGCGTGAGCTGTGGGAGCGGGTGAAGATCGACGCGCAGATCGAGTTCGCCTTCGTGTTCACCGGCGATCCCCGGGCGCCCGAGGTGCAGACCGATGCCGCCGACAGCCTGTTCGCGCTCGGAGAGCATGCTTCCGCGGTAGAGCTCGCCGACAACCTGCTCGCCACCTGGCCCGACGTGGAGTGGCGCCTGCGCAGCACCGCGCTGACCATTCAGGGCCACGGGCGGTTCGAGCTGGAGCGCTACGCCGATGCGGAGACCGCCTACCGGAATCTCCTCGCCGGTCCCCTCGACGCGGCCGAGCGCCCGGCGATCACCGAGCGGCTGCTGGCGACCGTGTACCGGCAGGCCGAGTCGGCGGAAACCGCGGGCGAGGTCGAGCTGGCAGTAGGCCACTTCCTGCGCCTGTCGGACATCGCGCCCGGCGCGCAGCTCGCCATCCAGGGCCACTACGACGCCGTCGCGGTAACCGAGGCCGCTGGTCAGACCGCGCGCGCCGCCGGGCTGCTCTCGAGCTTCCGCGACGCCCATCCCGACCACCCGCTGGCCCGCGACGTGAGCAAGCGGCTCGCGTCCATGTACGAGCAGACCGGCGACATGAGCGCTGCCGCGGACGAGTACGTGGAACTGGCCGGCAGCGCCGATGACCCCGAGGTGCGCCGGCAGTCGCTTTACCGCGCCGCGGAACTGTACCTGCAGCAGGACAACGTGGCGGCGGCGATCACCCACTTCCGCGACTACGCGAATCGCTACCAGCGCCCGCTGCCGCAGCGCCTGGAGGCGGTGCATCAGCTCGATACCCTGTATCAGCAGAGCGGCCAGGAGCAGCAGCGCCGCCACTGGCTGGCCGAGAAGATCGAGATTCATCGCGCCATGGGCCGCAATGCCGGCGAGCGCGCGACCTACCTGGCGGCGCAGGCGCAGTTCGTGCTGGCCGAGGACACCCGTAGCGCGTTTGCCGCGGTACGCCTCGGTCATCCGCTGAAGGAGAGCCTCAAGCGCAAGCAGCGGGTGCTGAAAGACGCGGTGCGGGCCTTTGAGGCTGCCGCCGACTACGAGGTGGCGGAGTTCGCCACCGCCAGTACCTATCGGATCGGCACCCTGTTCACCGATCTGGCCCGGTCGATCATGGAGTCGGATCGGCCGGACGGGCTCTCGGCCCTGGAGGCCGAGCAGTACGAGATTCTTCTGGAAGAGCAGGCGTTTCCCTTCGAAGAGCAGGCCATCACCCTGCACGAGATCAACATGCGTCGCAGCTGGGATGGTCTCTGGGACGACTGGATCGAAAACAGCTTCGCCGAGCTCGGACGGCTGATGCCGGCGCGGTTCGACAAGCCGGAACTGGAGGTGGCTTATGTGGAAAGCATTCACTAGCGTCGCCGTGGCCCTGGTGATGCTGGCCGGCTGCGCGTCCGAGGGCACGGCGCCGGCACCCGAACGGGACCCCCGGCTGGCGGCCGCCGTGGACGGTTCGGCGACGGGCAAGCCGCTGCCCCCGCTGCCGGAGGTCAGCAGCAGCAACGCCCAGGTCTTCGCCCGGGCCACCGCGCTGCTGCGGGAGCAGCGGCTGGTCGAAGCGGAAGCGCTGCTGCTGGAGGTCACCTCGGACCAGCCCGAGCTGGCCGGTCCGTGGATCAACCTGGCCCAGGTGTATCTGGCCCAGAGCCGCGAAGGCGAGGCCGTGGGTGCCCTGGAGCAGGCAGTGCTGGCCAATCCCGGCAACTGCCACGCCCGCACCGAGCTGGGGGTGCTGCTGCGGCGACGGGGCGAGTTCGAGACGGCCGAGTCTCACTACCTCGCCTGTCTCGAGTATCAGCCCGACTACCAGGCCGCGTATCTGAATCTCGGCATTCTCTACGATCTGTACCTGGGCCGGCTGGACGACGCGCTGGCCGCGTACCGGCAGTATCAGGCGCTGGTCACCGAGCCCGACCGTCGGGTCGACGTCTGGGTGGTGGATCTGACGCGGAGGCTGGGGTCGTGATTCCGGCGACGCCCCTGGTCTGGGAGCGCCGGCCGGTGGCTGGCTTGCGCCTGCTGCTGGTGCTGGTCCCGCTGCTGGCACTGGTGCCCGGTGCAGTCCAGGCAGCAGACGCGGCGGCAGAGCGCGCGCCGGCCCGTGAACCAGCCGACAGAACGCCTGGCGGCGTGATCGAGCTTGACGAAACCGTGATCTCCGGCAACCAAGAGCTGCCGAAGGTTCTGTATATCGTTCCCTGGCAGCAGCCGGATGGCCTGCCAGAGATCGAGCTGAGGACGGAATTCGCGGAAGTGGAGCTGTTTCGTCGCCTGTACCCACCGGCGTACCGGCGCGAGCTGTCTTACTTCGAGGCCTCCGCAGCCGCCTCCGATTCAACAGCGAGCGACTCTTCGAGCGACTCCAAGGAGTAATTACATGGACATGTATCAGAGCGTGGTCAGCTTCTTCCAGGAGGGTGGGCCGTTCATGTACCCCATTGCGGTGGTACTTGGCATCGGCGTCGCCATTGCCCTGGAACGCTACTTCTACCTGGCGAACCAGACCCGCATCAACCGGCGCGACTACGAGAAGATTCTGCCGCTGCTGAAGCAGCGCAATCAGCGCGAGCTGGCAAGCGTGGTGCAGAAGTCGCGCTCTGCGGTGAGCCGTATCGTGGCGGACGGACTCAACCGGCGCGGCTCCTCACGCCGTCGGGATGACATCGAGTACGCCATGGAGGAAGGCCTGCTCGAAGTGCTGCCGAACATCGAGCGGCGCACCCCGTACCTGGCGACCTTCGCCAACATAGCCACGCTGCTCGGGCTGCTCGGCACCATCATCGGCCTGATCGCCGCGTTCACCGCGGTGGCTAACGCCGATCCCGCCGAGAAGGCCACGCTGCTGTCGGAGAGTATCTCCATCGCCATGAACACCACGGCGTTCGGGCTGATGGCCGCGATCCCGCTGCTGCTGATCCATTCGGTGCTGCAGAGCAAGACGTCGGCCATCGTCGAGAGCCTCGAGATCGCGGTGGTGAAGTTCCTCAACCTGATGGAAGGCGAGGATCGGGTAGCCAGCCAGCCCGCCGCTGCCAGGACGGCGGCCAAGGCCTAGCCGCGCGCGCCGCGGGCGAAGGCCAGCGCCCGGCCCGCGGCGGACTCGAGCATCCGGCACTACTCGGCAGAAGGACCCGACCATGGATCGCGTCAGGAAACGAATCAAGAAGCACCACGAGGCCGCTGACCTCGACGTCACCCCGTTCATGAACCTGATGATCGTGCTGGTGCCGGTGCTGCTGCTGTCCATGGTGTTCACCCACACCACGGTGATCGATCTGAACTTCCCTGCCGGCGAGAGCGCGGCGGCCGATTTCGATCCGGATGCCGTGCACCTGGAGGTGACCGTGACGGGCACCGCGCTGGTGGTGGCCGACGGCCGGGGCGGCGTCATCAAGACCCTGCCCAAGCTCGACGGCGCCTATGACTACGCCGGGCTGTCCACCGTCATGCAGGCGCTCAAGCGCAGGATGCCGGAAAAGCAGGACATCATGGTGCTGCTGGAGCAGGACATTCCCTATCAGACCCTGGTCTCGGTGATGGACACGGTGCGCTCGTATCCCACCGTGCAGCACATGGACGTGGTGCAGGCCGAGCTGTTTCCGGTGATCTCGCTGGGCGATGCTCCAACGTCGGCAGGCGACGCTTCGTCGCCTGGTGTCGCCGGTGCCGCGGACGCCGGTAATGGTGGAGGCCGCTCATGAGCCGGATGCGACACGAGCAGCGGCGGAGGTCCCAGGAGAAGCGACGCAAAGGCGCGGCCCTGAACCTGGTCTCGTTGATGGACATCTTCACCATCCTGGTGTTTTTCCTGATGGTGAACTCGTCCGAGGTCGAGGTGCTGCAGACCAGCTCGAAGATCAAGCTGCCGGAATCCACGTCGGAACAGCGCCCGGACAACCGCCTGGTCATTTCGGTCAGCCGCGACGATGTCGTCGTGCAGGGGCGACCGGTCGCCCGGGTGGCCGAGCTTGCGGCGGCGTCCGGCAACGTGATTCCGGGTCTCCGCGAAGAGCTTGCTCACCACGCCGGCCGCCGTGGGGCGATACCGGAGGGCGGCCATGAGATCACCATCATGGGCGATCACGAGCTGCCTTACTGGCTGCTGAAGAAAATCATGGTCACCTGTCAGAGCGAGGACTTCGCGCGGATCTCGCTGGCGGTGAACCGGGTGATGCCGGAGGCGGAAGCATGAGCGCTGCCCACGTCTATCACCCGAACGCGTTCGCGCTGCCGTGGGCGCTGGGAAGGGAAGACAGCCGAGAGCTGAAGCGCTGGCTGACGATCTGCCTGATGGCGGTTGCCGGGGTCGGCCTGGTGCTGCCATTCCTCACGCTGCCGGAGGTGTCGCGGGAGGAACAGGAGGCGCTGCCGCCCCAGCTCGCCCGCATCGTCATGGAGAAGCCCCGGCCCGTGATCCCGCCGCCGCCGCCGAAGCAGGAGGAGGTCAAGGAAGAACCCAAGCCGGAGCCGGAGAAGCCCCCGGAGCCCGAGCCGGTGAAGGAGGTGAAGCCGGAGCCCCGACCCACCGTGGCAGACGCCCGCGAGAAGGCGGCGACTTCCGGTCTGCTGGCCTTCAAGGACGCCTTCGCCGACATGCGCGAGGCCGTGGACGTGAGCAAGCTCCAGGACACCGCGGCCATTCGGCGCGGTGCCGGTGAGGCGGCTACCATCGACCGTTCCGTGCTCACCTCGAAGCACAGCGCCCGCAGCGCGGGCGTCAACGTCGCGGCGCTGTCCAGGGACACCGGCGGCGTGGCGTTGTCCGGGCGCGAGACCACGAAGGTGGAGGTTCCGGAGGGTCAGCAAGGCGCGGGCGGTGTTCGCGAGCGGCGCGAGGTGGATCCGCGCAGCCGCAGCATCGAGGAGATCCGGCGGATCTTCGACGCCAACAAAGGCGCCATATTCGCCATCTACAACCGGGCGCTTCGCGCCGATCCGACCCTCCAGGGCAAGGTGGTGCTCGAGCTGGTGATCGCGCCTTCGGGCTCGGTTACCGATGTCCGGATCGTGGCCTCGGAGCTGGCTGACGAAGACGTGGTGGCGAAGATCCTCAACCGCATCCGCCTGTTCGACTTCGGCAAGCGGGACGTCGGCGTCACCACCATCAGCTACCCGGTGCACTTCCTGCCGACCTGATCGGCTTCCTGCCGACCCGATCGGCTTCCTGCCGACCCGATCGGCTTCCTGCCGACCCGATCGGCTTCCCGCTGACCCGTCGGCGCCCTCAGAGGGCGTCGTGGTCGCCGTTGCCGAGGCGGTGGATCTCGCGGATCGCGCAGGCTTCCCCGTCGGCGGTCACCGCGTCGAACCCGGCCCAGATGGTGTTGCCGGAGGCCGTCACGCCCACGTGACGCGCCCAGCGCAAGCCGAAGCAGTCCCGGTTCAGGGTCAGCAGATAGCGGTTCCCGGCGGTGGAGAGCATGACGTGGGCCTCGTCCAGGGCCTCGAAGTTGCGCACGCCGTCGGCGCTCGGAATGCTCGTCACCGGTTCGCCGGCGCGGAGCAGGCTGGCGGGGTCCGGGTCGGCGGGCGGCAGCGCGGCGAGGGGCGCCGCCAGCGAAGACGCCAGCACCACCGTGACGGCCAGCAGGCCGAGCCCTGGGGAGGTTGTTCGATCCGGGCGCGACAGGGGTTCCATACAGCGGCTCCGACCGTGTTACCGGCCACATCCTAGGGGGCGCCAACTTAACGCAACCTGAACGTGTCTGACAATTGAGTCCCCGCGCGGCCGAATTGCGCTGGGTCGGTATCCCCGGCACAGTGAGGTTTTGTTGCAGGGAGAAGGTCATGGGCTTGGCGTGGTGGGTGCGGTTGCGGGGTCGGGCGCAGGCGCTGGCGGCATGCGGAATCCTCGCGGCTGGCGCAGCCCACGGCGTCGGCGACGATGTGGTTGCGCTGGTCGATGCCGAGGCGAAGGCGGCCATCGCGCTGGCTGACGACATCTGGCGGCTGGCGGAACTCGGCTACCTCGAAGAGAACAGCAGCCAGCGGCTGCGGGGGTTTCTCGAGCAGCGCGGGTTTTCCGTCCAACCCGGCGTAGCGGACATACCCACTGCCTTCGTCGCCAGCGCCGGCAGCGGCAAGCCGGTGATCGGCATTCTGGCGGAATTCGATGCGCTGCCGGGGCTGTCCCAGGCTGCGGTGGCGGTGCGGCAACCGCTGCAGCCCGGCGGCGCCGGTCACGCCTGCGGGCATCATCTGTTCGGCGCTGCCTCGGCCACCGCGGGTGCTGCCGTCGCCGCCTG
>JBFISC010000114.1:0-11466 GCA_041608775.1 Pseudomonadales bacterium | reverse complement strand
TGGGAGCGGATCCGCAGGCTCAAGGCTGCCATGCCCAACACGCCGCAGCAGATGCTGCTCCGCGGCCAGAACATCCTCGGCTACCGGCATTACGCGGACGACGTGGTGCGCAAGTTCGTCGAGCGGGCGGCCGCGAACGGCGTCGATGTGTTCCGCATCTTCGATGCCATGAACGACATGCGGAACCTGCAGACCGCCATCGAAGCCACCCTGGCCGTGGAGAAGCATGCCCAGGGCACGATCTCCTACACCGTCAGCCCCGTGCACACCGTGGATCTGTGGGTCGATCTGGCGCGACGGATCGAGGATCTGGGCGCGCACTCCCTGTGCATCAAGGACATGGCGGGGCTGCTGCGCCCGTACACGGCGTTCGAGCTGGTCAGTCGGCTGAAGGAGACGCTCAGCATACCCGTGCACATGCAGTGTCACGCCACCACGGGAATGTCCACGGCCACCTACCTCAAGGCCATCGAAGCGGGCATCGACAACGTCGATTCGGCGGTGTCTTCAATGAGCATGACGTACGGACATTCGGCCACGGAATCCCTGGTCGCGATACTCGAAGGCAGCGATCGGGATACCGGTCTCGACATCCGTCTGCTGGAGAAAATCGCCGCCTACTTCCGCGAGGTCCGCAAGAAGTACGCCCGTTTCGAGGGCTCCCTCCGGGGGGTGGATTCACGCATTCTCGTGGCGCAGGTCCCCGGCGGGATGCTGACCAACCTGGAGAATCAGCTACGCGAGCAGAACGCCAGCGATCGGCTCGACGAGGTGCTGGAAGAGATACCGCGGGTGCGCGAAGACCTCGGTTACATCCCTCTGGTCACCCCGACGTCGCAGATCGTCGGCACCCAGGCCGTCATCAACGTGCTGACCGGCGAACGCTACAAAAGCGTCACCCGCGAGACCGAAGGCGTGCTGAAGGGCGAGTACGGCGCCACCCCGGCCCCGCTGAACGAAGCCCTGCAGCGACAGGTTCTCGGAGAGGGCGAAGCGCCAATCACCTGTCGGCCGGCCGATCTGCTGGTGCCTGAGCTCGAGTCGCTGCGCGACGAGCTCACCCGCCTGGCCAAGGAACAGGGCATCCGGCTCGCGGGGGAGAGCATCGACGACGTGCTGACCTACGCCCTGTTCCCGCAGGTCGGGCTGAAGTTTCTGAAGCACCGGGGCGACCCGGACGCCTTCGAGCCCCCGCCGGGAACCGAGCCGCCGGCCGGAACCAATCTGGCAGCCACCCCCGCGCAGCGTCAGGCCGGCGGCGCGGACAACGGCAGCGCCCGCCGGGAGCAGGGCGGAGCGGTTACGTATGACGTCAAGGTCAACGGCAAGGCCTATCGGGTGGAGGTGGCGGAGTCCGGCACCGTGACCTCGGCGCGGCCGGCGGCCGACAGCGGCGGCCAGCCCGTGGCGGCGGGTGAGGGCGGCGACATCGTCCCCGCCGGCCTCGGAGGCACCGTGGTCAAGGTGCTGGTGGCGCCGGGAGACCACGTGGCCTCGGGCCAGCCGCTGGTGATCGTCGAGGCGATGAAGATGGAGACCGAGATCAGCGCCCCCCGGGACGGGTCGGTGGCCGAAGTGCACGTGGCCGCCGGAGATGCCGTCGCTGCGGGCGACCCGCTGGTGTCCCTCGGCTGATGGCCGGCGTGCGCATCTGAATGGAACTGCTCGGCGAGCTGTGGGCCTCATCGGGGCTGTACCAGATGACCTGGGGGCAGCTGGTCATGATCGGTGTGGGCCTGCTGCTGCTTTACCTCGCCATCGTTCGCAGGTTCGAGCCGCTGCTGCTGGTGACCATCGGCTTCGGCGGCATTCTCAGTAACATCCCCGGCGTCGAGATCGCCACCGGCAGCGGTCTGCTGCATCTCGCCTACGTGGTGGGCATCGAATCCGGCGCGTTCCCGCTGATCATCTTCATGGGGGTGGGCGCGCTGACCGACTTCGGCCCGCTGCTGGCCAATCCCAAGACCCTGTTTCTCGGCGCGGCTGCCCAGTTCGGCATCTTTGCCACGCTGCTCGGCGCGCTCGGTCTGAGCACCATGGGCGTCTTCGACTTCAGCCTGCGGGAGGCGGCGGCCATCGGCATCATCGGCGGCGCCGACGGCCCGACGGCGATCTACGTGGCGGGCATTCTGGCGCCGGATCTGCTGGGCGCGATCGCGGTGGCCGCCTACTCCTACATGGCGCTGGTGCCGCTGATTCAGTCGCCCATCATGCGGCTGCTGACCTCGCCCGAGGAGCGAGCGATCGAGATGCGTCAGCTGCGCGCGGTGTCCCGCGCCGAACGGATTCTGTTTCCGCTGCTGCTGCTGCTGCTGGTGGCCCTGCTGCTGCCCTCGGCGGCGCCGCTGCTCGGCATGTTCTGCTTTGGCAACCTCATGCGCGAATGCGGCGTCGTCGATCGCCTGTCGGAGACGACCCAGACCTCGCTGATCAACATCGTCACGATATTCCTCGGCCTGGCCGTTGGCTCCAAGCTGTCGGCCGGGCAGTTTCTGGTGCCCAGCACCCTGGGGATCCTGCTGCTCGGCATGGTTGCGTTCGCGCTCGGCACCGCCAGTGGCGTGCTGATGGGCAAGCTGATGAACCTGCTGATCCGGGAGCCCATCAATCCCCTCATCGGCGCCGCCGGCGTTTCGGCGGTGCCCATGGCATCGCGAGTGGCGAACCGGGTGGGGCTGGAGGCCAACCCCCACAACTACCTGCTGATGCATGCCATGGGGCCCAACGTGGCGGGCGTGATCGGCTCGGCCGTGGCGGCCGGCATCATGATCCTGTTTGCCGGTCCGTAGCGCGCCCCCGTCCACCCGACGCGCCGGGCTGTTACACTCGCGGCTCGAAGATGGCCTCGTAGTTCAACGGATAGAACGGCCGCCTCCTAAGCGGCAGATCCAGGTTCGATTCCTGGCGGGGCTACCACGCTCGTGGTTCACGCCGGGGGGCAGCAGATGACGTCAGGCACGCGCAGCGGACCGCTCACGGATCTCACCGTTCTCGATTGCACCATGGCGCTGGCCGGTCCGTTCGGCTCGGCCATCCTCGCCGACCTGGGGGCGGATGTTATCAAGATCGAACCGCCCGCCGGCGACATGAGCCGCGGTACGCCGCCCCATCCGCCGGACTTCGCGACGCCGAGTTCGGGACGGAACGCCGGCTGCGACTACGGTGGTTACTTCGCCAGCATCAACCGCAACAAGCGTTCCATAAAGCTCGACCTGAAGACGGACGCCGATCGGGAGATCTTCCTGGGCATGTGCGAGCAGGCCGACGTGGTGCTGGAGAACACCCGCGCCGGCGTGATGGACCGGCTCGGCTGCGGCTACGAGGCGGTTGCGGCGCGCAACCCCCGCATCGTCTACGCGGCAATCCGCGGGTTCGGCGATCCGCGCACGGGCGAGAGCCCGTACGTCGGGTGGCCGGCGTTCGACATCGTCGCGCAGTCCATGGGTGGTCTGGCGCACATCACCGGACCGGCCGGCGGTGGCGGCTATCCCTGCGGCGCCAGCGTCGGCGATCTGTACCCCGGCACGCTCATGGCCCTCGGGGTGGTTGCCGCCGTGCACCAGGCCCGGGTGTCGGGTCGCGGTCAGTTCGTCGACGTGAGCATGTACGACGCGATCACCTTTCTCTGCGAGACCGTGGTGGTCAACTACAGCTACGCGGGAGCGTCGCTCGGCCCCCGCGACTCCGGTCATCCGAACCTCTGCCCGTTCGACATCTACCCCACGGCCGATGGCGCGGTGGCGATTGCTGCGCCGCGACCCAGGCAGTGGGAGGCGCTTTGCGCCGCGATGGGCCGGCCCGACCTGGTCGATGACGAGCGCAGTCGCGACGTGCGCGCGCGCTCGGCCAACCGGGGGTTCGTCAACCAGGCCATCGAGGCGTGGACCGGATCGCGGTCGAAGCACGACGTGGTGGCGGCGCTTGGCGGCGAGGTGCCGTGCGGGCCTGTCAACACCGCCGCGGATCTGTTCGCCGATCCTCACCTGAAGGCCCGCAACATGATCTGCGAGGTAGACCTGCCGGGGGACAATCCGCGGGTCAGCGTGGCCGGCCCGCCGCTCAAGTTCTCCCGGACGCCTACCGATGTGTACCGCCGGGCGCCGCGCCTGGACGAGCATCGCGCCGAGATCCTGGCGCAGTTCGGCATCGCCGCCAACGACGGCTGATCGCCTCGTCATGCCGGGCAATCATGCCCCGCTGCTGTCGGTGGTGATTCCGGTGCGCAACGACGCACCGGCGCTGGCGCGCCTGCTCGAGGAGCTCGACCCGGCCGGTCATGCCGACCTGGAGGTTCTGGTGGCGGATGGCGGCAGTCGCGACGATCCGTGTGCGCCGGCGGCCGTCCACGGCGCCAGGCTGATTCGATGCCCGCCCGGGCGGGGCGAGCAGCTGGCCGCCGGCATCGCCGCCGCGCGTACAGACTGGATCTGGCTTCTGCACGCGGATTCGGGCGGCGTGGGGCGGCCATTGAGGTTTCTTCTCACGCTCGCGGCAGCCGACGCCGGGCCGCCCCTTTGGGGGCGGTTCGACGTGAGGTTCCACCCGGCGAGCCCCGGGCTCGGCGTGGTTGCGTTCATGATGCGTCAGCGCTCCCGTCTGTCCGGGATCTGCACCGGTGATCAGGGCATGTTCGTGCACCGCGCGCTGCTGCGCCGGGCGGGCGGCATGCCGCGGCAGCCGCTGATGGAGGACATCGAGCTGAGCCGCCGGCTGAAGCGGCTGTGCCGGCCGGTGGCGCGGCCGGAGACGCTGACCACGTCTTCGCGCCGCTGGCGGCAGCACGGGGTGGTTCGAACCGTGCTGACCATGTGGTGGTTCCGGCTGCGCTACTGGCTGGGTGCGGACGCGGCGCTGCTGGCCCGGGAGTACTACCGTTGACTCGCTCGACCCTGTGCATCTTCACCCGCGCCCCCGTGCTCGGCGCGGTCAAGCGCCGGCTCGCCGCCGAGATCGGCGCTGCGGCGGCGCTGCGCGCGCACTGCGAGCTGCTGCAGCACGCGCTGCGCCAGCTCAGCGGTCTCGACGGCGTGGCGACGCAGGTCTGGGTCGCGGGCCCTGCCGCGGCCGTGACGCCCCTGCTACCCGCCGGCATCGACGCCCTGCGGACGCAATGCGACGGTGACCTGGGGACGCGCATGTGCGACGCCCTGCGGCGCAGTCTCGCGGAGACGCCCCGGGCCGTCGTGGTCGGCTCCGATTGCCCGGATCTGGATGGGGCGTATGTCGTGCAGGCTCTGGCCGCGCTCGATGCCTGCGATGTCGTTGTGGGTCCGGCCGAGGACGGAGGCTACGGTTTGATCGGCGTCGCGCGCACGGTAGAGCACAACCTGCCCGTGCTGTTCGAAGGGGTGCCCTGGGGGACCGACCGGGTTCTCGAGATCACGCTGGAGCGCGCCGCGGCCGCCTCTCTCTCGGTGACGCAGCTGCGGGAGATCTGGGACGTGGATGATGCCGCCGACTGGCGGCGGTTTCTCGCCGGCCGCTAGCGGAGCGCGCTGCGGCAGTCTAGCCCGTGCCGGTGCGCGCCGCGTCTGCCGGCATGGGCTCGTCTTCGCCTGCCCGGTCGTCGGCCCCGGCAACGGACCGGTCATGGCCTTCCCCGGCCGGCGCGCTGGCCGTGGACTCGTCCGTGCCGCCCGGCTGCGCGCCGACCTCGGTCTCCTCAAGCAGAGCATCCAGCGCAGCCTGATCCAGCGTGTCGTCAGCGACGTCAGCCGCGGGATCCTGGGGGTCCGAGTCGGCGGGGTCTTCGCTGGCATCGGCGGGCGCCGTGTGGGGCAGCGCCAGCGGCGGCAGGCTGATCCCGTAGGCATGATCCAGAGGCGCTACGACCTCGAACAGCTGCCGGATCGCCGGCAGGATCTCGGGATTCTCAGCGACCAGGAACATCGCCAGTTGCTGGCACTCCTCGCGAGCGGATCGCCAGCGGCGAACGAACTCTTCCTCCGGCGGCAGCGCTCCGTCGGTCCCGGCGGTCTCGAACGCAGCTGACTGATCCCCGGCGGTTGGCGCGTCCGCGGGGCTCGACACCTGGCCGTTCAGGTACTCGCTCAGCCGCCCGCTGAAGTCCGGGCTCGGCTCGATCTCGTTCTCCAGCACGAGGCGCCGCACGGTGAGCACCAGGTCGTCGCCGATCAGGGCCCTGACGCGCTGCTCGAGAAGCTGCTCGGGTGAGGGAACCTGGTCCGCCTCGCTCAGCCGCGTGGTGACGTTGACCAGCTCCGTGTGGGCGTCAGCGCACAGCGACAACAGCTGATCGTTGCGCAGCCGCAGGCTGCGATTGCGCATCGACAGCGCACCGATGGCGGCGAGGGCAAACACCACGACCTGGATGAGTGTAAAAACCTGCCAGCTCATTCGAAGAAGTATAGGTCGGGCTCAGGATTTCTGAGGTCGAGCCGTGAGCTGGGAAACGTAGTGCTCGAGGCGGCGGCGGTCGCCGACCGTCATGCCGGTGAACTCGATGCCGCAGACCGTCATGCGTTGCGCCGCGTCCCAGGCGGTGTGACGGATCACGGCAGAGCTCTCGAAAGCCAGCGACTGGCTCACCCTGAGCTGGCAGTTCGGAAGCACCTCGTCGCTCTGCAGGGAAGGCAGAATGGCCCCATTGAAGGCAATCCGGGCGCCGCCGACGGAGATGTCGATGATTCTGCACTGCAGATCCGCGCTGGCGTGCTCGCGGGTCACCCAGATGCTGCCCTCGTCCGGCCGGACCCGCGGCGGCAGGGTGATCCGGGCATGGCGCCGGCGCCGGTGCCGCAGCAGGCGTTTCGGCAGGTCGGCACGGAAGTAGGGCAGGCCGCGCTCCGATTCGACTCGGGTGACCCGGCAGTCCTCGCCGCAGATGTAGAGGTCTTCCACCCGGGCGGCAAAGCTGAAACGGGCGCCGCGCCGGAGATGAGCCAGACCGTCCCGGGGTCGGATGTCTTCGAGCAGGAAGTGGCCTTTTCCGAGGTCCAGCACGCGCCCCCGATAGTGGCCCTCGACGCCGACCAGACGCAGCTCCAGGACTGCCGAGTGATCGCGCAGCACCTTGAGCATGGGCGCGATGTCGTCCGGCTGCGTCAGGTAGACGGCCCGGCAGGCAGCGCCATCGCCATCGACGTCTGTGCTCGTCTGGTCCTCGAGGGCGGGTCTCATGGTCTGATCGTCTCTCCCTGACGGGCATTTCCTGCCGGTTCCGCGGGCGGCAGAACCGGACCGTCATCAGTCTGCACGAGTTGCGGGGATTCGATAACAGCCGAAGGGCGGGTCTGTGACGCCGTTCACGCGGGGAGTGTGCGATGGTTGGAAGCGCCGGCCGCGCGGGGTATGGGAATCGTGCTACCGGAACGGTTGCGTCAGAACGCTTCCCATTCGGTGTCGTTGGTTCCGGTGGCAGCCGGTGCCCGGGCGGGGCGGCGGTCAGCGTCGTGCTCGCGGGAAGCGTCCGCTCCCCAGGGCCGGTTCGGCCCGCGTCGCTCCACCGGCGGCACCTGCGATGGCGTGGTAGTCGTGGGAGACGCCGGTTCGACCGCGCTCTCGGGGTCCCGCTCGATTCGGTACTGCTTCACCAGCTCGTGCAGCTTGCCGGCAAGGTCGGCCTGGGCCTGGCTCGAGGCGGTCGCTTCCTCGACCATGGCGGCGTTCTGCTGCGTCAGCTCGTCGAGCTGAATGATGGCCTTGTTAACTTCTTCGATGCCGCACGACTGCTCTTCGCTGGCCGCCGCGATCTCCGCGACGATCTCGGTGACCTTGTTCACGCGTTCGATGATCTCGTTCAGGGTGTCCCCGGAGTTCTCCACCAGTCGCGTACCTTGAGTCACCTTGCTCACGGAATCTTCGATCAGGGCCTTGATCTCCTTGGCGGAGCTCGCAGAGCGTTGCGCCAGGTTTCTGACCTCCGCCGCGACGACGGCGAATCCCCGACCCTGGTCGCCGGCGCGGGCGGCTTCTACAGCCGCGTTCAGCGCCAGCAGGTTGGTCTGGAACGCGATGTCATCGATGACGCTGATGATGTCTGCGACCTGCTTCGACGATTGGTTGATCTCGTTCATTGCGGCAATGGCGCTGGTCACCACCATCCCGCCCTTTTCCGCCGACTGCCGGGCCTCGCCGGCGAGGTGGTTGGCGTGACCGGCGTTCTCCGCGCTCTGTCGGACCGTCGAGGTCATCTGTTCCATGGCGGACGCGGTCTGCTCGAGGGACGAGGCCTGCTCCTCCGTCCGCTGCGAGAGGCTGACGTTGCCGGCGGCGATCTGCCTGGCCTCGGAAGCGACCGTCAGGCTCGACTCGGTCACCTCATGCACGAGCCTGCGCAGCAGGTCGCTCATGCGCTGCATGGCGTCGAGGAGGCTGCCGACCTCGTCGTTGCGGTGGGGGTCGATTCGATCGGTGAGATCACCAGTCGCGATGTGATCGGCGATCCGGATTGCCTCGCCCAGCGGGTTCACGATGGCGCGCATGATCATGGAGCCAACCATGATGGCGAGCAGGATGGCGATCAGCATCGCGGCGATCATGATCGCACGGACCATGCCGAACAGGTTGGTGGCGTCGTCGTAGTCGCGCCGTGCCTGCTCCACCTGGTGGGCCAACAGCCGATCCGCCTGCTCGACTACCGGCTCGAAGGTCGGCTCCATCGTCTCGACGGCGAGGCTGAATCCCTGTTCCAGGCGGCCGGCCTGAAGCGCCGACATCGTCGCGCTCAGGCCCTGCTCGACGAATCGGTCTCTGCTCACGCCAAAGCTGGCAGCCAGCTGCCGTTCGATGGGCTCGAGGGTGCGGTCGGTGTAGCTCTGCCAGAGCTGGTCTGCACGCCGCTCGTTGTCCGCGATCTGGTTCGCTTTGGCGCGGATGACGTCGGGTGCGGGATCGTTCACCGCATCCAGGGCCAGCATGCGGTTGCGCATGAGCAGGGCGCGGATGTCGGCGATCTGACTGGTGGGCAGCGTCCGCTCCTGATAGACGCCGAGCAGGTCCTGGTTGCTCTGGTTCATACCGTAGATGCCGAGGGTGCCTACGGTCATGAGCATCAGGGACAGAAAGGCCAGCAGGGCGATCAGGCGGCCCTTGATCGTCAAGGCTTTCTCCAACATCGATGTCCTCCTGGTTCCCTGATGCCGCCGCGCCGCGCACTGAGAACGCTGCACGGAATGTATCGGCGGGTCACCGCGGATCTTGACTGCCCACGGGTGTCGGAAGGCCGATCCACCTCGGTCTGGTGTGCCCGGTGGCTGAACTACACTGAAAGTCTAGAAGAAGCTTCGAAGTGTCGCCCGGTTTATGGCGCAGGATGGCTCAACAGACGACGCCGGCTCGTCCCCCGCGGCCGCAGGGGCCGAGCAGGACCCTGCGTGGGCGGACGAAGTCGGCGAGGGACCGGCTCATGCTGCGTTGTCGCTGAGCTTCGACGAGGACAGCAATGTGCTCTACGCCTCCGTCGTGCCTGCCGACGAGTCCGCTCTGCTGGATCTCGACGGGCTGCGGCAACTGATCGATGCCCACGGCTTCGGTGATTTTCACTTTCAGCCCGACGCGCTCGAGGGCCTGATGAGACGGCTGAACGGCGCCGAGTACGGCGATGTCGCGATCGCGACCCGGGTCGATGCCGGGATCACGGTCTCGGTGTCGGCGGACGGCCTGACCGCACTGCTGACGACGTCGCCTGCCTGGGGCGGCGTGCCGGTGACCGAAGGCAGAATCCGTGAGGCGCTGGCAGCGGAGGAGATCAGCGAGGAGCTCATCATAGGTCGGGCAGTCGCGGAGGCCGCGGGGCAGCGCGAGGTGAAGGACCTTGTGGTGGCTCGAGGCGTGCCTCCGGAGCCCGGGATCGACAGCCGTACCGAGCTGCTGGTGGACCTCGAGTGCGAGGTGTCGCGCCCGCGGGAAGACGAGCATGGCAATGTCGACCACTACTCGGTCCGGGAATTCCTGGTGGTCGAGGCCGGTACGCCGCTGCTGCGCAAGTACCCACCCACGCGCGCCGTGGCCGGCCGCGACGTCTACGGCAAGGCCATCTCCGCCCCGGACGGCAAGGACATTCCCTACCCCAAGGACATGACCGGCGTACGCGCGGCCGGCGACGACCCGGAGGTGATGGTTGCCGATTACAAGGGTCACCCGGTCGCGATCCCCGGGGGTATTCGCGTGGACAAGACGCTGCCGCTGGACTTCGTCGACCTGCGCACCGGCAACATCCACTTCGATGGCTCGGTGCTCGTCGCCAACGACGTCGCCGCGGGCGTCACCATCATCGCCAGCGGCGACATCACGGTGAAAGGCACGGTGGAGAACGCGTTCCTGGAGGCCGGCGGCGATCTGGTGGTCGGGCGCGGCATTACCGGCTCGGAGGTCGCCATGAATGGCGGGCAGCGCGAGGTGATGCTGGAAGCCGGCGGCAGCATTCACGCCGCCTTCGCCAGCGGCGTTCGGCTGCGGGCAGGGCAGGACCTGGTGGTGAAGGAGTACCTGAATCACTGTGATTCCTACGCTGCCGGACAGGTTCTGGTCGGTCAGTCCGGCGGTCACGGGGTTATCGTCGGCGGCACCTGTCACGGATGTCAGGGGATTGCCGCCCGGGTCATCGGCAGCCACGCCAACGTTCGCACCCGGGTAAAGGTCGGCGTGCACGAGGAGCTTCGCCGCAGCCAGCGGGAGGCGCTGGACGAGCGGCGGGCGCTGAAGGATCGGCTCGAGCAGCTCAACACCATGCTCGCCTCTATGCAGGAGGACCACGTCGACGGTGATGGCCGCGATAACCTGATCGAGAAGGTCAGTCGCACCATTCAGGATTTCGAGCGCCGGACCGCGGAAGTCAACGGCTGCATCGACGCGATCGCGGAGCGCATCGCTTCTTCGGAGGCGGCCGCGGTGGTGAGCGACCAGCGGGTCTTTCCCGGCACGTTGGTCGAGATTGGTGACGCGGTGCTGCCGCTGCGCAGCGAGAGCCCGGGAACGCGCTTCGTCTGCCGGGCCGGCGAGATCCAAACGGCATGACTCTGGGGAGGCGGGCAGGCGGCTGGTCATGAGCATGGAAGAGTTCCATCAGATCTTCTTCGAGGAAGCCGACGAGCTCATCGCCGCGATGGAAGCCGAGCTCCTGGAGATGGTGTTCGAGCCCGACGATCCGGAACGCATCAACACCGTGTTCCGGGCCGCGCACTCCATCAAAGGAGGCGCCGCGACGTTCGGCTTCGTCGAGATCGCCGACGTCACCCACGTCATGGAAACCCTCATGGACGAGGTCCGGGACGGGTCCGTGAGCGTGACCCGACCGATGGTCGACGCTCTCCTGAGGGCGGTGGATTGCTTCAAGGACCTGCTGGCAGCCGCCCGGCGGCACCAGCCCGCCGATCCGGCGCAGGTGTCAGAGACCCGGATTGCGCTGGAGGCCTGGCTTGCCGGTGGCGGCCAGCGGGACGGCGGAGCGGAAGAGGCGGCTGCGGGCAGCGGAGCATCGGGCTCCGGCTCGGCCGCCGACGCGGC
>JBFISC010000113.1:0-11512 GCA_041608775.1 Pseudomonadales bacterium | reverse complement strand
CTGAAGCTGGACTTGCCGCGCTTCACCCTGGTGGGCGCCACGACCCGCGCGGGGTTGCTCACCTCGCCGCTGCGGGATCGCTTCGGCATCGTGCAACGATTGGAGTTCTACACGGTCGAACAGCTCAGCCGGATCGTGCTGCGCTCGGCGGGCAAGCTGGGGCTGTCGATTCGCGACGACGGTGCCGACGAGGTCGCGCGGCGATCCCGGGGCACGCCGCGAATCGCGAACCGCCTGCTGCGGCGGGTGCGGGATTTCGCCGAGGTGCGCGCCGACGGGGTGATCAGCGGCGACGTGGCGGATCAGGCGCTGGACATGCTGAACGTCGATCGGGAAGGCTTCGATGCCATGGACAGGCGCCTGCTCGAGACCATCATCGACAAGTTTTCCGGCGGGCCGGTGGGGCTCGATTCCCTTGCCGCCGCGATCAGCGAGGAGCGCGATACCATCGAAGACGTTCTGGAACCGTACCTCATCCAGCAGGGCTACCTGATGCGCACACCGCGCGGTCGGGTGGTAACCGACAAGGCCTATCTGCATTTCGGACTGACCAATCCGGGCGCCACCGGTCGCGCCCAGCCGACTCTCGATCTGTAGCAGGAGCGAAGGTGCCCGAGAAGCTTTCCATATTCGAGCTCATTGCCAATGCCAGCCCGCTGGTGCAGCTGGTCATGCTGATGTTGCTGCTGGCGTCGCTGATCTCCTGGGTGATGATCTTTCAGCGCTGGTTCTTCCTGCGCCGGGTGCAGGGTGAGATCGAAGACTTCGAGGATCACTTCTGGTCGGGCATCGATCTGCGCCAGCTCTACGGCGAGCTGGTGGACGAGGATGTCCTGACCGGCATCGAGTCCGCCTTCGTCGCGGGCTTCAAGGAGTACAGCCGGCTGACGGAGGAGGGCTCCGGCGATCCCGACGCCATCATGCAGGGCGTTCAGCGCGCGATGCGGATTGCGCTCACCCGCGAGGAGGAGCGGCTGGAGACCCACCTGCCATTCCTGGCGACCGTGGGTTCCACCAGTCCTTACGTCGGTCTGTTCGGCACGGTGTGGGGGATCATGAACTCGTTCCGGAGCCTGGCGAACATGACCCAGGCGACGCTCGCGTCCGTGGCGCCCGGAATATCCGAGGCGCTGGTTGCTACCGCCATGGGGCTGTTCGCCGCCATTCCCGCGGTGATCGGCTACAACCGCTTCTCCGCCCGGGTGGAGGCGCTGATGAAGCGTTACGAAGCCTTCAGCGACGAGTTCATCAGCATTCTCCACCGGGTTGCCCACGCGCGGCAGAGCTGAGGAAACGAGCGATGGCGCGCCGCCGCAAGCCCATGTCGGAGATCAACGTCGTCCCCTACATCGACGTGATGCTGGTGCTGCTGGTGATCTTCATGGCAACCGCGCCGCTGCTCACCCAGGGCGTGGTGGTGGATCTGCCCGACGCACCGTCGGAGCCGGTGGAACAGGACCAGCAGGATCCGCTGGTGATCTCGGTGCGGGCCGACGGCGCCATCTTCGTGAACCTGGGCATTCAGAACTCGGACGACCAGGGTACCCGGGTAACCATCTACTCCCTGGAGGATCAGGCGGGCAAGATCCTGCGCGCCCGGGAAGACGTGCCCGTGTACGTGAAGGCCGACCATTCCCTCGACTACGGCATGGTGGTGCGGGTGATGACGGTGCTGCAGAAGGCGGGCGCGAAGAGCGTCGGCCTGATCACCGAGCCGCCGGATCTGGCGGAAGGCTGACATTCCGTGTTCGAAGCCGTCCGGCAATACGCTGTGCCGCTGTTGCTCGCGCTAGTTCTGCACCTGGGCGCGGCGGCTGCGCTGTATGCGAACTGGAATCCCAGCATTCGGGAGACGCGCATCATCGAGCCCCCCAGAGCGGTGCAGTCCACGCTGGTCGTGCTCGAGTCGAAGCCGGCGCCGGCCAGACCCAAGCCCCAGCCGGAGCCCACGCCCCAGCCCGCGCCGGTCACGCCCGAGCCGAAGCCGGAACCCAAGCCGCAGCCGAAGCCCGAGAGCAAGCCGCAGCCGGATCCCGAGGCCGAGCGTCGGCGGGCCGAGGAGCAGGCGAGGCGGGAAGCCGAGGAGAAAGCACGCCAGGAGCGCCTCGATGCCCTGGCCCGGACCGCGTTCCAGGACGCGCTGGAAAGCGAGGCATCCGAGCTCGCCGAGATCGAAGCCGAGGCCGACGAGGCGGTGGCGCAGAGCTACCGCCAGGGCATTTATCAGGCGGTGGTCGCGAACTGGTCGCGGCCGCCTTCGGCGCGTAACCGCATGGAGGCGAAGCTGCTCGTGGAGCTGGTACCCACCGGCGACGTGGTGGCGGTGACCGTTCTGGAATCGAGCGGCAACAGCGCCTTCGATCGCTCCGCGGAAGCCGCGGTGCGTAAGGCCAGGCGTTTCGAAGTTCCCAAGGAGCCGGACATCTTCGAGGATCACTTCCGGCGCTTTACCCTGTTGTTCAGACCGGAGGATCTGTTGCGGTGAGAATACTGGCAGTCACGACGTTGGCCCTGCTGTTGCAGAGCCTGGCAGGGACCGTGCTGGCCGCGGAGACCCTTGACACGATCATCGTGGATCAGGGTTACGACAAGCAGACACGCATTGCCGTAGTGCCGTTCGAGCGCGGGCCGGAATTCGCCAACCAGCAGGAGATGTCCGAAATCGTCGGCTTCGACCTGGCTCGCAGCGGTCAGTTCGCGCCGCTGGAGCGCAACAACATGCTGTCGTTTCCGAGCCGTCCGGACCAGCTGTTCTTCCGTGACTGGAAGGTGCTCGGAATGGAGTACGTGGTGATCGGCAACCTCACGACGCTGGCCAACGGCAACACCCGGGTCCGCTACTGGCTCTACGACGCCGTCAACGAGCGCCAGATGCTGGCCGGCGAGTCGACGGGGACGCGGTCGGAATGGCGCGACCTCGCGCACCAGGTGGCCGACGACGTGTTCGAGGCGATCACCGGAATTCCCGGCGCGTTCTCCACCAAAATACTCTACGTGCTCGGCAAGAACCCGGGCTCTCCGGCGGCAACCTACGCTCTTGAGCTCGCCGACGTGGACGGGGAGCGATCCCGCACCCTCTACTCGTCCAGGGAGCCCATCATGTCGCCGAGCTGGGGTCCCGACGGTCGGCGGGTCGCGTTCGTGACCTGGCAGGACAGCCGTCAGATCGTGGTGATTCAGGACCTTGCCACCGGCGCGCGGGAGACCTTCTCCCGGTTCAGCGGGATCAACGGCTCGCCGGTGTTCTCGCCCGATGGGCGCAGCATGGTGATGGTGCTGTCCCGGGACGGCAACCCGGAGATCTACCTGATGAACCTGGCGGACAAGGGGCTGCGCCGTCTAACCCGGCATCACGCCATCGACACCGAGCCGAGCTTTTCCCCCGACGGCCGCTACATCATCTTCACCTCGGACCGCGGCGGCGCGCCGCAGATCTACCGGCTCGAGCTGGCTACCAACCTGGTGGAGCGTCTGACCTTCGAGGGCAGCTATAACGCCCGGGCCCGGCTGCTGCCGGACGGCACCCACCTGGTCTACGTTCATCGCCGCAACGGCCGTGACTACATCGCCTGGCAGGATCTCGAGCGGGACGACGTGCGGGTGCTCACGGGGACCTCGCTCGGACGGGACGAATCGCCGTCCCTGGCGCCGAACGGCACGATGCTAATGTATGCGACGCAGGATCGGGGGAGAGGTATACTCGCCGTCGTCTCAATCGATGGCAGGGTGAAGTATCGCCTGCCGTCCTCCTCGGGAGACGTCAGGGAACCCGCCTGGTCTCCGTTTCTCGATTTCAGGATGTGATCGGGAAGGCGATTAACGATAACCAGAATGCTGTGAGTATCGAGCAATTGGAGCGCTTCATGACAACGATTTGGTCTCGGAACTTTGTGGTCCTGCTGCTCGGCAGCCTGATCGTGGCCGGCTGCGCCGGTTCCGGAACCCAGCGCCAGCCGACCGAGCCGTCGGCAGAGCCGGTGGAGACCCCGGACACCACGCCACCGCCCGTGTCGCGCACGACGCAGGCGGTGGAAGTGGACGAGAACATGAATCCGTACATTCCCGGCACGACCCGGCTCATGGAGCGGACGTTCTATTTCGCCTACGACCGTTCGGTGCTGAGCCCCAACGACCTCACCACGCTGGAAATGCACGCTACTTTCCTGCGCAACAATCCGGATCGCAGTGTGGTCGTGGAGGGGCATGCAGACGAGCGCGGCACCCGCGAGTACAACCTGGCGCTCGGTGAGCGGCGGGCCGATTCGATCCGCACCTTCCTGATGTCGTCCGGGGTGTCGTCGCGCCAGGTAGAAATCGTCAGTTACGGCGAGGAGCGACCGGAGGATCCCGGCCACGACGAGTCCGCCTGGGCCCGCAACCGCCGCGCCGTGCTCATCTACCGGTAACGCCCATGACCGTGCTTCAGACAGTTCGGCGCGTACCGATGGCGGTTTTCCGGCTGCCGGCGGCTGCTGCAGCCGGGGTGCTGCTGATGGCCACGTCCGGCGCCTGGTCGGCGGTCCCGGTGGAGGAGTCGGTGGGTACCGTTTCCCGGGGCGTTCCCGGGGATGCCATCGATGCCCGTCGCATGAGCGTCGATGCCGGCGACGCCGGTCAGTCCAGCCGACTCACGGAGCTGTTCTATCAGCTGCAGGTGCTGCAGCAGGAAGTCCAGGATCTGCGGGGAATGGTGGAGGAACAGAAGTACCGGCTGGAGCGCCTGGCGCGGGACCAGCAGGAGCAGTACCTGGATCTGGATCGACGGATGCAGGCGGTGCGCAGCGGCAGCCAGGCGCCGGCGTCCGGCGACCGTCCGCCGGCCGCCGGCCTCGCCGGCGCCGCGCCCGGACCGGCCGGGCCAGGGCCCGGCGGGCTCTCTACCGCTGCGTCCGGCCTGAGCGAGCGCGAGGCCTACACCGCGGCGTTCGACCTCATGAAGCAGCGTCAGTTCGCCGCGTCCGCGGATGGTTTCCGGGCGGTGATTCAGAACTATCCCAACGGCGCCTACACCCCGAACGCGTTCTACTGGCTTGGAGAGCTGCAGCTCGCTCAGGACGATGCCGAAGCGGCGCGGCAGTCCTTCGCCCAGGTGGTGAACCTCTACCCGGACCATCAGAAGGTGCCGGATGCGTTGTACAAGCTCGGCGTGGTCTATCACCGGCTCGGCGATGTCCCTCGCGCCCGCGAGTTTCTCAACCGGGTGCGCACCGACTTCCCGCAGTCTTCGGCTGCCGGGCTCGCGCAGACGTATCTGGCGGAGCTCTGACCGCGAGGCGGGAGTTCGCTGTGACCGCGCAGCCCGGGAGCACCCTTCGGATCACCGAGATCTTCCTGTCGCTGCAGGGCGAGACGACCCTCGTTGGTCTGCCCACGGTGTTCGTGCGCCTGACCGGTTGCCCTTTGCGCTGCGGCTACTGCGATACCGCGTACGCGTTCAGCGGTGGTGCGCTGATGGATCTGCCCGCCATCGTCGATCGGGTGCTGAGCTACGGCGTGCGCCACGCCACCGTCACCGGCGGCGAGCCGCTGGCGCAGCCGAACGTGCTGCCACTGCTCGCCGCCCTGTGCGATGCGGGTCTCGCCGTGTCCCTGGAGACCAGCGGCGCGCTGGAGATCTCTGCGGTTGATCCGAGAGTGGTCCGGATCGTCGACATCAAAACGCCGGGCTCCGGCGAGGTGGGCCGCAACCGGTGGTCGAACCTGGAACACTGCACCCGGCGCGACCAGGTCAAGTTCGTGATCTGCGATCGCGCGGACTACGACTGGGCGCGGCTGAAGTGCGACGAGTTCGCCCTGACCGAGCGGGTGGGCGAGGTGCTGTTCTCGCCGAGCACCGGACAGCTCCCGGCCCGCCAGCTGGCCGACTGGATCGTCGCCGATCGTGCCCCCGTGCGCCTGCAGGTGCAGCTGCACAAGGTGCTCTGGGGCGACGAGCCTGGACGTTGACGCGCTGATGCCGGAGCCGGCCGCAGCGAGAGCCGTGGTGCTTCTGTCGGGCGGGCTCGATTCCGCCACCACCCTGGCCATCGCCCGGGATCAGGGCTTCGAATGTCACGCGTTGTCGTTCGCCTACGGGCAGCGCCATGCGGTTGAGCTGGACGCGGCGGCCCGGGTGGCGGACCGGCTCGGCGCCGTTACCCATCGGGTGATGACCATCGATCTTGCCGCGTTTGGCGGCTCGGCGCTCACCGATACCACCATCGCCGTGCCGGAGACGCCGACGTCCGGCATTCCGGTGACCTACGTGCCGGCGCGCAACACCGTCTTTCTGGCCTTCGCGCTCGCTCTCGCCGAGGTGCTCGATGCCGGCGACATCTTCATCGGCGTGAACGCGGTGGACTACTCGGGATACCCGGACTGCCGGCCGGAATTCATCGAGGCGTTTCAGGCCATGGCGGCCCTCGCCACCCGTGCGGGGGTGGAAGGCGAGCCGGTTCGGATCCACGCCCCGCTCATCGAGCTGTCCAAGGCCGAAATCGTGCGCCGCGGGATGGCGCTGGGTGTGGACTACGCCGGCACGGTTTCCTGCTACCAGCCGGATCAGGCCGGAGCCGCGTGCGGCCGCTGCGACAGCTGCCGGCTGCGGCGCGAAGGCTTTGCTGCGGCCGGCGTTGCGGATCCTACCGTCTACGCGAAGTAGGCCATGGCGGCCCTCGCGCGCGGTCAGCGGCGGCCGAGATCGATGAGCTTACGGCAGGTCACCGCGTAGAGGGAGAAGTCCGCGGTGGTCGCGTGCTGGGCGTCTTCGACGGTTCGGCGCCAGCCTCCGGTCAGGGTCGGATTCGCCTCCAGCCAGGCATCGACGTTGCCGCCGGCCTCCTGGTGGACGAGCGCTGCCAGGTTTCCCTGCTGCATGACCATGTCGTCCACCAGGGAATCCCGCTCCATGGTCTGCCAGTGGCTCGACGCCGGGAACTGAGCGAGCCGGCCGATCAGCCACTCCAGGCTCAACCGCTCTCCCAGCACGCCGTAGATCCTCACCAGGTCGGTGGGCCGGGCACCGCAGCGCTCGGCGGCGGCAATGACCGTGAGGGCGGTGGCGAGATCGGCGGAGCCCGCCAGCTCGTTGGCCGCGGTCTCCGGCAGCCCGTGATCCATCAGCTGCGCGAGGCGGGCCTGACGATCGGCCTGCACCGCGGCGCTGAACAGATGCTCCCGCTCGTGGCGCAGACCCTCGATGGCGTCGCGGTAGCGCTCGCTGAGCGCGGCCACGTCCAGGTTGCTGCGTTCGTGACGGAGCAGCCAGCGGGTCGCCCTTCGGCCCAGCCGCACCAGTTCCGCCAGCGCCTCCAGCCGGGTGTTGGCGTCCACGCCGGAGAGTGATTCGATCTGGCGAAACCGTTCGCGCAGCCGGAAGCAGGCAGCAGCGGCGAGATACGCGCGCAGGATCTCCTCCACGCTGGCGCCGACGAACTCCATGAGGTGGGTGATGAAGGTAACCCCCATGTGGTGCACCACGTCGTTGGCGAGCTGGGTCGCGATGATCTCCCTCGCCAGACGGTGGCCGTTGATCGAGGCGGGAAACCGGTGCTCCAGCAGTTCCGGGAACGGCTCGAAGATCTCCGCGGCGATGGCGGAGTCCCCGTGAATCCGGGTGCGGTTGAGCGCGTTCTTGGCATGAGTCTTGGCGAACGCCATCAGCACCGCCAGCTCGGGCCGGGTCAGGGACTCTCCGCGACTGACCCGCTCGAGCAGCTGCTCGTCGCCGGGCAGGCCCTCCAGGGCCCGGTCGAGCTGCTCGGTGCTTTCCATGAGCGCGATGAAGCGCTGGTACTCGGCAGGATGATCGCGGACCTGATGGCTCGCCAGGCTCAGCATCTGGGCCTGGCGGAAGTTGTTGGTCAGCACCAGGTCGGCGACCTCGTCGGTCATGTCCTTGAGCAGCTGATTGCGATGCTTCTCGGTTAGCTCTCCGTCCGTCACCAGCTGATTCAGGGCGATCTTGATGTTCACCTCGTGGTCGGAGCAGTCGACGCCGGCGGAGTTGTCGATGAAGTCGGTGTTGATGGAGCCGCCGGCGCGGGCAAACGCAACGCGGCCGAGCTGGGTCACGCCGAGGTTTCCGCCCTCGCCGATCACCTGACAGCGCAGCGCCTCGGCGTCGACCCGCAGGCCGTCGTTGGCGCGGTCGCCGACGTCGGCGTGGGACTCTGAGGCAGCCTTCACGTAGGTGCCGATCCCGCCGTTCCAGATCAGCCCCACCGGCGACGCCAGCAGCGCGTGGATCAGCTCCTCCGGCGCCAGGCTGTCGGCGTCGATGCCGAACCGCGCCTTGACCTCGGCGGTGAGGCTGATGGATTTGCTGTTGCGGCTGTGAACCCCGCCGCCAGCGGAGATGAGCGAGCTGTCGTAGTCGGTCCAGCCCGACCGGGGCAGGGCGAACAGACGGCGGCGCTCCGCGAACGATGCGGCCGGATCCGGATCCGGATCGAGGAAGATGTGGCGGTGATTGAACGCCGCCACCAGCTTGATGCTCTTCGACAGCAGCATCCCGTTGCCGAACACGTCGCCCGACATGTCGCCGATGCCGAGCACGGTGAAGGGGTCGTTCTGCACGTCGATTCCCCGCTCGGCGAAGTGCCGCTGCACCGATACCCAGGCGCCGCGTGCGGTAATGCCCATGGCCTTGTGGTCATAGCCGTTGGAGCCGCCCGAGGCAAAAGCATCGCCGAGCCAGAACCGGTAGTCGGCAGCCACGGCGTTGGCGATGTCGGAGAAGCTGGCGGTGCCCTTGTCCGCGGCTACGACCAGGTACGGGTCCGTGCCGTCGTGGCAGCGCACGCCGGGAGGATGCACGATCTCGCCCTCGACGACGTTGTCGGTCAGGTCGAGCAGGCCGCGGATGAAATCCTGGTAGCAGGCCACGCCCTGCTGTCGGAACGCCTCTGGATCCTCGGCACCGTGCCGGACGATGAACCCCCCTTTGGCGCCGGTGGGGACGATCACCGCGTTCTTCACCGTCTGCGCCTTCACCAGGCCCAGTACCTCGGTGCGGTAATCCTCCGCCCGGTCCGACCAGCGCAGCCCGCCGCGCGCGATGGCGCCGCCTCTGAGATGCACGCCTTCCATGCGCGGGGACGCGACGAAGATCTCGAACGCCGGCACCGGCTTCGGCAGCTCGGCGATGCTCCGTGGCTGCAGCTTGATCGAAAGGTAGGGACGTGGCTCGCCGCTGTCGGCATCGGTGCGGAAGTAGTTGACCCGCTGGGTCGCCCGCATCAGGGCCAGGTAGCGGCGCAGAATCCGGTCCTCGTTCAGCAGCGCCACCCCGTCGAAGGCGGTGCTGAGCTCCGCTTCCAGCGCTGCGAAACCCTCACCGCCGTCGGCCTCCGGATCGAACTTCAGCTCGAAGTAGCGCACCAGGCCGGCAGCGATGCCCGGGTGCTTTACCAGCGTGTCGCTGATGAACTCCTGGCTGAAGCCGAAGCGGATCTGCTTCATGTAGCGCGCGTAGGTACGCAGGACGTTGATCTGGCGCCATGCGAGGCCCGCCGCCAGCAGCAGCCGGTTGTAGCGGTCGTCGTCCACCGCCCCGGACCAGATGCGCTCGAAGGCTTCGGTAAAACGGGGGCCGATCTCCCGCAGGTCCAGGGCCTTCGGGTACTCGAGATCGAAATCCAGCAGTGCCGCCAGCGGCCGGGTCGCCCGCTCCAGGTTGTAGGGATGCTCCGAGCAGATTCGCAGGCCCATGTTCTCCAGGGTGGCGATGACGTCTGACAGCGGCAGGGTGGAGCCCAGGTGGAAAATCTTCAGGTGCAGGCTTTCCGCCGGCTCCTCCGGACGCCGGTAGAAGTAGCTGGCCAGCGGCCGGCCTTCTGAAAGCTCCTCGATGATGTCGAGATCCTCCACGGCGGTCTCGACGCGGTAGCGCTCCCGATAGCCGGCAGGGAAGCCGAGGGCGTAGTCACGGCCGATCTGACGGCTGCGGGATTCCCCGAAACGCTCCACCAGCGCGTCCTGCAGATCGGCGTTCCAGTCCCGGGTGACGGCGACCAGGCGTGCCTCCAGAGCATCCTCGTCCACCTCCGGCATCGCGCCGGGGCGGATCCGCAGCGTGATCTGCAGGCGCACCAGGATCGACTCGCTGAAGAACGGCTCGAACTCCGAATCCACGGCGTCGTAGCTTTCCACCAGGATCTCCTGAACCCTCAGGCGTGCCTGCGTGCTGTACAGGTCCCGGGGCAGAAAGATCAGGCAGTGCACGAACAGGCCGTACGGGTCGTGGCGCACGAACAACCGGGTCCGGCGCCGCTCGTGGATGTAGGTGATCCCCATGGCCGTGTCGAACAGCTCGTCCTCGGAGATCTGGAACAGCTCGTCCTTGGGATAGGTGGCCACCACCTGGTGCAGAACCTTGCCGTCGAACCCTAATGGGTCCAGGCCGGACCGCTCCACCACCCGTTCGACCTTGCGGCGCACCAGCGGGATGTTCTCCGGCCGCTCCAGGTACACGCGCGAGGTGTACAGGCCGAGGAAGCCGTGCTCGCCGATCACGTTGCCGTCGGCGTCGAACTTGCGGATGCCGATGTAGTCCGGATAGGCCGGACGGTGCACCCGCGACTTGGTGCCCGACTGGGAGAACGACAGCAGCGTCGGCTTCAGCAGGAAGGCGCGCACCCGTTCCGGCTGGTCTGACAGCGGTCGGGGCGTGGCGGTTCGGCGATTGCGCATCACCCCGAGAGTTTCGGTCGCCTCCTGGCGGATGGTGTCGTCGCGGTAGTCGAAGCTGCGGTAGCCGAGGAAGGTGAAGTTGTTGTGAGGCAGCCAGTCGAGGAACGCCAGCGCCTCCTGCAGGTCCTCCGCGGGCAGCGGCGGCGGGGAGGCCTTCATGGCGGCCGTGAGGTCTGCCAGGCGGGCCTTCATGGCCGGAAAATCGGCAACCGCTGCGCGCACGTCGCTCAGGGCGGTTTCCAGGCGCTGCTTGAGCGCCGGCAGCTCGCCTTCGGGGAGCCGGTCAATCTCGGCGTAGATCAGCACCTCGCGGTGGCCGGCGCCGGGGTTCGTGGATACGCGCACCAGGTCACCCTGGCCGTCGCGTTCGGTGGACAGCACCACGTTGCCCAGATGGTGGACCACCAGACCGTCGTGAGACAGCGCCATCAGCACGGAGTCGGTGACGAACGGCATGTCGGGGGTGATGACCCGAACCACCGTGTAGCGCGAGTGCCAGCCGTCCCGGGCCGCGGTCGGGTTGCTGGCCTGAATCTCGGTCGCTTCTGGTTCCCGACGCCGGAACGCGTGCCAGCACTCGATGCTGGCGGCGGAGTCGTTGACGGCATTCCGGGGCAGCAAGTCCTGTTCTGGTATCCGTGACCACCAGAGCCGGACGAACTCGAGCAGCAGCGGCTCTTCCTGCTCAGTGCGTCCTCGAACGCTGTCGAGCAGGATGCGGATCTGCTCGCTGTTGTCGCCAATCACGATGGTCCCGTTCGCTGATGGGTGCGAGACCAATTCTAGTTCAGGCGGGCGGGAAGTTGGTGGGTCGTCTGGGGCTCGAACCCAGGACCAACGG
>JBFISC010000112.1:0-11517 GCA_041608775.1 Pseudomonadales bacterium | reverse complement strand
AAGCGCCGAGGGTGTCAAAGAACTCCTCGCGCACCTCCGCCAGTATCTCCGCTACCGGCCGCACGCGGTCGATGCGTCCGCACACCTGACCCGACAGCGCGATGCTGGCCTCCATGTCGCCGCCGAAATAGAGATCCAGCGCGGTACCGAACTCCCGCATGGCGTTGGTGTCCGGATCGTCCTCGAGCCGGGTGGTCTTCTCGGTGCGCAGCGCCCGCAGCGCCGGCGAGTGCTTGCGGTTGAGGAACACGGTGTCGGTTTCCTTTGCCGCGACGATGGCCGTCTTCCAGTTCTCGTGCACCGGCGATTCTGCGGCCGACACCATGCGGGTGCCCATCTGCACCGCCTCGGCGCCCAGGGCGAACGCGGCGGCCATGGTGCGGCCACAAACGAAGCCGCCGGCGGCGATGATGGGCACGTCGACGCGGGAACGTACCAGCGGCAGCAGCACCATGGTGGCGACCTCACGCGGGTTCTTGAAGCCGCCACCCTCGCCCCCCTCGACGACAAGACCGTCGACCCCGCAGTCCACGGCCTTCAGCGCCGCCGCCAGGCTCGGCACCACGTGGAAGACCGTCAGCCCCGCCTTCTTCAGCTGCTCGGTGTACCGCTCCGGGTTACCGGCGGACGTAGTCACGAACTTGACACCCTGGTCAATGACGAAATTGACGATGTCCGGGTCGCGCACGAACGCCTGGGCGATATTCACGCCGAACGGCTTGTCCGTCAGCGTCCGCATCTTGCGGATCTCACCGCGGATCGCATCCAGCTCCCCCGACGAAGTCTCGATGATCCCGAGCCCGCCGGCGTTGGACACCGCTGCGGCCAGCTGCGAGCGGGCGATCCAGCCCATGGGCGCCTGAACCACGGGAATCTCAACGCCCAGCAGGCGGGTGATGCGATTATCAAACTGCATGATCGGCTCCTTGTGTGACCTGGTGGCGGTGGCGAAAGGCTGCGCCAACCGCGGGAAACGTGAATTGTGCCACCGATGTGCCTCAGCGCCGGCCGCGGCGAAAGACCAGCGCGTCGATGCCTCCGATCAGCACCAGCAGGGTGAGCGCCAGCAGCAGCCGCGGATCGGACGGGTACAGCACCGGCTCGACCGGGAACGCGATGGTCTTCTCCAGCGCCGCGATCTTGTAGTCGTGGCGGCCATCGAATGCCGGGTCCGTGGCGATCTCCAGCAGATCGCGTCGGCTCCGGTAGCGCATCAGCGCCGCCTGGCTCCAGGTCTCGGCGCCGTCGATGCCGACCAGATCCATGGCATCGAACACGGCCGCGCCGGCAAACACCGGATGGCAGGCCCGCCGCAGCAGGGCAGGATACATGTGTTCCATGTAATGGCCGAGCAGCGCGTCGGCGTCTGCCCCGGCGCCGGTGGCCGGCAGCTCCGGCGGTTGCGCCTGCAGGTGCAGCAGGTTGACCATCACGAACTGACCGCCGTCGTCTTCCTCCATGAACCGGCGCATGCCGGCCAGACGCTGCGGTTCGCCGCCCCGTGCCGCCAGCAGCGCCGCGTAGCGATCGATTTCGGCCGCGCTCAACGGTCCGCCCAGGGGCGTGTACCAGATCCAGAACGCCGCGTAGGCCAGCGCCGGCAATCCCCAGAGCAGCACCCGGGCCGTCACGATCCGGACTCGAGCAACGCTTCGCAGCCACTGCCCTCCAGGACCTCGAGAACGGCCGTCCGGTCCGCGCCGGCAAGCTCGCCGAACGCCTGACGAATCCACTGCAGGCACTTGCCCTGGTAGGGAAACACCGGTTGCTCCCAGGGACGACCGTCGATGGTCGTACGCATCTGCGCCTCGCCGGCCGCCAGGGCGGCGGCGTTTGCCAGCAGCGCCGGCACGTAGACCCTGCCGACCTCGGCAAGCAGATCGCCAAGGGCGGCGGAGGCCGCGCGCCGGTCGATCCAGCCATCGTCCCCGGCCGGCGTGCCGGACAGATCGTCGACCATGTCCGTCCAGGCGTGAACGCGCGGCGCGAGCTCGAGACAGATCGCTGCCGGGGTCGGATCGAACTTGGCGAGCTGGGTAAGCTGCGCGTAGACGGCAAAGTCGGCAGACGCGGGGCGCCGGCCGAAGAGAAACGGGTGTCGCTGCAGCAGCGCGTCGAAGATCGTCAGAAAGCGCCGGTAGCTGTCCTCGATCACCGGCGCCGTGACGTCATTGGAACCTACCACGTAGAGCCGGGAGATCTGCCGCTCGCGGACGAACTTCGCCGCGGCCGCGAGTTTTTCCGGCGCCTCGGAGATGCCGCGCCACATGGGCAGGATGGTGCCGGCCTTGTCAATGTCGGCCTGATAGCGCCAGCGGTAGTGGAACATGGCCTTGGTCAGCCACTCGTCCGCGTAGTCCTCCAGCAGATAGTTGAGAAAGCCCAGCACCGGGTCGCCGGGGATCACCGAGCGGCCGGGGTGCTCCGCCTCGAACCGGCGGATCAGCGGCGTCGAGTCCACCTCCGCCTGCAGCGCCCCGGAGGCGTCCGGCAGGTAGAAGGTGGGCAGCAGCGCTACTTTCGGCTCGGGCAGACCGAGCGCGGTGGCCTGATCGCCGACCAGGAACTCGTAGGGAATGTGCCGGAAGCGCAGCAGGGCAAGCATCTTCCGGGTGTACGGCGAGCCAGGCGCGCCTTTGAGCTTGAGCGGTTGAACGTCAGTCATGCCTGTCCCCGTCGCGATGGACCGGGGAGTGTGGCAGGAAGCGACAGTTATGTCACTTCCTATGCCACTATCTCGGAGGCCGCGTCAGAAGCGGTACGTGAAGTCCACGCCGTAGCTGTCCTCGGGCGCCTCGTGGATGAAGGAGCCGCCGAACTCCGGCGCTGCGATCACCTCTTCCAGGTAGTCCTCGTTGGCGATGTTCCGGCCCCAGGCGGTCAGGCTCCACTGCTTGCCGTGCAGCGAGACCCGCAGGTCCAGGGTGTCGTAGGGATCGCGCCGGGTCCGGCTCGTGTCCGACGCCACCGGGAAACCGAGCAGCGCGGTCCAGATCGCCGGCTGCTGGTTGTCCTGCACGGTATGGAACCAGGTCTCGCCCACCCTCAGGTAGTCGAGGCGGACCACCAGATCCATGCCGCGGCCCACGCTCTGCTGCCACTGCCCACCCAGGTTCAACGTGTACTCGGGTGCCAACGGCGCTTCGTTGCCTTCGGTGCCGGGACGGTGCCGGTTCTTCTTGATCTCGCCGTCGGTGTAGCCCACACCGCCGTAGACCTTGAGGCCTTCGGTCAGCAGGTACGCCACGTCCATCTCCGCACCCCGCAGCTCCAACTCGTCGATGGTGGTGACCACCCGCAGCAGACCGAACGGACCGGCGAAGAACTCGAAGAACTGGTTGTCGTCGACGTTAGTCTGGAACACCGCGCCGTTGACCTGCAGACGGCCATCCAGGTAGTTGCCCTTGAGCCCCACCTCGAACGCCTCCGAGACCTCCTTGTCGAACTCGTCGTTGACGTCCAGGCCGGCGCCCACGGAGCCGAGCCCGAACGGGTTCCCGCTGTTGAACCAGAACTCCGTGACCGCCTCGCTGCCGAGACTGTTGAAGCCGCCGGAACGGAACCCGACGCCGTAGGACGCGTACAGGCTGGTGCTGTCGGTCCAGTCCCAGCGCAGCGCCACCTTCGGCTGGAACTGGCTGAAGTTCTCGTCGCGGCTGGGAATCACCTCGTTGACCGCACTGCGCGCCGGGTTCAGCGGCGCGCCGCCGCCGAACAGCAGCGCCGACGGCGCCTGCGGCACCTTGTTCCTCACTTCCCTTTCCTCGCGATCGAAGCGGCCTTCCAGAGACAGCTCGACGGTCTCTGTCAGATCGATCGCGAACTGACCGAACACCGAGTAGACGCGGGTATCGAAGTCGTCCCAGAACAGCAGGTCGGTGGGGTTCGGGCCACTCGCCGGCACGAACGGCTGCTCGCGGAATCCGAGCCCCAGATCGGCGCCATAGCCCACAACCACTTCCCGGTCGATGTCGGCCACGTAGCCGCCGACGATCCAGCGGCGGTCGCCCTCGCTCGGACCGGCCAGACGCACCTCGAGGCTGACGTCGCTCTGATTGCGCTCCTGGTACTGGAATCCATCGCACGCCAGCGGCGTGTAGGCGGCCAGCAGGCTGTTTGCGGGCGTGGGCGCGGTGCCTGGCGCCGCGAACAGGAACTGGGGCGGCGCCGAGTTCACCAGCGCGATGGTCTCCGGCGTCACCGAAGCAGCGCAGGAAGGAACCGCACCGTAGCCGCCGAAGGCGGCACTGGTGCCGTCGGAGAGCAGATTCTCCTCGAGATCGTTGTACGCCAGGATCGCGGTCAGCGCGTAGCCGTTGCCGAACTCGTGGTCGACCTTCAGCGACAGATCCACCGTGTCCTGCTCGTTCGTCGGCGGCACGTTGAACATGTACCGGAAGTCGTGATCGTTCACGTCGATGAAGAACAGCTCGTCGCCCGGGGTTCCGAACGAGGTGAACGCCGGCAGCGCGAAGGTGGCGTTGAAGTTGATGGTACCGGCGTCCGTCCGGGAGTAACCGGCCCGCAGATCCCAGGTGGTAGCGTCGGCCTCGTAGATCAGGCGGCCTCGGACCGTATCGTCCTCGAAGAAGTCCACGTTCGGCTTGTCGAGAAAGACATTCCGATAGTGACCATCGCTCTCGCTGTGATTGAAGCTGAGCCGGCCGCGCAGGTTCTCCGACAGCGCGCCCGACACCGCGCCCTGCAGGCGGTAGGTATCGTTGTTGCCGACACCGCCGGTCACCCGACCCTGGAACTCGTCGGACGGCTCGCTGGTGGTTATGAGGATCGCGCCCGATGACGCGTTGCGCCCGTAGAGCGCGCCCTGAGGGCCCTTCAACACCTCGATCTGGGCGACGTCGAGCAGCTCGCGATTGAACGCGTTCGGGTTGGTGATCAGCACACCGTCCACGACCAGCGCGAAGTTGGACTCGGCGTCGCGGGTCGAGGTGATGCCGCGGATGGTGACCAGGGTGTCGCCGGTGTTGGCGGTGTCCGCCATGACCACGTTGGGCGTGAGGCTGATGAAGTCCTCGGGGCGCTGGATGCCCGCGTCCTCTATGTCCGCCGCGGTGAACGCCGTGAGCGCGATCGGTACGTCCGAGAGGCTTTCCGCAGCCCGCCGGGCGGTCACCACTACCTCCTCGATGGCCATCTCGGCGGCCTGGGCACCAGGGAACGTCAGCAGGCCGGCGCCGGCGCACGCCAGCGCGCGGACACGACGACGACGCAGAAACTCACTTGGCAGCATGGATCCTTCCCTCCGCGGCAGATGTC
This sequence comes from Pseudomonadales bacterium, assembly GCA_041608775.1. Taxonomy (GTDB): domain Bacteria; phylum Pseudomonadota; class Gammaproteobacteria; order Pseudomonadales; family Azotimanducaceae; genus UBA7803. Next base: position 6,240 of record JBFISC010000112.1, on the reverse strand, counting down.
GACCGCTCCGATTGTATACACTAGTGCGCGACGATTGGAACCAGCAGACTCATCGGGGGAGACCGCCGTGGCCAATGCCGCCGACCGGGCCTACCAGGCCATCCGCGCCGCCATCCTGGATCGCACCTTTCCGCCGAATTCCCGGCTCAAGGAAGCCGAGCTGGTGGCGTTCTGCGGCGTCAGCCGCACGCCGGTGCGGGAAGCTCTGCGGCGCCTGGCGGCCGAGGACTTCGTCAAGATCCAGCGTAACCAGGGCGCTCAGGTCAGGTCCTGGAGCAGCGACGACCTCGATGACCTGTTCTCCCTGCGCGCCCTGCTGGAGGGCTATGCCGCGGGCCGCGCGGCAAAACGCATCAGCGACGCGGACCTGCGGGAAATCGCCGCTGCCATCGACGAGATGGACGCCGTGCTCGCGGGCGGGGCCGCCCAGCAGCGCAAGGTCGCCGAGTTCCTGCGGCTGAACCGCATCGTCCACGAGATCGTCTGGCGGGCGTCCGGCAGCGCCCGGCTGGTCAGCATGCTGGGGCGCCTGGTCGAGCAGGCGCTGACCGCTCACACCGCCCAGAAGTACTCTCTGAGCCGGGTTGCGCAGTCCCACCACCACCACCAGGAGCTTCTCCACGCCCTGCGCGCCCGCGACGAAGCCTGGGCGGAAGCCATCATGCGAAGCCACATCCGTGCCGCCCGCCAGGCGCTGGATCCGGTGCCGACGGAGAACGCCGCGGGCGGCGGCGAGTAGACAGGCTTCGGGGCTGCATGTATACAATTGAGCTGCCTACGAGCGCGAGCCGGTCATGACCAAACCCCTGGAAGGCGTCCGCCTGCTGGACCTGACGCACATGCTGTCGGGACCATATGCAGCCATGATCCTGGCCGACCTCGGCTGCGACACGGTCAAGGTCGAACCGCCGGGCCAGGGTGAAGGCACCCGGCGGCTGCTCGAAGGCGATCCGAAGAACGCCATCCACGGCATGGGCGCCTACTTCTTCACGCTCAACCGCAACAAGCGCAGTGTGGCCATCGATCTGAAGTCGGACGACGGCCGGCAGTTCTTCTACGAGCTGGTGAAGGTCGCGGACATCGTCATCGACAACTTCTCCGCGGGGGTCACTCACCGTCTCGGCGTCGACCACGACACCCTCGCGGCGGCAAACCCCAGCATCGTCACCTGCTCGGTCACCGGCTTCGGCGAGCACGGTCCGAGCTTCCAGCGGCCGGCCTTCGATCAGATCGTCCAGGGTCTAGGCGGCGGCATGTCCATTACCGGGCGCGGGCCCGGCGAAGCGGTGCGCGCCGGAATTCCCATCGGCGATCTGGGTGGGGGCATGTTTGCGGTGATGGGGGTGCAGGCCGCGCTGCTCGCCCGCCAGCGCACCGGTCGGGGTCAGCACGTCGACATCTCCATGCTCGACGTGCAGATCAGCCTGCTCAATTACATGGCAACCATGTATTCGCTTTCCGGCGAGATCCCCGAGCCCATCGGCAACTCGCACTTCGTGCACACGCCGTACAACACCTTCGAAACCGCCGATGACACCATCATCATCGCGGTGATCGGCGACCGCTTCTGGCCTGCGCTGGTCGAGCTGGTGGACATCGATGCGCTGCGCGAGCCGAAGTTCGCGACCGCCGCCGTGCGGCTCGAGCACAAGGCCTTCATCGAGGGGCTCATCGGCGGCAAGCTCAAGGAGAACACGGCCGCGCACTGGCTGGCGGCGCTGGAAGCCGCGCGTATTCCCTGCGCCAGGGTGAACAACCTGGCCCAGGCGCTCGCCGATCCCCAGGTTCGACATCGCAACATGGTGGTGGAACTGCAGCACCCGCTGGGCGGCCACGCCGAGGTGCCGGGCAACCCGATCAAGCTGAGCGGTGACAGCGACGAGACCTTCAGCCCGCCGCCTCTGCTTGGCGCCCATACCCTGGAAGTGTTCCAGGAATGGACCGACGTCGACCCTTCGCGCCTCGACCAGGCCCTGAAAGCCGGCATCATTTCCCAGGGAGAACGCTGATGGAACGGGTCATCATCAACGACGTGGGGCCGCGCGACGGTCTGCAGAACGACCCCGCCGACGTGACCCCGGCGGATCGCGCCGAGCTGATCCGTTCGCTGGTGGCGGCAGGCATTCCCGCGGTGGAAGTCGTCAGCTTCGTCAGCCCCAGGGCGGTGCCGAAAATGGCCGGCGCCGACGAAGTGGTAGCCAGCCTGGATCTGAGCAGCGCCGACTTCTCCGCGCTGATCCCGAACCGCAAAGGCTACGAGCTGGCCCGCGCCGCCGGCATCCGTTCCGTGGCCGTGGTGCTGTCCGCCACGGACACCATGAACCGACGCAACATCAACATGGATCTCGATACCACCATCGGCGTGTGCCGCGAGATCGTCGAACAGGCACGCCGGGACGGTTTGAACCCGCGCGCCTACGTGTCGGTGGCCATGGGTTGCCCCTACGAGGGCGACGTCCCCGAGGCCGTGATCGAAGGCCTGAGCAGACGCATGTTCGACGCCGGCGCGGCCGAAGTGATCGTCGCCGACACCATCGGCGCGGGCAACCCGGCCCAGGTGAAATCCCTGTTTCGGCGCCTGACGTCTGCGTTCGGCGCCGCCAACCTGTCAGCCCATTTTCACGACACCCGGGCGCTGGCGCTGGCCAATGCCTGGCAGGCCCTGGAGTGCGGGATCCGCAAGCTCGACGCCAGCGTCGGCGGGCTCGGCGGCTGTCCGTTCGCACCGGGCGCCGCCGGCAACCTGGCCACCGAGGACCTGGTCAGCATGCTGCACCAGGCCGGGTTCGAGACCGGCGTCGACCTGGACGCGCTGATCGACGTCGTGGACCGGGTCCATACCCTGGTGCAGCACCCGGTGGGTGGACGCGCCCTGCCCTGGCTGAAGAACAGCCGCGACCGCGCCCCGGCGGCGCAGCCATCCGCCCGAGACTGAGGCCGAACCATGGAGTACAAGCTGGGAGTAGACGTCGGCGGCACCTTCACCGACGTGCTGCTCATCGAAACCGAATCCGGAACCATCCATACCGCAAAGGTCCCGTCTACCCCCGAGGACTCCTCCGTCGGCGTGCTGAACGGCATCGCCCGGGTGTGCGAGCTCGCCGGCGCCGACCCCACGGACATCAGCCACGTGACCCACGGCACCACGGTTGCGACCAACGCGGTGCTCACCGGCCGCGGCGCCCGGGTGGGCCTGATCACGACCCGTGGCTACCGCCAGGTGCTGCAGATCGCCCGCTCCTACGTGCCCGGCGGTCTCGGCGGCTGGGTGGTGTACGACAAGTCGGAACCGATGGCGCCGCTGGAGTGCACCCGGGAGATCCCGGAACGGATCGGCGCGGACGGCGCCGTGGTGGAACCCCTCGACGAAGCCGCGACCCGCGCCGCGCTCGCAGAGCTCAAGCAGCAGGGCATCGAAGCACTGACGGTGTCGCTGATCAACAGCTTCACCAACGGCCACCACGAGCGCCGGGTGGCGGAACTGGCTGCCGAGGTCATGCCCGGGGTGCCGGTCTCGATCTCCTGCGAGGTGATTCCGGAGATGCAGGAGTACGAGCGCACCATCACCACGGTGGCCAACTCCTACGTGCGCCCCGAGGTATCCAAGTACATCGACAATCTGCAGAAGGAGCTGGACACCCGGATGAACGGCACCCGGCTGTCGATCCTGCGTTCGGACGGCGGCCTGTCCACGTCGGCGGCGGCGGCCACCTTTCCGGTCAACCTGCTGATGAGCGGCCCGGCCGGCGGCGTCAGCGGGGCGCTGTGGATCGGCCAGCAGGCGGGCTTCCACAACCTGCTGACCTTCGACATGGGCGGCACGTCCACCGACGTGTCGCTGATCGAGCAGGGCAAGGCGCTGGTACGCCGGGAGACCACGGTGGGAGACGTCAACGTGCGCGCCAGCTCCGTGGACGTACGTACCGTCGGCGCCGGCGGCGGCTCCGTGGCCTACGTGCCGGAGCTCACCGGGGCCCTGCGGGTGGGTCCCGAGTCGGCCGGCGCGGTGCCCGGTCCTGCCGCCTACGACAAAGGCGGCACCGCGCCCACCGTCACCGATGCCAACGTGGTGCTGGGCTACCTGCCGGCATCGGCAAAGCTCGGCGGCGACATGGGGATAAGCCGCGAGCTGGCCGAACGCGCGGTGCAGCAGGTGGCCGACGCCATGGGTCTGTCGCTCAACGAAGCGGCTGAAGGCATCGTCAAGATCGTCAACGAGAACATGTTCGGCGCGCTACGCCTGGTGTCCGTGGAGAAGGGCTACGACCCCCGGGATTTCGCCCTGATTGCCTTCGGCGGCGCCGGGCCGCTGCACGCCAACGCGCTGGGTCGCCTCACCGGCGCCTGGCCGGTGATCATCCCTCCCGGGCCCGGCGTGCTTTGCGCTTACGGCGACGCCACGACCAGGCTGCGGGCAGAGGCGTCACGAACCATGATCACCAAGGTGAACGACGTCCAGCCCGCGACCATCATCGAAGAACTTGGCGCCCTGGACAGAAACGCCCGCGACGCCCTGCTGGCAGAGCAGACCGGGCGCGAGGGCGCCGGGCTGGACGACGCGCAGATCACGTCTCAGTATCAGGTCGATCTGCGCTATAGCGGCCAGGGTCTGGTGCTCACCATCGACACCTCTGCCGACGAGCTGAGCGAGCACGGGTTCGGCCCGGTGGCCGAGCGATTCGACGCGATGCACGAGCAGCTGTTCACGTTTGCCCTGGACGCCGACAAGGAGTTCGTCAACCTGCGTTCCGTGGTTCAGGGGCCGGCGGCCAACGTCAAGGCCCGACCCGTGAGCAGCGAACGCGGCAGCGTCGAGGACGCCGTGATCGCCGGGCACACCATCTACGCCGACGGCCGGGAGCATCCCGCGACCCTCTACGACCGGGCCCGGCTGGCACCCGGCCACGTCGTTCCCGGACCTGCGGTCGTGACGGAGATGGACTCCACCACGCTGATCCTGCCGGGCTACGCCGCCGAGGTGGACGCGGTGGGCAATCTGCTGATCCGCCCCGCGGGCTGAAAACTACCAACCGAGACGAGACCTGAAGGAGAACGAGTCATGCCCGCCCGCATCATCCAGCGCAACGACACCCCCTTCCAGCGGGTAGACGTCGATCCGGTGACCCTCGACATCATCGAGAACGCGCTGCGCAACGCCCGGGAAGAGATGGACGCCACCCTGTTCCGCACCGCCATGTCACCCGGCATCCGCGAGCAGGGCGACGCCTTCCCTATGATCGCCAACGTGGATGGCAAGATGGTGGTCGGCCAGTTCGGCAGCTTCATCCACGGCTTCATGCAGGCCTACGACGGCAAGCTGGAAGAAGGCGACATGATCTTCACCAACGACCCTTACGCCTGCGGTGCCGCGGTGAGCCACCTGAACGACTGGCTGTGCCTGAAGCCGGTGTTCAAGAACGGTCGGCACCTGTGCTGGGCGGCCCACTTCGGCCACATGACCGACGTCGGCGGCAAGGTGCCGGGCTCGCTGCCCATCGACGCTCAGGAGATCTTCGAAGAGGGGGTGGCGGTGCCCCCGGTGAAGATCTACCGGAAGGGCGAGCTGCAGGAGGACATCCTCGCCATCGTCCTGCGCAACTCGCGCATGCCCCACTGGAACAAGGGCGACTTCAACGGCGTGATGGCGGCGTGCAACATGGCCGAGCGACGCTGCATAGAGATTGCCGAACGCTTCGGCGACGACGTCTTCTACTCCGCCATGCAGGACCTGCTGGATCGCAACCAGAGAGCCATGCGCACGCTGATCCGGAACACGGTGCCCGAGCAGAAGCAGGTGTTCGAGGACTACCTGTGCGACGACGGCATCGGCATGGGCCCGTACAAGATCCGCTGCGCCATGTGGCGGGAAGGCGAGAAGGTCATCTTCGATTTTGCCGGTACCGATCCCCAGAGCTCAGGCTCGATCAACTTCCTGCTGAACGAGGAAATGTTCAAGATGTTCTGCGGGACCTTCATGATCTCCGTGTTCGACCCGCAGATCCTTTTCAACGACGGCTTCTACGACCTGATGGAGGTCCGCATTCCCGAAGGTTGCCTGCTGAAGCCGCGCCGACCGGCGGCGCTGTCGTGCCGGACCCACGCGCTGGGCCGGATCTTCGATGTCATCTCCGGCCTGCTCGGCCAGGGCAGCCCCGAGTTTCTCTGCGCCGCCGGCTTCTCCGACAGCCCGCACCTGATGTACTCGGGCTACGACAGGAACGGCGAGTGGTACCAGCTGTT
>JBFISC010000111.1:0-11539 GCA_041608775.1 Pseudomonadales bacterium | reverse complement strand
TTTATCCGGCCGTGGACCCGCTGGACTCCACCAGCCGGCAGCTCGATCCGCTGGTGGTTGGCCAGGACCATTACGACGTGGCCCGGGGCGTGCAGCAGGTGCTGCAGCGCTACCAGGAGCTGCGCGACATCATCGCCATCCTCGGGATGGACGAGCTCTCGGAGGAAGACAAGCAGCTGGTGTACCGGGCGCGGAAGATCCAGAAGTTCTTCTCGCAGAGTTTCTTCGTCGCCGAGACTTTCACCGGAAACCCGGGTGTCTTCGTCAGCCGGGACGACACGGTCCGCAGCTTCAAAGCCATTCTGGACGGCGAGCACGATAACCTTCCGGAGGACGCCTTTTACATGGTGGGCACCATCGAAGACGCGGTGGAGAAAGCCAAGAAGATGGAATCCAAGTAAGCGCGCGCAAGTAGGGGACGCCCGATGGCCATGACCATGCACTGCGATATCGTCAGCGCCGAGGAGGAGATCTTCTCCGGGCGCGTCACCCTGGTGAGCGTCACCGGCACCATGGGCGAGCTTGGCATCATGCCCGGCCACGCGCCTCTGCTCACCGGCATCCGTCCGGGTCCGGTGCGCCTGAAGTTCGACAATGGCAGCGAGGAGGTGTTCTTCGCCTCCGGCGGCTTCCTGGAGGTTCAGCCGGGGGTGGTGACGCTGCTGGCGGACACCGCCGTGCGCGCCGAAGACCTCGACGAGGCTGCCGCCGCGGAAGCCGCCAAGGCCGCCGAGCACGCGCTGCAGGAACGCACCGGCGCGATGGAATACTCCGTCGCCGCCGCGATGCTGGCGGAAGCCATGGCCCGCCAGCGCACCCTGGAGGAGCTGAAGCGCCGTCGTCGCTGACGGCCGACGACCGGAATCCATGACCGGCGTCAGCCGCCGCAGGGAACAATCGGTTACAAAGCGCCTGCCGGCGGCCGCGGTTTTCCCTTTGGACCCCGCTATACTCCCGGCTTTGCTTCGGAGGCGCCCGCATGAAGCCCGCCCCCCCGCTCGAAGTCGTGGTCCTGGCCGCCGGCCAGGGCAAGCGGATGGCGTCCGCCATCCCCAAGGTTCTCCACCCGCTCGCCGGTCGGCCGCTGCTGCACCACGTGCTGGATGCGGTGGCGGCGACGGCGCCCGATCGGGTGCACGTGGTGGTGGGTCACGGCGCCGACGCGGTGCGCTCGGCCAGCCCCGGGGACGTGGTCTGGGTGCAACAGCCCGAACGTCGCGGCACCGGTCATGCCGTGGCGCAGGCGCTTCCGGGCGTGGCAGACGACGCCGTGGTTCTGGTCGTCTACGGCGATGTCCCGCTCATCGCCAGCAGCACCCTGCTCGATACCGTGGCCGCGGCCCGGGAGGGTGCGATCGCGCTGGTCACCGCGAGCCTCGAGGACCCGGCTCAGCTCGGCCGCATCGTCCGGGATGGCGATGGCCGCATCCGCAGCATCGTCGAGTTCCGTGACGCCGATGCCGGGCAGCGGAGCATCCGCGAAGTGAATTCGGGGATTCTGGCGGCGCCGCGAAGCCTGCTGGCGCCGTTGCTGGAACGGCTCAGCCCGGACAACGCCCAGGGTGAGTATTACCTGACCGACGTCATCGCCATGGCGGTTGCCGCAGGCGTGGCGGTGGAGGGCCTGACGGTGGCGGATCCGCTGGAGATCAGCGGCGTCAACGATCGCGCCGAGCTTGCGGCGCTGGAGCGGGTTTACCAGCGCCGGGCCGTGGCCGCGCTCATGGCCGCCGGCGTGTCCGTGGCGGATCCGGCCCGGGTGGAGATCCGGGGCCGGGTGACGGCGGGCCAGGACTGTATTCTCGACGTCAACGTGGTTCTGGAAGGCGACGTGAACCTGGGCCGCAACGTGCATGTGGGCCCGGGCGCGGTGATCGTCGATTCCCACATCGGTGACGGTACCCGCATCGAGCCGCACACCGTGATCGAAGGCTCCCGGGTCGGTGCCGGCTGCGTGCTCGGTCCGTTTGCCCACCTGCGCCCGGGCACGGAGCTGGCTGACCGGGTGAAGATCGGCAACTTCGTCGAGACCAAGAAGTCGCGGCTCGGTGAGGGCACCAAGGCCAGTCACCTGGCCTACCTGGGCGATGCGACCCTGGGCGCGGACTGCAACGTCGGCGCCGGCACCATCACCTGCAACTACGACGGCATCGACAAGCACCCGACGGTCATCGGCGACGGGGTCTTCGTCGGCACCAACTCCACCCTGGTGGCGCCCCTGGAAATCGGGGCCGGCGCCTACGTGGCGGCGGGCTCCACCGTGACGACCAAAGTCCCGCCGGGCGAGCTGGCGGTGGGCCGCGGCCGGCAGCGCAACATTCAGGGCTGGAAGCGTCCGGACCAGCGCAAGCCGAAGCAGACCTAGCCGGTCGGCGCTTCGCCCAGGGAGGTATCCGTATGTGTGGCATCGTGGGCGCGGTGGCGGCGCGCCCGGTGGCGGCGATTCTGCTGGAGGGCCTGCAGCGGCTCGAGTACCGCGGCTACGATTCGGCCGGCGTAGCGGTGATCCCGAAGGCCGGCGACGGCTTCGACCGGCGCCGCAAGGTGGGGAAGGTTCGCGAGCTGGCCGAGGACGTCGAGCGGCAACCCGTGCCCGGCCGGATCGGCATTGCCCACACCCGCTGGGCGACCCACGGCGCGCCCAGCGAGAAGAACGCCCACCCGCACGTCTCCCGGAACCGCATCTGCGTGGTTCACAACGGCATCATCGAGAACTACGAGGCGCTCCGCGACGAGCTGCGCGGGCAGGGCTACGAGTTCAGCTCCGACACGGATTCCGAGGTGATCGCGCACCTCATCGATGCCTGCTACGAGTCGTCGGTTAAGGACGGCGCGTTGCTGGCTGCGGTGCGAACGGCCGTGCGGCGCCTGGAAGGCGCGTATGCCATCGGCGTGATCGCCGCCGACGATCCCGGCCGCATCATTGCCGCCCGGATGGGCAGCCCGCTGGTGGTGGGGAAAGGCATCGGCGAGAACTTCATCGCCTCGGATCCGCTGGCGCTGCGTCCGGTCACCGACCGCTTCATCTTCCTCGAGGAAGGCGATCTGGTGGAGATCACGCGTAACGACATTGCCGTTTGGAACGTGCACGACGAGTCGGTGGTGCGAGCCACCGTCAAGGTGGAGCTGGGTCACGACGACGTCGATCGGGGCAACTACCGGCACTTCATGCTGAAGGAGATTCATCAGCAGCCGAAGGTCATCCGCGACACCCTGGAAGGCCGCATCGGCCGCACCCGGGTGCTGGAGCAGGCATTCGGCGTCGCTGCCCCCGCGGTCTTCGACCGCACCCGGGCGGTAACCATCGTCGCCTGCGGCACCAGCTTCTACGCCGCGTCGATTGCCCGCTACTGGGTGGAGGAGCTGGCAGGGATTCCCAGCCAGGTCGAGATTGCCTCCGAGTTCAGCTACCGCCGCGCGGCGGTGCTGCCGGACAGTCTGTTCGTCACCATATCCCAGTCCGGGGAAACCGCGGATACGCTGGCCGCGCTGCGCATCGCCCGGGAATCGGGTTTTCTCGCCACCCTGACCATCTGCAACGTGGCGTCGAGCTCCATGGTGCGCGAATCCGATTTCGCGCTGATGCTGCAGGCGGGCACGGAGGTGGGGGTGGCCTCCACCAAGGCATTCACCGCGCAGCTGACCGACCTGCTGCTGCTCACCCTGCTGCTGGCAAGGCGTCACGGGCTGGACGGCGACCGGGAAGCGGAGCTGGTCGCCGCGCTGCACGGGCTCGACGCCGACGTCGAGCGCACCCTGGCGCTGGACGAGCCGGTGCGCCGGCTGGCGGAACGCTTCATCGATCGGGCCCACACGCTGTTTCTCGGCCGCGGACCGATGTTTCCCGTTGCCATGGAAGGGGCGCTCAAGCTCAAGGAAGTGTCGTACATCCACGCGGAAGGCTACCCCGCCGGAGAGCTCAAGCACGGGCCGCTGGCCCTGGTGGACGAGACCATGCCGGTGGTGGCGGTAGCGCCCAACGACGAGCTGCTGGAGAAGGTGCAGTCGAATCTGCAGGAGGTACGGGCGCGGGGCGGCGAGCTGTTCGTGTTTGCCGACGAGACTCTGGAGCTCCATCCGGAGCCCGGCGTGACCGTGATTCCGCTGCCGGCGGTGCACAAGGTGCTGGCTCCCATCGTCTACGTGGTACCGTTACAATTGCTCGCCTACCACGTCGCCGTGCTGAAAGGCACCGACGTGGATCAGCCGAGGAATCTGGCCAAGTCCGTGACGGTGGAGTGAGCGCCGGCCGGGCGGCCTGTCGATCCAGCAGTCCGGTACCCGGTTCCGTGGACGTAACCCACATTCTCGAAAACCTGAACGAGCGCCAGCGGGAAGCCGTAACCGCGCCGCTGGGCAATCACCTGGTGATCGCCGGCGCCGGCAGCGGCAAGACCCGGGTGCTGGTGCATCGCGTTGCCTGGCTCATCGAGGCGGAGCGGGTCTCGCCCCACGGGATTCTTGCGGTGACCTTCACCAACAAGGCTGCTGCCGAGATGCGCGCGCGCATCGAGGAGCTGCTGGAGATCTCGGTGCGCACGCTCTGGGTCGGCACCTTTCACGGCCTGGCTCACCGGCTGCTGCGCATGCACTGGCAGGAGGCCGGGCTGCCCCAGAACTTCCAGATTCTCGATGCCGACGATCAGCTGCGGCTGGTGAAGCGCGTCATGCGCGCCCTGGACATCGACGATCAGAAGTGGCCGCCGCGTCAGGCGGTGTGGTTCATCAACGGGCAGAAGGACGAGGGGCGGCGCGCCAGGGACGTGGCCGCGGGTGACGATCTCTTCCAGATCACCCACAAACGCATCTACGAGGCCTACGAGGAGCTCTGCCAGCAGGGCGGGCTGGTGGACTTCGCCGAGCTGCTGCTGCGCAGCCACGAGATCTGGCTGACCCGTCCAGAGCTGCTGCAGCACTACCAGCGCCGTTTCGGCCAGCTGCTGGTGGATGAGTTCCAGGACACCAACACCATCCAGTACGCCTGGCTGCGGGTACTGGCCGGGCGCACCGGCAACGTCATGGCGGTGGGCGACGACGATCAGTCCATCTACGGCTGGCGTGGAGCCCGGATCGAGAACATCCACCGCTTCCAGCAGGACTTCGCTGACGTCGGCACGATCCGGCTCGAGCAGAATTACCGCTCCACGGGCACGATTCTCAAGGCCGCGAACTCGCTGATCGGCAACAACGCCGACCGGCTCGGGAAAGAGCTCTGGACCGCGGGCGAAGAGGGCGAGCCGATTCAAGTCTACTCCGGCTACAACGATCTCGACGAGGCGAGGTTCGTGGCGGAGCGGGCCCAGGAGTGGATCGAATCCGGCGGCAGCCCGGACGAGGTGGCCGTGCTGTACCGGTCCAACGCTCAATCCCGGGTGCTGGAAGAGGCCATGCTCCGTGCGCAGATCCCTTACCGCATCTATGGCGGCGTCCGGTTCTTCGAGCGGGTGGAGATCAAGAATGCGCTCGCCTACATGCGGTTGCTCCATGATCGTCACTCGGACCCCGCGTTCGAGCGGGTCGTCAATACGCCTACCCGGGGCATCGGTGACAAGACCCTGGAAGGGGTGCGCGAGATCGCCCGGGCCCGCCGTGTGTCGCTGTGGCAGGCGGCCAAGCTCGGTATCGAGGAGAACCTGCTGACGCCCCGCAGCGGCGCCAAGCTCGCCGGCTTCCTGCGGCTGGTGGATGAGCTGGCCGAGTCCTGCGCCGAGCTGCCCCTGCACGAGCTGGCCGATGCCTGCATTCAGGCGACCGGTCTGCTGGAGTTCCATGCCCGGGAGCGCGGCGAGCGCGGGCTGGCGCGCAAGGAGAACCTCGAGGAACTGGTGAGCGCCTGCCGTCAATTCACCGGCGAGCTGGTGTTTCCCATCGAGGACAGCGACCGCGCCGAGGTTTCGGTGCTGGAGGAATTTCTCGATCAGGTCGCGTTGGATTCCGGAGATCGTGAGGCCCAGTCCGGACCGGCGCTGCAGATGATGACCCTGCACTCCGCCAAGGGCCTGGAGTTCCCGCTGGTCTTCCTCTCCGGCATGGAGGAAGGCCTGTTTCCCCATCGCATGTCGGCGGAGGAACCCGGCCGCCTGGAGGAAGAGCGCCGGCTCTGCTACGTGGGCATCACCCGGGCGATGAAGATGCTCTACCTGACCCACGCCGAAACCCGCCGCCTGCACGGCCAGGACACCTACAACCGCCCCTCCCGTTTCCTCCAGGAGGTGCCCCGGGAGCTGGTTCAGGAGGTGCGGATGGGCGGCGCCGTGCACCGACCCTATGGCGGTGGCAGGCGGGGCTCGACCGGCCCGCTTGCCGAGGTGGACGTGCCCGGTCTGCGCATGGGGCAACGGGTTCACCACGACAAGTTCGGCGAGGGCGTAGTGCTGCAGAGCGAGGGCAGCGGCGATCGGGCCCGGGTGCAGATCAACTTCCAGGATGCCGGGTCCAAGTGGCTCATGATGGGTTATGCGAACCTGCAGCCGCTGGACTGACCGCCGTACTGTCGGTGACAAGCTTATCAACGCATTGGATGGGGAGTCGGGAATGAAGAGTCTGCGCGCCGGGCTGATGCTGATGGTCCTGCTCGGCTGTTCCGACGGCGGCTCGGAGGCGGGCTCAGCGACCGGCCCGTCGCCTGCCCCGGAGGTGTTCCGCTGGAAGCTCATCACCACCTGGCCGAAGAACCTTCCGGGCCTGGGCATGGCGCCGGAGCGCCTCGCCGAGCGGCTGCGGGTGATGAGCGGCGGTCGTCTCGACATCAAGGTCTACGGAGCAGGAGAGCTGGTGGGCGCGTTCGAGGTGTTCGACGCGGTCTCTCAGGGCACGGCGCAGATGGGCCACGGCGCTGCCTACTACTGGCGCGGCAAGATCCCGGTGGCGGCCATGTTCTCGACCGTGCCGTTCGGCATGACGGCTCAGGAGATGAATGCCTGGCTGCACTACGGTGGCGGCATCGAGCTGTGGCGCGAGCTCTACGCGCCCTTCGATCTGGTGCCGATGGCGGCGGGCAACACCGGCGTGCAGATGGCGGGCTGGTTCAACAAGGAGATCAACTCAGTCGCGGACATGAAGGGCCTGAAGATGCGCATTCCCGGTCTCGGCGGCGAGGTGCTCGAGCGGGTAGGGGGAGAGCCCGTGTCCATGCCGGGCAGCGAGGTGTTCTCCAACATGCAGATGGGCGTGATCGATGCCACCGAGTGGGTCAGCCCGTTCAACGATCTGGCCCTCGGCCTCTACTCGGTCGCCGAGTACTACTACTACCCGGGTTGGCACGAGCCGGGTCCGACAACGGAGCTGATCATCAATCGCCGGGCCTGGGACACGCTGCCCGCGGATCTGAAGATGATGGTCGAGACCACCGCGCAGATGGTCAACGAAGACGTGCTGTCGGAATTCACGGCCCGCAACGCCCAGGCGCTGAAGACCCTGGTGGACGATCACGGGGTGAAGGTGCGGCGTCTGCCGGACGACGTGCTGGCGAGCCTCAGAGCGGCATCGGCAGAGGTGGTGGCGGAAGCCGCGGGAGGCGACCCGCTGGCGCAGCGCATCTACGACTCCTACATGGGGTTTCTGAACGAGGCGCGCGCCTACGGCGCGATCTCCGAGCAGGCCTACCTGGATGCGCGCTGAGCGGGTGACGTCATGGAGCTGAAGGCGACCGAGTTCCAGATCGACGACGGCACCGCCGTCATCGCGCTGAACCGTCCGCAGCGCCTCAACGCCTGGACCGGGCGCATGCACACCGAGTACCGCTGGTGCCTGGCGCAGGCCGATGCCGATGATTCGGTGAGGGTCATCGTGGTCACCGGCAGAGGCCGCGGATTCTGCGTCGGCGGTGACGCCGAGGCGCTGCAGGGACACGCGCGCAAGGGCGGCTACGACCCGGGCACGCCGGCGCCGCTGGAGCGGGCCGGCTACGGCACCGACGATCGGTTCGATGCCAGTTTTGCCTACCACTTCGGTCTCTCGAAGCCGGTGATCGCCGCGATGAACGGTCCGGCAGCCGGGGTCGGGCTGGCGCTGGCGTGCTTCGCCGACCTGCGCTTCGCTGCGGCCGGGGCGAAGTTCACCACCGCCCACGGCAAGTTGAACTTGCCGGCGGAGTACGGACTGTCATGGCTGCTGCCCCGCATGCTCGGGCTCACCCGGGCCAACGAGCTGCTGCTGTCGAGCCGGACGTTCACCGCCGAGGAAGCGCTGGCGCTGGGGCTGGTGAATCGCGTGCTGCCGGCTGCCGAGGTGCTGCCGGAGGCGCTTGCTTATGCCGCCGAGCTGGCGCGCACCGTTTCCCCGGAGTCACTGCGCCAGACCCGCTGGCAGATCTATCGCGATCTGCACCGGGACGTGGCCGCGTCGGTCGCGGATTCGGAGCAGCTGCTTGAAGCCATGATGCGCCAGCCAGACTACGCCGAGGGGGTGGCCGCGTTCCTGGAGAAACGGCCGCCGCGCTGGGGCGGCTGAAGGTCCCGGCGCCCGCTCGCTCAGGGCAGTCGCCGGGCCCGGCCGGCAGCCCAGACGGCCACTGGCCGGGCGAGCGCGTCGAGATCCGCCAGCGGATCTCCATCCACGACCAGCACGTCTGCGGCTAGTCCGGGCGCGATGCGACCGGTGCAGGACTCGATGCCGAGGGCGACGGCGGCGTCGCTGGTGGCGGTCCGCAGCGTGGCGTCGGCCGGGCATTCTGCGATGCGGGAAAACACCGCCAGCGCTTGAGGCAGCTCGTGGTGGGCAACGCCGGGGATGCCGGCGTCGGTGGAGGCGACGAAGGGAATGCCGAGGGCGCGCATGGCCTGAAACGCGGCCCGAATGCGCTGCAGCTTGGTGGGATCCGGGTTGTCCAGATAGCGTTGCCAGCCGCGATTGACGGTGGGCGAAACCCAGACGCCGTGCTCCAGCACCAGCCGGGCCACGGCGTCGTCGTAGTTGCCGGCCCAGCCCGCGTCGCCCATCCAGGAGCAGTGTTCGATGGTTCGCACGCCGGCCCGGGCGGCGTATTCGATGCCGCGGACGCCGTGGCAATGGGCTGCCACCGGCAGATCGTGGGCCGCCGCGACGGCGACGATGCCGCTCAGCGTCTCCTGGTCGAACTGAGCGCCGGCGGGATCGCTGCCGCGGGTGAACAGGCCGCCGGTTGCCATGACCTTCACCAGGTCGACGCCGTGCTCCAGCTGGCGGGCGATGACGATGCTGGCGGATGCCAGATCGTCGGCCTCGCCCCCCCAGAAGTGACAGTGGCCGCCGCGGCTCGTGACCGGTTGTCCAGCGCACAGCAGCCGTGGTCCCGGCACCACGCCGGCGGCGACGCGCGCCCTCAGCTCGAGCTCCGCCCAGACACCGCCGCCCAGGTCCCTGGCCGTGGTGATGCCGGCCCGCACCATGGCCGTGGCCCTTGCCGCCATGGCGTCGAGATCACGCGGGTCGGCGGGCGCCGGCGGCGTGGCCCGGGCCGGATCGAGCTCCATATGAACGTGAGCGTCCACCAGCCCGGGCAACGCCGTGGCTCCGGCGCAGTCGATCACCGTGTCTCCGGCGGCCGCGGCAACGCTCGTCCCGACCGAGTCGATCAGGCCGTCGGCGAGACGCAGGCTGTCGGCGTCCAGACGGCGCTCGCCGTCCCAGATCCGCAGATTGCGCAGCAGGTAACCGCTCATCGGTACAACACCCCGGGCAGCCAGGTAGCCAGCGCCGGCCATCCGAGCACGGCGCCTAGCAGCGCCAGCTGCAGCGCCACGAACGGCACCACACCGCGATAGATGGCGCTGGTGGTGACCTCCGGCGGCGCGACCCCCCGCAGGTAGAACAGCGCGAAGCCGAACGGCGGCGTCAGGAACGACGTCTGCAGGTTGATGGCGATCAGCACACCGAGCCAGATCGGATCGATCCCCATGGCCAGCAGCACCGGTCCTACGATGGGGACCACCACGAAGATGATCTCGATGAAGTCCAGCATGAACCCGAGCAGGAAGATGACCAGCAGGGTGATGGCAAGGGCACCCCAGGCCCCGCCCGGCATGTTCGTGAAGGCGGCATGGACCAGATCGTCACCACCGTAGCCGCGGAACACCAGGGAGAACAGCGAGGCGCCGATGAGAATGAAGAACACCATGGCCGTGGTTTTCAGGGTCGAGCGCGACACCTCGCCGAGCACCGGCCGCGACAGCGCGCGATAGCCGAGCGCCAGCAGGGTGGCGCCGGCGGCGCCGACCCCGGCCGCCTCGGTCGGGGTGGCAAGCCCGCCGAGGATCGACCCGAGCACGGCGACGATGAGCACCAGCGGCGGCACCAGACCGCTGAGCAGCTGGCGCAGCGAAGCCGACGTCGACGCGTCCGCCGGGCCTGCCGGCGCGCGCTCCGGGGCCAGCCGTGCCACCGCCAAGAGATAGACCGTGTAGAGCAGCACCAGCACCAGGCCGGGAATGATGGCAGCCGCGAACAGGTCGCCCACGGAGACGGTTTTCGGGGCAAATATCCCGAGCTTCAACTGCGCCTGCTGGTAGGCGTTGGACATGACGTCGCCCAGGAGCACGAGGGCGATGGAAGGGGGTATGATCTGCCCGAGCGTGCCGGTGGCACAGATGGTGCCGGTGGCAAGACGTGCATCGTAGCCCTGCTTGAGCATCGTCGGCAGCGACATCAGCCCCATGGTCACCACGGTGGCGCCGACGATGCCGGTGCTGGCCGCCATGAGCATGCCGACCAGGATTACCGCCAGGCCAAGCCCGCCGCGCAGCCGACCCATGAGCGTGGAGGCGCTGGTGAGCAACCTGTCGGCAATTCGGGTTCTCTCCAGCATCACGCCCATGAACACGAACAGCGGCACTGCCAGCAGGGTCTGGTTGGTCATGATTCCGAACAGGCGACCCGGCAGGAAGCCGAGATCGGCCGCGTCGAACGACCCGGACGCGATGCCGGCGAAGGCGAACAGCAACGCGACGCCCCCCAGCGTCAGGGCGACGGAATAGCCCGCCAGCAGCGCGGCAAACACCGCGGCGAACATCAGCAGAGGCATCAGCTCAGCCACGGCCGCTCCGCAGCTGCGCCAGGCAGCGGCCGATCTCGCCGACGCCCTGGACGATCAGCAGCAGGGCGGTGAGCGGGATCAGGGTTTTCAGCAGGAACACGCCTGGAATGCCGCCGACCTCGGACGATCCTTCGAGGATGCGCCAGGAACTGGCCACGTAGCCGTGGCTGTAGATCACCATCGCCGCCGCCACCGGTAGCAGCGCGAGCAGGTGGCCGACCAGGTCCACCAGCGCCCTGCCCCGGGGCCGGAGCCGCGAGTACAGCAGGTCCACGCGCACGTGGGCGTCTTCCTTGAGCGCGTAGGGAATGCCGAGCATGAACACCACGGCGTGCAGGTACATCACGCCCTCCTGGAGCACGATGGCACCCTGGCTGAAGGCGTAGCGCAGCACCACGATGATCAACGTGGCGGCGACCATGACGGGCAGCAGCCAGGCGATGGCCCGGCCGATGACATCAGTGAGGCGGTCGATCAGACCAAATACGCTCAGGATGCGCTCCCGGATCCGAACAGCGCCGCGAGCTG
>JBFISC010000110.1:0-11597 GCA_041608775.1 Pseudomonadales bacterium | reverse complement strand
CTCGCCCGCGAACTCGATCCGCTCGATGGTTCTCCTGGCGAGTTCGGCTTCTCCGAGCAGCGCGTAGTAGAAGGCGACTTCGGCCAGGCGCCAGTTGTTCTGATCGGTTGCCTGATTTCCGCCCTGCAGCGCCTTCTGGAGTGCCAACCGCGCCAGTCGAGTGCCGCCTGGCACCGCCATGCAGGCCTCTCCCAGCGCACCCCACAGACGCCAGCTTTCGCTGATTTCGAGCGCTGTTCTGAACGCGTCCGCAGCATGTGTCCGGCACCCCTGAGCATCGTACAACCGGCCCAGCGCATCGTGACTGTGCGCGGTCGGCTGAACCTGCAGAGTCCGCTTGTAGATAGTTTCTGCCTGATCCAGCCGGCCGCTCATCAGGTAGGCATTCGCCAGGTTGTTCCAGACCGGAACAGCGTCTCTCGGTGCCAGGTTGACGGCCGTCTCCAGGGGCTCGACGGCGTCAGCGTACTTCCCGGTCGCGTACAGATAAGAGCCTAGGCTTTCGTAGTGGCTCCAGTACTGAGGCGCTAGCTCGATTGCCTTTCGGTAGGCCGCGATTGCGCCGCGGTCATCTTCGAGGGCTGCCCTCAGGTCGCCGAGCGTTTCGTAGAGCTCGGGCTGATTCGGGGCAAGCGATAGCGCCTTCGACATCTCATCTCCGGCGGCCTGGTGCTTTCGCTCTTCGATCAGAAGCTGTGCCAACGCGCCGCGGGCCTGCCACGATTCGGGATCGAGGCGGGCCGCGGTTCTGCAGGAGCGATCGGCCGCTTCCAACGCTCCGCTATCGCCCTCGATCGCCGACTCCCTGAGCTCCAGCCGACACAGGGCGGCGTGAAACATCGCGCTGTTCGGATCGTCGGCGAGGGCGTTCTCGAAGTGTTGTCTGGCCTCCTTCATGTTGGCGCTGGTCGGCCACCGGCGCATGAAGTCCTGTCCAGCCCAGTAGTCCTTCAGCCCCTCGCTGGTGTCGTCCCCGCTGAGCCAGAAAAGGCTCGCGGCCGCCGACAGCGCGACGATGGAGAGAACACCGCCGAGCCTCAGCAACGGGAGCGATGTCGTAGCTGCCGGTCGGCTCTGAGGTACTCCGGCTGTTTCTCCTCGAATCGCCTCGAGGAGTCGATTTCTGGCCTCGGATCGCGAAATCTGATGCGCGAGGATCGCCTGAGTGAGGTTCAAAGTCAGCCGGAGGCCGCTCGGCATCTGCGTGGGAATGAGGTGGACCACGGCGAGTTCCCTGGACTGCTCAATGGCGTATTGCACCTCATTGCGGCAATGGCGCGACTCCACGGAGGCGGGGCTGACGAAGTAGACAAACGCCGCGCACCGTTCGATGGCATGAGCGATCTCGTCCGTCCACTCGCGTCCCGCAGATATGCCCTGGTCGTACCAGACGTTGATGCC
The DNA here is from genome assembly GCA_041608775.1 of Pseudomonadales bacterium. Taxonomy (GTDB): domain Bacteria; phylum Pseudomonadota; class Gammaproteobacteria; order Pseudomonadales; family Azotimanducaceae; genus UBA7803. The sequence continues at coordinate 10,196 of JBFISC010000110.1, read as the reverse complement.
CTGATCCTGAAGCCAGCGAATCTCGGCGAGCACGCGATCTTCGTCAGCGTGCGAGTAGCTGACGAACACGTAGGGTTCGTCGCCGTCGCAGGCAGGAAACGGTTTCGGCATAAGGCAGAGGCGTAGACGCGGCTGTCAAAGGTTGCATGGCGCTTGGACGCGAATCAACCGATTCCCGGTTCTGGGCGGCGGGGAGCGGAGCGGAGAGACGATCGGGGGTGGTAGGCGCGCCCGGATTCGAACCGGGGACCTCTACCATGTCAAGGTAGCGCTCTAACCAACTGAGCTACGCGCCTGTCGTCCAGGCAGCCGAGGACTCTAGCCGACGCCGCGTGGCAAGTCGAGACTCGCGCTTGCGGCGCTCGGCCGACTGCCGCGGTCCCCGGCAGTCGCGGACCGCCGGCCTTGTACGGTGCGCCGGCCGGCAGTAGAATTCGCGGTCCCTGAAGCCGTGCCGGACAGGCGGGCTCAGGGGCGTGGGCCGGCCCTGGGGCGGTGCCACGACCAACCAGCCGATCAGGACCCTGGAGAAGGAGGGGGCTGCTCGGCCGTTTGTTTTTGCTTCGGCTTCATTCTCCGGCAGGGTCCGGAAGGGAGCGTGGCTGCGGATGCAGCGGCAGATGCAGCGAATCATGGAGATGGAGAGCGCCTATTAAGAAGGGTGGAGGTAAGCGCGTCGAGAAGTCGCTTCTCAACGAAGAGATTCGAGCCTCGAAAGTGCGCCTGGTGGGGGCCGACGGTGAGCAGGTCGGCGTCGTTTCCCGGGACGAAGCCTTGGATGCAGCCCGTCGCGTGGCGTTGGATCTGGTGCTGATCGCACCGGAAGCCGACCCGCCGGTGGTCAAGGTCATGGACTACGGCAAGCATCTATTCGAGCTGAAGAAGACCAAGGCGGCTCAGCGCAAGAAGCAGAAGCAGATCCAGATCAAGGAAATGAAGTTCCGGCCCGGAACCGAAGAGGGCGATTACCAGGTAAAGCTGCGTAACCTCAGGCGCTTCCTGGAGGACGGCGATAAGGCGAAAGTGTCGCTGCGCTTCCGTGGACGGGAAGTGGTCCATCCGGAGATCGGGCTGAACCTGATGAAGCGGATCGCGGCAGATCTCGAAGAACTGGGCCAGGTCGAGTCGGAGCCCAAGTTCGAGGGGCGGCAGATGATCATGGTGCTGGCGCCCAGCAAGAAAACGAAGAAGGCTCAGAAGGCCCCGCAACAAGAAGCTCAATAGTCGGACCGATCGGCGTCATCGCCGTCCCTCCGACCAGGGACGCCTCGAGGATCACGAATCCTCGGTGGCCAGAAAGTACGTGGAGTGAATCATGCCGAAGTTGAAGTCGAATCGCGGCGCCGCGAAGCGTTTCCGCAAGACGTCCAGCGGGTACAAGCACCGCCAGGCGAACCGCAACCACATCCTCACCAAGAAAGCATCCAAACGGAAGCGGCAACTGCGCGGGCTGGAAAGCGTCGCGCAGGCAGACGTCGCGCGGATCCGTCAGATGCTTCCGACCAAAGCACGATAAGGAGGCCGTCGCATGTCGAGAGTAAAGCGAGGCGTGGCGTCCCGTGCCCGCCGCAAGAAGGTTCTGAAGGCTGCCAAGGGTTACTACGGCGCCCGCAGCCGGCAGTTCAAGGTCGCCAAGCAGGCCGTCATCAAGGCCGGCCAGTACGCTTACCGCGACCGGCGGCAGCGTAAGCGGCAGTTCCGCAACCTGTGGATCATCCGCATCAACGCCGCAGCCCGCATGCACGGGCTGTCCTACAGCCGATTTATCGCCGGCCTCAAGAAGGCGGCGATCGACGTGGACCGCAAGGTGCTGGCGGATCTCGCCATGCACGAGCCGACGGCATTCGCGGCGCTGGCCGAGCAGGCCAAGCGCGCGCTGGAGTCCGAGGTGGCGCAGGCCGCTTGAGCGGATGCTGCCCCGAGGGGGTCGGGGGGCATCGAGAACCGTCTTCTGGAGGCCTGCACAGCAAGCCTTTCCGGGAGCGGCAGGCGCGCAAGCGTCAACGAAAGGGAAGGGCGCAAGTTCTTCCCTTTTTCGTTTGTCGGAGCGATGAAACATGAGCGGGGATCTGGACGAGACAGTTGAACGACTGCTGGCCGAGGCTCGGCGGGTGGTGGAGGAGTCCGGCGACGAGCGCGGGCTGGACCAGGTGCGGGTGCGCTTTCTCGGCAAGAAGGGAGAGCTCACCGCGCTGCTGAAATCGCTCGGCCAGCTCAGCGCCGCCGAGCGGCCCGCCGCCGGCGCCCGGATCAACGCGGCCAAGGAGGTGCTGCAGCAGGCGATCGCCGAGCGCAAGCAGGCACTTTCCCACGAACAGATGGCGCGCAGCCTGGAAGCGGACCGGATCGACGTGACGCTGCCCGGCCGCGCCCAGGGCAGCGGCGGCCTGCATCCCGTTACCCAGGCGCTGGCACGCATGGAGGAGATCTTCGTCGGTGCGGGCTACGCGGTGGTCACCGGGCGAGAGATCGAGAACGACTACTACAACTTCGAAGCGCTGAACATCCCCGCGCATCATCCGGCCCGGGCCATGCACGACACGTTCTACTTTGCCGACGGGTCGCTGCTGCGTACCCATACCTCGCCGTCGCAGGTGCACACGATGGAGCAGCAGGAGCCGCCGATCCGCGTGATCTGTCCAGGTCGCGTGTACCGGCGCGACTCGGATCTCACCCATAGCCCGATGTTTCAGCAGCTGGAAGGCCTGGTGGTCGATCGGGGCGTGAGCTTCGCCGACCTCAAGGGCACCGTGATCGAGTTTCTGCAGCGGTTCTTCGAGCAGGACCTCGCGGTCCGGTTCCGGCCATCCTACTTCCCGTTCACCGAGCCCTCCGCGGAGGTCGACGTGCAGTGCGTGCACTGCCTGGGGGACGGCTGTCGGGTGTGCAGCCAGACCGGCTGGCTCGAGGTGATGGGCTGCGGCGTGGTGCATCCGAACGTTCTCGAGATGTCCGGCATCGACAGCGAGGTCTATTCGGGCTTTGCCTTCGGCATGGGTGTCGACCGGCTGGCGACCCTGTTGTACCAGGTGGACGATCTGCGCCTGTTCTACGACAACGATCTGCGCTTCCTGCGCCAGTTCAACTGAGGGGGCGAGATGAAGTTCAGTGAAGCCTGGCTGCGCGAATGGGTGGATCCCCCGGTTCCCCGCGAAACGCTGTTCGAGCAGCTGACCATGGCGGGTCTGGAGGTGGAAGGCGCCGAGGCCGTTGCTGCCGACTTCACCGGCGTGGTGGTGGGTGAGGTGGTGTCCGTGGCATCGCACCCGGACGCCGACAAGCTGTCGGTCTGCGAGGTGAGCGACGGCAGCGAGCGCCATCAGGTGGTCTGCGGCGCGCCCAACGTGCGCGCCGGGCTGAAGAGCGCGTTCGCCAGGGTGGGCGCCGTGCTCCCCGACAACTTCAAGATCCGCAAGGCCAAGCTGCGGGGGGTGGAATCCCGCGGCATGCTCTGCAGCGCGGCCGAGCTCGGCCTCGGAGACGATCACGACGGCATTCTGGAGCTGGCGGCAGGCAGCGAGGCCGGCCTCGATCTGCGCGCGGCGCTGGCGCTGGACGACGTCACCGTGGAGCTCAACCTCACGCCCAACCGCGGCGACTGCCTGTCCATCCGCGGTCTGGCCCGGGAGGTGAGCGTGCTCAACGACCTGGCCGTGCAGCCTGCGCCCGCCGGCGCGGTAGCCGCCACCGTCGACGACGCCTTTCCGGTATCGCTGGAGGCTCCCGAAGGCTGCCCGCGCTACCTGGGGCGGGTGATACGCGGCGTGAACATCGGCGGGTCCAGCCCGCTCTGGCTCACCGAGAAGCTGCGTCGCTCGGGTCTGCGCAGCATCGATCCGGTGGTGGACGTCACCAACTACGTGATGCTGGAGCTGGGGCAGCCCATGCACGCGTTCGATCTGAACCAGCTGCGCGACGGGATCGTGGTCCGGATGGCCCGCCCGGGCGAGGAGCTGGTGCTGCTGGATGGCCAGACCGTGAGCCTGGACACGCAGACCCTGCTGATCACCGACGCCGGCGGTCCGGTGGCCATGGCCGGCGTCATGGGCGGGGAGCGCAGCGGCACCCAGCCGGACACGTGCGACGTGTTCCTGGAGTGTGCATTCTTCGCGCCGCTGTCGGTGGCCGGCACCGCCCGCCGCTACGGGCTGCACACGGATGCCGCGCACCGCTACGAGCGCGGCGTGGATTTCGAGCTGCAGCAACGGGCCATGGAGCGCGCCACGGCGCTGCTGTTGGACATCGTCGGCGGCGCGGCCGGGCCGGTGGTCGAGGCGGTCGCGCCCGAGCATCTGCCGACGCGCCGCCAGGTGCGGCTGCGCGAGCGCCGTCTGCACGACCTCATGGGGGCCAGCATCGATGCCGCCGAGGTGGACGGCGTGCTGGCGCGGCTCGACTTCGGCCTGGTCAGTCGTGAGGTCACGGAGGCCGACGGCGTGTGCTGGACCATCGAGGCGCCGAGCCATCGCTTCGACGTCGAGCGCGAGGCCGATCTGGTGGAGGAGGTATGCCGGATCTACGGTTACAACCGGGTTCCGGCCCGGCGTCCCAGCGCGGCGCTGGCGCTGCGTGAGGTGCCGCTGGCGCGCTCACCGGAGCGGGAGCTCAAGCGGCAGCTGGCGGACCTGGGGTTCCAGGAGGCCATCACCTACAGCTTCGTCGATCCGCGCCTGCAGGACCTGCTGGATCCCGGCGGCAATCCGCTTCGACTGGAAAATCCCATGTCCTCGGAGCAGTCGGTGATGCGCACGAACCTGCTCTGCGGGCTGGTGGAGACGTTGCGGGTCAACCTCACCCGGCAGCAGGATCGGGTTCGGTTGTTCGAGACTGGCCTGTGCTTTTTGCCTGGTGACCCGGTTAGTCAGGAGCTGCGGGTGGCCGCCGTGTGCTGTGGCTTGCGGGCGCCGGCCAACTGGGCGCAGCCGGCCGAGCCCGTCGATTTCTTCGACATCAAAGGGGCGGTGGAGCGCCTGCTGGAATGGACCGGCCAGACGGCGGCGTTCGCCCCGCTGCGTGATCCGGTGCTGCATCCCGGTCAGAGCGCCGAGATTCTCGTCGGCGGGGCCCGGGTAGGCCGGCTGGGGCGCCTGCATCCGGAGGTGGAAGCGATTCTCGACATTACAAAGCCCGTATATCTTTTTGAAATCCAAGGTGAAACGCTTCTGTCACGGGTCGTGCCCAGCCATCGTGGCATCTCCCGCTTTCCCAGCGTGCGCCGCGACCTGGCGCTGCTGGTAGAGCGCGATGTGCCGGCGGCAGCGGTAGAAGCCACTGTCCGGCAGAGCCTGGGAGACATGCTCGTCGAGTTCACGCTTTTTGACGTGTATGAAGGTAAAGGTATTGATTCTAATGAGAAAAGTCTGGCAGTGGGCTTGACGTTGCAGGATGCCTCCGCCACTCTTACCGAAGAACGGATCGCGCGCTACACAGCGGACGTGTTGGCGGCTCTGGAAAGGGCCGTGGGTGCGCGATTGCGTTCAGGGGGAACAGAAAAGCCGTAATAGAAGAAAAGGAGACGCCACTTGGGTGCTCTGACAAAGACACAGATGGCCGATCGCCTGTTCGAGGAACTTGGCCTCAACAAGCGCGAAGCCAAAGAGATCGTCGAGATGTTCTTCAACGAGATTCGTAACTCGTTGGAACGAAACGAGCAGGTGAAGCTTTCCGGGTTCGGGAACTTCGATCTGCGTGAAAAGGGAGAGCGGCCTGGCCGCAATCCGAAAACTGGAGAGGAAATCCCGATATCGGCACGTCGCGTGGTGACGTTCCGGCCGGGGCAGAAGCTCAAGGCGCGGGTAGAAGCATATGCTGGACGCGAGTCAGAATGATGAACTGCCGCCGATCCCCGGCAAACGGTACTTCACGATCGGCGAGGTGAGCCAGCTCTGCGACGTCAAGCCACACGTGCTGCGCTACTGGGAACAGGAGTTTCCTCAGCTCAAGCCGGTCAAACGGCGCGGTAACCGCCGTTACTATCAGCGTCAGGACGTCATCGTCATCCGCCAGATCCGTGGCCTGCTCTACGAGCAGGGGTTCACCATCGGTGGTGCCCGACAGCGGCTGGAGGGCGAGGAAGCCAAGCAGGATCAGACCCAGTTCAAGCTGCTGGTGAAGCAGATGATCGTCGAGCTGGAGGATGTGCTGCGGGTGTTGAAGGCCTGAGCTAGGCCGCCGGGCCCTGCGTCGCGGTCTGGCGCAGCAGCAGCTTCTCAAGGTGCGCGCGCCGTTCCGGCGAGATCGGTACCGCCCGGCGGGTCTCGAGGTCCATGGCGACCCCGACCGCCTCCACCGTGGCGGCGATGCGCTCGTGGGTCTCGTCGTAGATCACGTGGGCCATCTGCTGGGTCTTGGTGCCGATCGCCCGCACCCCCGATAGCTGGCTGAACACGCAGCCCCTGCGCAGGGGTGCGACGACGGCGAGTCGCTGCTCCAACGCGGCGCCGCCCAGAGCGCCGCTCGCCCGCGCGGCGTGCTCCGAAGCCGGATTCAGCAGCGCCCACAGGTTCGGCATGCCGTCCGAAACGCGGCCGATATAGGCGTGGGGCAGCAGCAGGCCATCTTCACCGCACTCGTCGGCGCCGATCACACCGCGGCCGACGATGCGAAAGCCGGCCTGCCGAACCGCTTCCCAGCTGTCCGGAGCCGCCGGCAGCCCGGCCGGGTCCAGGCCCCGCGGCCGGGCGAACTCCGGGACCTCAATCGGCGTGGTCAGCGGGCCGGCGGTCAATGGAATGCCGCGGCCATCCAGGCGGCTCTGGAACGCGGCCAGCACCGTGCCGGAGACGTTGTCGTGCATCAGCTGCAGCGTTTCGAGGCTTCCTTCGGCAACGGCCGTGATTGCGCAGTCCACGCGCACCGGCGTGGCCGCTCTGCATTCCTGAAGAAACCGGATGTGCTGGGTGCGGATGCGTGGCAGCACGTCGCGCGGATCGACCGCCGCGGTCTGGTGCAGGAAAACCTGCAGCGCCTGGTTCATTTTGTGCGCGTAGTAGCGCACGTTCAGATGGTCGTTCTCGTCGCACTCCCACTGGTTGACGCTACCCCAGTGGCAGGGCGTCATGCCGGCCAGGGCACCCGGCTGCTCGGAAAGCTGGCTCATTACGCTGACGCTTATAATCCTGCGCGCCGTTACTCCGGCATCGACTCCCCGGAGCCGCCGAGCTCCTTCGGGAAGTCGCGCAGCTTCGGCAGACCGTCGCGCATCGGCAGCACCGTGTCCGCGTAGTTCACGTGCAGGGCCGGCTTGAAGTCCAGCGTCGGGATGGTGGCTGCAAAGACGTCCACCAGCCCGAACGGCGGGTGGTTGGTCATCAGATGCCCGCCACACTTGCCGCAGTATCGGCGCTCGCTCTGCGGGTTCTTCACGAAGGTGCGGATGTGCTCCTCGCCGTCGAGCACGCGCACGGAACCGGGCGGCCACAGCGTGAACGCGTTCACCGGACCGCCGGACCAGGACTGACAGGAACGGCAGTGGCAGTAGCCCATGGCTTCCGGGTCACCGCTCACTTCCAGGCGCACCGCACCACAGAAGCATGAACCCTGATGGGTCGAGGTCATGATGAATCGCTCCCTGAAGCGGGGACGTTCGATTCTAAGACCGCCCGGCGGACGGTTTCCAGTGCCTCGCTGTCGAGATGGCCGTCGGCTACCAGCCGGCGTCGCTGCTGAAACCGGCTCAGCGCGCTGCGGGTAGCCGGGCCGAACACGCCGTCCGGCTCACCGACGTCGTAGCCCAGCGCCGCCAGGTCGGTCTGCAGCTGACGCACCTGATCGCGCGTTGCCCGCAGGGCGTCTGCCGGCGGCGGCTGCTGGAGCGGGCCGGCGCCCGAGATCTCGTCCGCCAGGCGCCCCACGGACAGGGCGTAAAACTCCGAGCGGTTCCAGCGCATGATCACGTCGAAGTTGTCGTAGACCAGAAAGGCCGGGCCGGTGTGACCGGAGGGCACCAGCAGAGCCGCCGGTAGATCGATCGCCGGCAGGGCGCGGCCGAAGGCGTCGCCGACCCCCATCTCGACCCAGTCGCGCAGCGGCCGCGGCTGGTCGCGTCCGGCGAGACCGTAGTCGAAGGCGTCGGGCAGGCTGACCTCCCGCCCCCAGCGCAGCCCGGGCTGCCAGCCGATGCCGCGCAGGAAATTGGCCGCGGACGCCATGGCGTCGGGGATGCTGCCCCACAGGTCCCGGCGACCGTCTCCGTCGGCGTCCACCGCGTAGCGCAGAAACACGGAAGGCATGAACTGCACGTGACCCATGGCGCCTGCCCAGGACCCGACCATGCCGGAGGGCTTGATGTCACCGGCGTCGACGATGCGCAGGGCGGCGATCAGCTCGCTTGCGAAGAACCGGCCGCGCCGCTGGTCGCAGGCGAGGGTGGCCAGGGAGTCCGGGACCGGGATGTTGCCGAAGTACGAACCGAAGTTGGTTTCCAGGCCCCAGAAGGCCACCAGGTAGTGGGGCGGGATCCCTGTCTGCCGCTGCACCCGGTCGAGCGTTGCACGGTGCTCGGTGAGCATGGCCCGGCCGCGGGCGACCCGCTCTGCCGTCACCCGGCGGTTGTAGTAGTCGGTGAAGGTCTGGGTGAACTCCGGCTGCTGACGGTCGAGCTCGATCACCCGGTCGACACGAGTCACCGAGTCGAGCACCTCGTCCACCACGCTCGCCGAGATGCCTGCAGCCAGCGCCTCGGACTTGAGCTCGATGATGCAGGTGTCGAAGCTCGCGGGGTCGCTCTCAGGGCCTGTGGCTCCGAGCGCGGCGGCAGCGGACGCGAGCATCAGCACGAAGGCGGGCAGGCGGTTCGGGGTGCGCATGGGCGCTATGCTGCCACGGGGCGACGGGTTGGAGAAGCGGGGCCGTCAGCGATGCCTTACACTGCCAGGAGGCGTTTGAAGAAACAGCATGACCTGGCGCATCAGACTTCCCGACGTGGAGCCGCTCACGACCTACCGCCTGATCGCTGCCCTGGGCGCGGTAGGCCTGCTGGCGGCCGGGTTGGCGAATCCGAGCGACGCGGCCCTGGTGAGCTACGCCCGCTACCTCACCATCGCCTCGCAGCTCGCGCTGCTGGTGCTGACCTTCCTCTCTCCGGCCGTGCGCCGTCACGTCGGCTGGGGCGCCTATCTGGTGAGCACCATGGTCGTGCTGTACCTGTGCGCCATGCTGTATACCTCGAACCTGGCGTTCGACAGCCTCATTGCCAGCTTCGTCGGGGTGCTGATCTGCGGCATGGTGCTGCACCGGATCGTGCTGGTCGTGGCGTTTCTAGCGACCGCGGCGACGCTGCACATCTACACCGCGTACGCCGTGACCGAGCCGGTCATCGACCCGATGTCGGTTACCGTCAACACCCTGCTCTACATCGTGTTCGTCGGCGCCATGCTGTGCCTGCAGATCTCCGCGCGGGAACGGCGCCGCAACAGCGAGTCCATCATGCTGGCGATCTTCGATCAGTCCTCGGACGCGCTCATCTATGGTGACGTCGCGACGGGCAGAATCGTTCGCGCCAACCGTCGCGCGCTGGAGCTCTTCGAGTCGGACGATCTGCAGTTCATCAGCCGGCAGGTGCGCTCCGCGTTCCTCGCCAAGCACTCATCGGACGAGCTGCCGGAACTCGTCGATCAGGCGCTGAGCGATCCGAGCTGGGGCACGGAGTGTGAGTTCCAGCGCGCATCAGGGAGCACGTTCTGGGGCAACCTTGCGCTGCGACGGCTGGATGCGCCGTACGAGAATCTGATGCTGGCCCGGATCACGGACATGACCCAGCAGATGGAGCGCGAGGCGGATCTGGAAACCGCCCGGCAGGCTGCGGAGCGGGCGGCCCGGACACAAAGCCAGTTTCTCGCCAACATGAGCCACGAGATCCGCACGCCCATGAACGGGGTCATCGGCATGACCTCGCTGCTTCTGACGACGCCGCTCGACGAGGAGCAGCAGCGGTACGTGGACATCGTCCGTTCGAGCGGCGAGTCGTTGCTGACCATCATCAACGAGATCCTCGATTTCTCGAAGCTCGAGGCGAATCAGGTGCGCCTCGAGCGGGCGCGCTTCGATGTGGAGGAGGTCACCCTCGAGGCGCTGCACATGGTCAGCCCCCAGGCCCATGCCAGCGGCCTGGAGCTGGTGCTGCAGATGCTGCCGGGCCAGCACCGTTTCTTCTTCGGCGACGCCCAGCGGCTTCGCCAGGTGCTGGTGAACCTGCT
>JBFISC010000109.1:0-11615 GCA_041608775.1 Pseudomonadales bacterium | reverse complement strand
TCAGACCTTTTCCTTGATCCGCGCGGAGCGGCCGGAACGGTCGCGCAGGTAGTAGAGTTTGGCCTGTCGCACATCGCCGCGCCGCTTCACCTCGATGCCGGCAATCAGTGGGCTGTGGAGCTGAAAGGTCCGCTCCACGCCGACACCGTGGGAGATCTTGCGCACGGTGAAGGAGGAGTTGAGGCCGCGGTTGCGGCGGCCGATCACCACACCCTCGAAAGCCTGCAGCCGCTCGCGGTTACCTTCCTTGACCTTGACCTGCACGACCAGGGTGTCGCCGGCGCCGAAGTCCGGCACCTCGCCCCGCAGCTGCTCGTTCTCCAGCGCTTCGATCACTTTGTTCCTGCGCACGTTCTCGCTCCTAACCCAGTGGGCAATAAATCGTCGAATTCCTAATGATCTTCGTCGTCAATCAAGGGTGCCAGCAACGCGCGATCCTCCGGGCTCCAGGACCGCCCCACCAGCAGATCCGGCCGCCGCTGCCAGGTCCGCCACAACGCCTGCTCGCGGCGCCAGCGCGCCACCGCAGCATGATCGCCCGACAGCAGCGCAGCGGGCACCCGCCGGCCGGCGACGGATTCCGGGCGCGTATAGTGCGGGTATTCGAGCAAACCATCAAGGTGGGACTCCGCCGCGGCGGACGCAGCATTCCCCAGGGTTCCCGGCAGCTGGCGGGACACCGCGTCCATCAGCACCATGGCCGGCAGCTCGCCGCCCGTCAGCACGTAGTCACCGATGGAGATCTCCTCGTCGACGGCGAGCTCGATGGCCCGCTCGTCGATCCCCTCGTAGCGACCCGCCAGCAGGATCAGGCCGGGGCGCCGTGCCAGCTCGGCCACGCCATGCTGGTCCAGCCGCCGCCCCTGGGGCGAGAGGTACACCACCGATGCCGCCGCCGCAGCCCCGCGACGGGCCCAGGCCGCCCTGGCAGCGGCTACGGCGTCCAGCAGCGGCTGGGTCATGATGACCATTCCGGGGCCGCCGCCGTAGGGCCGATCGTCCACGGTTCGATGGCGATCGTGGGTGTAGTCGCGGGGGTTGAATACTTCGATCTCGAGCACACCGTTGGCCACCGCCCGACCGAGCACGCCCTCTTCGGTGGCGATGCGGAACATCTCCGGAAACAGGCTGATCATGCCAAACCACACGACACCGACTCTCCTTCAGGTGGGCTCGAACCGCCTTCGGGCGACTCAGACCGGCTCCTGCCAGGCCACTCGAATCCGACCGCCCGGCACGTCGACCTCCACCAGAAACGGGTCCGCGAACGGCACCAGCGTCCTGTGTGCGCCCCTGGCAATGACCAGCACGTCATGCGCGCCCGTTTCCAGCAACGACTCGACCACGCCGAGCGGAGTGCCATCGTCGTTGATCACCGCCAGCCCGATCAGATCCTGCCAGTAATACTCCCGGCTGCTCTCCAGCGCCGGGAACACGTTCCGGGGCACGCCGATCTCGCTGCCCGACAGCCGCTGTGCCGCATCCCGGTCCGCCACGCCCTCGAGGCGGGCGACGAAACCCTCGCCGTGGCCCCGGACCTCGAGCACCTTCACGTCGCGCCAGGCGCCGTCGGCCCGGATCAGCCAGGGCCGATAGCGGACCAGGTTCTCCGGAGGCTGGGTCGAAGAGCTCACGCGGACCTCGCCGGCAACACCGTAGGCGCCGGCGATGCGTCCCACGGGGACGATTTCGGCGTTCCTTCCTGCGGCCGACTCGATTTCAGCTGGCATGCTCAGCCGATCCCCGGGACTGCCGTCCCGCCGGCGGGCGCGAGCGGTTACTCTGCGGGGGCAGCGACCGGCGCCGGGGTGCTGGCGCGGGCTTCGGACAGGAGCTTGCGGACCTTCTCGGACGGCTTGGCGCCCTGGGAGATCCAGTAGTCGGCGCGCTCTACGTTCATCCGCAGCTTCTCCTCGCCGCCGCGGGCAACGGGGTTGTAGAAGCCGATGCGCTCGATGAAGCGCCCATCGCGGCCCACGGAGCGTTCCGCCACGGTGATCTGATAGAACGGGTTCTTTCTGGACCCGTGCCGCGCGAGGCGAATCGTGACCATTGACCTACCTTGATTCGAAAGGCGCGACATTGTAAAGGAAGTCCGCGGCCTTGCAAGCGCCTGCCGGGTGGGGCTTCCGGGTCGTCAGCGGGGGACCCCCGGCGGCCGGCGGTTGCCCTGCATGGCCTGCATGCCACGCATCATCTTCTGCATGCCGCCCTTGCGCGTGACCTTCTTCATCATCTTCTGCATCTGCTTGTGCTGCTTGAGCACCCGGTTCACATCCGGAACCTGCACGCCGGCTCCGCGTGCGATGCGCTGCTTGCGGGAGCCGTTGATCACATCCGGGAAGCGTCGCTCGTGGGGCGTCATGGAATCGATGATCACGGCCATCCGGGTGAACATGCCGTCGTCGAGCTGAGCCTGGGCCGCCGCCGGCAGTTGCCCCATGCCCGGCAGCTTGTCCAGCATGCTGCCGATGCCACCCATGTTCGACATCTGCGCCAGCTGATCGCGGAAATCGGCCAGATCGAACTTATGGCCTTTCTGCATCTTGCGAGCCAGCTTCTCGGCCTTCTTCTTGTCGACCTTGCGCTCCGCCTCCTCGATCAGGGACAGCACGTCGCCCATGCCGAGAATCCGCGAAGCCAGCCGATCCGGATGGAACGGCTCCAGCGCATCGGTCTTCTCGCCCATGCCGATGAACTTGATCGGCTTGCCGGTCACCGCGCGCACCGACAACGCCGCGCCGCCCCGGGCGTCGCCGTCTGCCTTGGCCAGCACGACGCCCGTGAGCGGCAGAGCGTCGGCGAACGCCTTGGCGGTGGTGGCCGCATCCTGGCCGGTCATCGCATCCACGACGAACAGCGTTTCCGCGGGGTCAAGCTGGGCGTGGAGCGCGCGGATCTCGGCCATCATGGCTTCGTCGACAGCGAGGCGCCCGGCGGTGTCCACGAGCAGCACGTCGGCGAACTGGGTGTTCGCCTCTTTCACCGCCCTGGCGGCGATGGCCGTCGGCTCCTCGTCACCCCGGGAAGAGACGAAGTGGGCGCCGACCTCCGCTGCCAGCGTCTCCAGCTGATCTATGGCCGCGGGCCGGTACACGTCGGTGCTGACCACGGCGACCTTCTTCTTCTGCCGCTCCTTGAGCAGCCTGGCCAGCTTCGCCACGGTGGTGGTCTTGCCGGCACCCTGTAACCCGGCCATGAGCACGATCACGGGCGGCTTGGTGTTGAGATCGAGGCCGTCGTTGGCCTCGCCCATGACCTTGACCAGTTCCTCGTGGACGATCTTGACGAATGCCTCGCCTGGATTCAGCGAGGTGTCCACGACCTGTCCCAGCGCCCGTTGCTTGACCTGCTCAATGAAGTCCTTGACCACCGGCAGCGCCACATCGGCTTCGAGCAGCGCCATGCGCACGTCACGCAGCACCTCACCGACGTTCTCCTCGGTGAGCCGCGCCTTGCCGGTGAGACTGCGCAGCGTTTGGGTCAGTTTTTCAGAGAGGCTTTCGAACATTGAATGCGCATCGATGACTTGGGCAGCGGCAATTATAGACCCGACGCCGCCGGGCCTTCACGCCCCCTACCCGTTATGCCAAACTCGCCCCCCTACCCCGAAAAAACCCGCAATCCCGGATGGCAAGCAACTGATGGCGTCGACCCTCACCGGCCTGACGGCGGTCGCCGGCGTCGCCGCCGCATCGCTCTACGCGCTGGGCGCCGCCCTGCAGATCCGCAGCCTTCGCCGGAGCCGCAGCATCGCGGTCGGGACTCTGCTGCTGATCGTCGTGCCGGCGCTGCTGTTCCACGCCGCCACCATGTACCTGCAGATGAACACCGAGGAGGGCCTGTACCTCGGATTCTTCACGTCGGCCAGCCTTACCGCCCTGCTCATGGTGCTGTTCCTTATGCTGGCTTCCGCCCGTTTGCCGGTGCGCAACCTGCTGGTGCTGGTGTTACCCTTCGGCGCGGTCACCGTGGTGGGCAGTCTCGTCGGCGAAACCGGCTTCGAGGCGCGCGACACGCTGCCGCTCGCCCTGGTCGTGCACATCCTGTTCTCCATCGTTGCCTACAGCATTCTGTTCATGGCCGCCTGTCAGTCGGTGCTGCTGGCCTATCTGGAACATGCGCTGAAGTCCAAGAGCTCGATTCGCGCACTGCGCCTGCTGCCGCCGCTGGAAAGCATGGAAGCTCTACTGTTCACCATGCTGTGGACCGGCATCGTCACGCTGACCGGCGCCATCGCCACGGGATTTATCTTTCTCGAAGACATGTTCGCCCAGCACGTGGTCCACCACACCGTGCTGGCCATCGCGTCCTGGGCCGTCTACGCGATGCTCCTCGCGGGCCGTCACTTTTTCGGCTGGCGCAGCCGCACCGCTACCTACTGGACGCTGATCGCCTTCGCCCTGCTCGTGCTCGGATACTTCGGCAGCAAGTTCGTGCTGGAAATCCTGCTGGAACCCCGCGGCTGATCGACGACCCGGCCAATGAATCTCACCGAACTGTCCTCAGAGACCCTCGCCATCATCGTCGCCGTGCTGGTGGTCATGTCCGGGTACTTCTCGGGCTCCGAGACCGCCATGGTGGCGCTGAACCGCTACCGCCTGCGGCATCTGGTCAAGGAAGGCCACCGCGGCGCCACCAAGGCCGATCGGCTGCTGAAGCGACCGGACCGGCTGCTCGGCGTGATCCTGATCGGCAACAACCTGGTGAACTTCACCGCCGCCAGTGTGGCCACCGTGCTCGGCATCCGGCTCATGGGCGATACCGGCGTGGTGCTCGCTCCGGTCGTCGTCACGATCATCTTTCTGATCTTCGCCGAGGTCGCGCCGAAGACCATCGCCGCTCAGATTCCCGAGCCGATTGCGTTCCGCAGCGCTTACATCCTCGAGCCGCTGCTGCGCCTGCTCTACCCCGGCGTCGTCTTCATCAACGGGTTCTCCAACGCGCTGGTCAAACCGTTCCTGCCGCGCCGCGGCAAGGACGAGGACGCCAGGGACAACCTGACTGCCGACGAGCTGCGCACGGTAGTGAACGAAGGTGTCGTGCTGCCGGAACAGGGCCAGAGCATGATGCTGTCGATTCTCGACCTGGAGAACGTCACGGTCGACGACATCATGGTGCCACGGGCGGAGATCATCGGCATCGACATCGATGACGACATGAGCGACGTGCTGAACCTGCTGGCATCCAGCCAGCACACCCGGCTGCCCGTCTACAAGGACGAGATAGACAACATGCTCGGGATCCTCCACCTGCGGCGGGTCGCGCGGTTCCTGCCGGCCGGCTCCATGACCAAAGCGGACCTGATGCAGCTCACCGAGGAGCCCTACTACGTTCCCGAGGCAACCCCGCTGCACACCCAGCTGATCAACTTCCAGAAGGAGAAGAAGCGCATTGCCATGGTGGTCAACGAGTACGGCGACGTGCGCGGAATCGTCACGCTCGAAGACATCCTCGAGGAGATCGTCGGGGAGTTCACGACCGACTTCGCCGCGAACATGCCGGAAATCCACCCCCAGGACGACGGCAGCTTTCTGATCGACGGGCTGGCCGTACTCCGCGACATCAATCGCGCGCTCGGCTGGGACCTGCCGACCCACGGCCCGAAGACCCTGAACGGCCTGGTGCTGGAACACCTCGAGACACTGCCGGAAAGCAATCTGTGCCTGCGCATCGGTGACTACCTCATCGAGACGCTGCAGATCAAGGACAACGTGATCAAGAACCTGAAGATCACGCGGGCCTCCGTCGCCTCCGACGGCGACGCTTCAGGTTGAGCCGGGAGGCGGCGAGCCGACGCCATGGCCAGGAAGAAGACCCCCGCGCACCGTCACAAGGGGCCTCGCGAGCCGGCACCGCTGAGTCATCCGCCCGAGGGTGAGCTGGCAGAAGCATGGGCCCGGGTGGTGGAGATTGCCGGAGCTCTTCCAGGCACCGTGGAGACGCGCTCTTACCGCACCCCGGCGTTGAAGGTGAAGGGAAAGATCCTGGCAAGGCTGCGCACCGAAGCCGAGGGCGCGCTGGCGATCCGCTGCGACCCGCTGGACCGAAACATGCTCATGCAGGCGGACCCCGACACGTTCTTTCTGACCGACCATTACCGCAACCACCCCATGGTGCTCATCGACCTTCGCCGCGTCCGCTGGGACGCGATGCCCGGAATCGTCGAGCAGGCCTGGCGGAGCGTCGCCCCGGCCAGGCTGAAGGCTGCCTACGACGCGGAGCGTTGAGCCGCCGGCGCCGCCGTCAGGATCTCCAGCGCCGGTTCAGCGCCGACATGATGGCGTTGTAGGAAGCGGTAATGGTATTGCGCGACACGCCAATGCCGTAACGGCGGCCGTGCTCGCCCTCGTCGATCGAAACCACGCAGATGGCTTTCGCGTCCTTGCCCGAGCCCATGGCTTGCTCGTGGTAGTCGATCACGTTCAAGGCCTCGTTCAGGGTTGCGCCCAGGGCGTTGACGAAGGCCTCGATGGGGCCAGAGCCCTCACCATCGATGGTCACCTGCTGCTCGGAAACCTCTACCCGGGCCACGCAGCGCTGGTCGGCCTCTCGCCCGGTGAGCAGATCGAAATCCAGCAGCTTGTAGGGCCCCTCGTCAGCAACGTACTCGGCCAGCAGCGCGTCGAAGATCTCGTTCGTCTTGACCTCGCGGTTCAGCGTCTCGGTGAGGCGCTGAACGACCTTGCTGAATTCCACCAGCATCTCACGGGGCAGCGATATCCCGTAGACCTCTTCGAGAATGAACCCTACCCCGCCTTTGCCCGACTGGCTGTTTACCCGCACGGTCTCCTTGTAGGACGAGCCGACGTCACCCGGGTCGATCGGCAGGTAAGGAACCTCCCAGTGATCGCGATCGACCTTGGCCATGCCCTTCTTGATCGCATCCTGATGGGAACCCGAGAATGCGGTGAACACCAGGTCGCCCGCATACGGATGGCGCGGGTGCACCGGCAGCTTGGTCACCGCCTCCGCCGTCTCGCGGATCCGCGGCATGTCGCGCATGTCGAGCTCCGGATCCACCCCCTGGCTGAACAGATTCATGGCCATGGTGATGATGTCGCAGTTGCCCGTGCGCTCGCCGTTGCCGAACAGCGTTCCTTCGACCCGCTCGGCGCCGGCCATCAACGCGAGCTCGGTTGCGGCGACGCCGGTGCCCCGGTCGTTGTGCGTATGCAGACTGATCACCACGCTGTCGCGGCGCGGAAAGTTCCTGCAGAACCACTCGATCTGATCGGCGTAGATGTTCGGCGTCGCCATCTCAACCGTGGACGGAAGGTTGATGATCATAGGCCGCTCGGGGCTGGCACCCCACTCGTCGGCCACCGCGGTGCAGATGTCGACGGCGAAATCGAGCTCCGTGCCGGTAAAGCTCTCCGGCGAGTACTCGAAGGTGATATCGGAGTCCAGATCGGCCAGACCCTCCTTCACGAGCCGGGTGCCACGCACGGCGAGGTCGACGATGCCGTCCCGCTCCAACCCGAACACGACCCGACGCTGGAGCTCGGAGGTGGAGTTGTACAGATGGAAGATCACCTTGGGCGCCCCGCGCAGGGCTTCCACCGTCCTGGAAATGAGCTCCGGGCGCGCCTGGCACAGCACCTGGATGGCAACACCATCGGGAATCCGGTCCTCGTCGATGATCCGCCGGATGAAGTCGAAATCCGGCTGGGACGCCGCCGGAAAGCCGACCTCGATCTCAGAGAAGCCGACGTCGAGCAGCAGATCCCAGAGCCGAAGCTTCTCATCCACGGTCATCGGGTCGATCAGCGCCTGATTGCCGTCGCGCAGGTCCACGCTGCACCAGCGCGGCGCCCGCTCGATCAGCCGGTTCGGCCACTGCCGATCGGCGAGACCGATGGGCTCGAAGCGGCGGTACTTCTGGAACGGCATCTTGGCCGCGCCAAAGCTGCGTGGGCCCTCGGCAGCTGAAGAAACTCTGGAATCGCTCTGCTCGCTCATGATCGTCCTCGCGTCATCGACGCGCCAGGCAGAAAGCACCTGGAGCTCGTGATAATTCGGAAACCGGGGTGGGCGATACGCCCTTGCAGAACAGATATATGCCGGCTACGCCGGCAGTCGCAGCGACAGTAGGAGGGCAGACTGTGGGAAACGCTCGGTCACTCGCGGTGAACATCGTGTTTGGGCTGACGCGCGGACTATAGCACGGTGATCGGGGTTCACAACCCCGGAGACGCCGCGATCGTCAGCCGAGATCGATCCTCACCGCCGCGGCGGCAGCCCGTGCCCGCGCCCGGGCCCGCGTCACGTCCTCGCCGAGCGCGAGCGCCACGCCCATGCGCCGCTGACCCCGAACCTCCGGCTTGCCGAACAGCCGGATCTGGGTGTCGGGCTCTTCCAGCGCCTGCTCCAGACCGGAGTAGCGGACCGTACTGGATTCGCCCTCGGCCAGAATCACCGCCGAGGCAGCGGGCCCGCGGCTGCGGACTGCGGCGATCGGCAGGCCGAGAATCGCCCGGGCGTGGAGCGCGAACTCCGACAGATCCTGGCTGATCAGGGTGACCATGCCGGTGTCGTGGGGCCGCGGGCTGACCTCGCTGAAATACACCTCGTCGCCGCGGATGAAGAACTCGACGCCGAACAGACCCAGGCCGCCAAGGGCCTCGGTGACCCGTTCCGCAACCCGCTGGCACTCGGCGAGCACCGCCGGCTCCATGGGCTGGGGCTGCCAGGACTCACGGTAGTCGCCGTCCTCCTGACGATGCCCGATCGGCTCGCAGAACGCCGTTCGCGCCGCGCCGCCCACCCCCGCGTGGCGGATCGTCAGCAGGGTGATCTCGTAATCGAACGGCACGAACCCCTCCACGATCACAGTGGCTGCGCTGCCCTCGGTACGGCCGCGCCCGCCGCCCTGGGCGTAGCGCCAGGCGGCATCCACGTCTGCCGCGGTCCGCAGCGACGACTGCCCCTTGCCGGAAGAGCTCATCACCGGTTTCACCACACACGGCAGGCCGATGTCCGCCACTGCCCGACGGTACTCGACCTCGCTCCGGGCGAACCGGTACGGCGACGTGCGCACGCCCAGCTCCTCCGCGGCCAGGCGGCGGATTCCCTCGCGGTCCATGGTCAGCCTGGTGGCCCGCGCCGTCGGAATGATCGTGTAACTCTCGGCCGCCAGCTCCACCAGCGTCGGGGTCGCGATGGCCTCGATTTCCGGAACCACCAGATGGGGCTTTTCGCGTTCGATCAGGGCGCGCAGCGCAGCGCCGTCGAGCATGTTCAGCACGTGGCTCCGGTGGGCAACCTGCATGGCCGGCGCGTCTGCGTAACGGTCCACGGCGATGGTTTCCACGCCGAGCCGCTGCAGCTCGATCACCACCTCCTTGCCCAGCTCGCCGCTGCCGAGCAGCATCACCCGGGTTGCCGAGGCGGAAAGCGGCGTGCCGATTGTCACGGTCTGGGTCACGGTGCCGGATCCGCCAATGTCTGGACTTTCAGGCCCCGGCGAAAACGCCTGGCGTTCTCCACGTAGTGGCGGGCCGACATCGTCAGGCCCCGGACCTCGTCTTCGGTGAGCTGCCGCACGACCTTCCCCGGCGCGCCCAGGACCATGGAGTTGTCGGGGATCTGCTTGCCCTCCGTGATCAACGCGTTCGCCCCGATGATGCAGTTGCGTCCGATCTTGGCCCGGTTGAGGATCACCGCGTTGATGCCCACCAGGCTGTTGTCGCCGATCTCGCAGCCGTGGAGCATGGCCTTGTGGCCGACGGTCACGTTGTCGCCGATCAGCAGGGGGCAGCCTGGATCCGTGTGCAGCACCGAGCCGTCCTGCACGTTGGATCCCGCACCCACGGTGATGAGCTCGTTGTCGCCGCGCAGCACCGCGTTGAACCAGACGCTCGCGTCGCGTTTCAACAGCACGGAACCCAGCACCACGGCGTTCTCGGCTACCCAGTAGTCGCCTTCCGCCCTCACCCGGCGATCATCCAGTTGCAGCAGCACGTAACCCTCCCACGCGCGCACCCGGGCAGACGCGCGATTGCGTTCGAAAATCCACCTGACAAATCCCTTACAGCTGGAGCGTGGCCCGGCTGCGGGGCACCGGGTCATAGTAGCCAGCGGATTGCCGCAAGCAAACCACCAACGGATAAGGGTCATTCATGCCCCGACTACCAGCTTTTGATGTGCTGGTGGACATGGCCCGCAACGATCCGAAAGGACTCGAGACGTTGCGACGTTCCTTGACGGACGCCGTGATCGCCGCAGCGAGCAACGACACCACCCGCCGCCGCCTGCAGGGGCTGCAGTTCCGTGTCGACATGGAGCGCCGCCGGGCCACGACGCCGCTCGCCGCAACGATCCGCATTTCCGAGATGATGTGTCAATCCCTGGCCCACCTGCACCGCTGCATGGTCGCCCCCATCGAGAGCGAGCGGGAGACTGCAGGCGGCCAGTCCCGGGCCTCGGTAATCCCGTTCGCAGCACCCCCAGACTGACAGCGCGTTATCGGCCGCGAGCCACGGCGTTATAATGGCAGCCCAACGCATTGCCTTCAGGGGTCATGAACTACTGCAGCGCCTGCGGCAAGCCCGTCGTGTTCCGCGTCCCGCCCGGAGACAACCGGGAGCGTTTCATGTGCGAGCACTGCGACACGGTGCACTACAGCAACCCGCGGATCGTTACCGGGTGTCTGGCCACCTGGGAAGACCGCGTGCTGCTGTGCAAGCGTGCCATCGATCCGCGCCGCGGCTACTGGACCCTGCCTGCGGGGTTTCTCGAAAACGGTGAGACCGCGGAGGCGGGGGCCATTCGCGAAACCTGGGAAGAAGCCCGCGCCGAGGTGGAGCTGGACGATCTCTACACGCTGTTCAGCCTTCCGCACATCTCGCAGGTCTACATGTTCTACCGCGCCCGGCTGACTGCGCCGGAATTCTCGGTGGGCGAGGAGACCGAGGCCATCGGGCTGTTCGGCAAGCAGGACATTCCCTGGGAACAACTGGCGTTTCCCGTCGTCCGGGAGACCCTCGAGCACTACTTCCACGACCGCGAGCGGAAGGAATTCCAGATCCGCAGCCGGAGCCTCATCGTCGATCCCGCCAGACGCCGCGGCTGGCGCTGATCTTCGGCTGGACCGTCGGCTCACGGCGGCCCACGCCGGCTGCGGCGCAATCAGGCTGCGGCGCTGCCCGCCAGGGCCCAGCTCCAGACCAGCAGCGCGGCGGCGGCACCGCCGCACAGCATCTGACCGCCGCGCCCGAGCAGGCGCACATCGACCGATCCGGCAAGAAGTCCGAGCACGAGACCGCAGGCGAACCCGAACACGTGGGCCATCACATCGGTGTTGCCGCCGCCGAAGCCCGTGTAGGCCAGCAGCGCCAAACCGCCGAACACCGGCGCGAAGCGGCGGCGCCAGTCCCAGCCCCGCAGGTAGCCGCGTCGCCAAACGAATGCCCCCGCGAGGGCCAACGCCGCGAAGGTTGCCGTGGAGGCGCCGACCGATCGGAATCCCGCGCCTTGAAAGAAAGCATTGATCCCGTTGCCGCACGCGCCGGCGAGCAGCACCAGCAGCGCGACCCGGAGCGCGGGGCGCCGATCTCGGCGATTGGCACGGCGGAGGAGGCCGGACATCCATGGGACTATACGATTCGATCGCC
>JBFISC010000108.1:0-11636 GCA_041608775.1 Pseudomonadales bacterium | reverse complement strand
CTCCAGGGTCACCACCAGGGCCGAGCGATCACTGAGCTGCTGCTCCAGATGGCGGTTGCGTGCCTCCAGGGCCTGCAGCTGCTCCGACAGGGCGCGGCGTTCCTGCTCGCGTTCGGACGTCGTGCGCTGGGCCTGCTCCACCACCCCGGCGAGCCGTTCCACTTCCGCCCGCTGATCGGCCAGAGTGCTTTGCAGCGCCGCGCAGCGGGCGTCGGCCTGCTCTGCCGCCTGCTGCGCCGCGGACTCACGCTCGGCCGCCGCCGCGATCCGGGACTCGACGTCATTCACCGCTTCCGAGCCGGCAGCGGCGGCCGTGGACAGCTGATGCACTTCCTCGATCAGTTCCTGCACCGCGGCTTCGGCGGCGTCCCGGGCGCCGTTGGCCTCAGCCAGCGCGGCCTCGCCCGAGGTCCTGGCCTCGGCCAGCGCGGCCTCGAGCTCGGCCCGCTCGCGCTCGAACGTCGCTGCGGCGTCTCTGGCGGTGGCTGCCTCCGCGGCGTTCCGGGCTTCGGCTTCCTCCAGCTCGCGCAACCGCGCGCGCAGCGGGTCCAGCTCCGCCAGCGCCGCGTCCCGCGCGCCGGTGACCGCAGCCAGCTGCTCACGCAGCTGTTTCAGGTTGGCCCGCAGCTCCGCCATGCTGTCGCTCAGGGAGCCGATCTGGCGGTTGGCCATCTCGGTGGTCTCGAACAGCTGCTCGTTGCGCCGGCGCAGGCTGTCGCGCTCCTCGATGGCCTCGTCCAGCGCCCGCCGGTCGGACTGGGCGGCACCGGTCTGCTCGCTGAGCTGAGCGCGCAGGCTCTCGTTCTCGGTTTCGAGCTCCCGGGCGCGCTGCTCGTGGCCGCTGACCGCCGCCGCCTGCTCGTCCAGCGCCCGGGTCACCGATTTCCATTTACTCTTCCAGGACTCGGCGTCGCCACGCAGCTCGTCGATGGTCAGGTGACGTGCATGCAGCTCGCCCTGAGCAACCTTGTGCCGCTCGGCCAGGTCCTTCAGCTTCGCCTGCAGCTCTTCGATCAGCTCGTCCCGGGCGCGAATGCCTGCCGTCGGTGCCGGCGGCGGCGCCGTCACTGGCGCCGTCATGGGCGCCGTGGGGACGTCGGGCTGTCGAGCCTGCTCCAGCTCCCGGCGCAGGGCCTCCGCCTCGTCGGCACGCTGACGCAGGGCGGCGGCGAGCTTCGGCACACGTTCGCGCCACTTCGCCAGCTCCTCCCGCAGGACCTCTTCGCCCGGACTCACCGCGGCAGCGGAGGGACTCCCCGGCACCGAGTCGCCCAACGCCGAATTGCCCGGGATCGCATCGCCGGGACCGCCATCACCCGCCCGGGTGCCAGCCGTATGCGGCCCAGCCGTGTGCGGCCCAGCCGGGTGCGGCCCGGCGGGACTGTGTGGGTGTGAAGTCTGTTCCATGAGACCTTCCAGTCACGTTTCGAAAACGGCACGATTGGGGGCTGGAGAAGGCAGGGCCCGCCACAGGACAACCTAGCCCATTGCCGACCGCTCCGATGTGAACCAGGTCTCGCTGCCCGCCGGGACCGGTCGTCGGCCGCCCGGCCGGCTGCAGGCGGCCGGAAAAAAACACCCCAGGTGCTTGTCAGAACCGTCGCGAAACCGGACAGTCTAACGCCTCGGTCGCACCACTAACCGTTCGCACATAGATAGAGAGGCGTTCATGCGGATTCTGCTGTTCCTGGCCACCAACCTGGCGGTCGTCGTCCTGGCCAGCATCACCTTCCGGCTGCTGGGTTTCGAGAGCATCCTCGCCGCCAACGGCGTGGATCTGAATCTCACCGCCCTGCTGGTCTTCTGCGCGCTGATCGGTTTCGGCGGCTCCCTGGTGTCGCTGCTGATCTCCAAGTGGATGGCAAAGCGGGCCACCGGGGCGCAGGTCATAGAACAGCCGAGCAACAGCACCGAGCGCTGGCTCCTCGACACCGTGGCGCGGCTCGCCGACAAGGCCGGCATTGCCATGCCCGAGGTGGCCATCTTCCCCGCCGCCGAGCCGAACGCGTTCGCCACCGGCGCCAACCGCAACAAGGCACTGGTGGCGGTCAGCGTCGGGCTGCTGGAGAACATGCGTCCGGAGGAAGTCGAAGCCGTACTCGGCCACGAGATCGGCCACGTCGCCAACGGCGACATGGTGACGCTGAGCCTGATTCAGGGCGTGGTGAACACCTTCGTGCTGTTCCTCGCCCGCCTCGCCGGCTACTTCGTCGATCGGGTGGTGCTGAAGAACGAGCGCGGGCTCGGTATCGGCTACTGGATCACCACCATCGTCGCCGAGATCGTCCTGGGGATCCTCGCCAGCGCCATCGTCATGTGGTTTTCCCGCTACCGGGAGTTCCGCGCCGATGCGGCGGGCGCCGAGCTGGCCGGGCGCAGCAAGATGATCGCTGCGCTGGAGCGCCTGAAGCGCGCCCAGGACCTGCCCAGCACAATGCCCGACACCCTGGTCGCCTTCGGCATCAACGTCGGCATGCGTCAGGGGCTGCGTGCCATGTTCGCCTCGCACCCGCCGCTGGAGGACCGTATCGCGGCCCTGAAGGCGGCGGCCTGAGGACCCGAGGCTCTAAGGAATGGCGCTGAAGCGCAGCCCCTGGCCGGCGGGCGAGCTCGTGACCGTCGAGCACGAATCCCGCCTGCTGGCCGACAATCCCCTCGGCGACCCGCATGTCCGGCGGTTCCCCGTGTGGCTGCCACCAGGCTACTCCCGCGCCACGCGCGGCCGGCCCCGGCGCTATCCGGTGCTGTTCGACCTCACTGGTTACACCGGCTCCGGCTGGTCTCACACCAACTGGAAGAACTTCGAGGAGAACGTCCCGGAACGCCTGTCCCGGCTGGCTCGCGAGCGTCGTCTGGCGCCGTGCATCGTCGTGTTTCCCGACTGCTTCACCGCCCTCGGCGGCAATCAGTACATCAACTCCAGCGCCATCGGCCGCTACGCCGACTACCTGACCCGGGAGCTGATCCCGTTCATCGACGGCGAGTTCAACACCCGCGCGGAGCGCGACCACCGCGGCTGCTTCGGCAAATCGTCCGGCGGCTACGGGGCGCTGATTCACGGCATGCGCTACGCCCGCTACTGGGGCGCCGTAGCCAGCCATTCCGGCGACGCCGGCTTCGAGCAGTGCTACCAGCCGGGATGGCCCGGCACTCTCACCGAGCTTGGCCGCTATCGGCGGCCGGCGCGCAGAGACGGCGCGGTCAACGTCGACGCGGACGCCGGCGTCCTCGGCGAGGGTTGCGACGACGGTCGGGTGCGGCGCTTCCTCGACAGCGTCTGGCAGCGCGAACGGCTGTCCGGAGACGAGATCACGGCCCTGATGAACCTGTGCATGGCGGCCAGCTACGACCCGGATCCCGACGCGCCCAACGGTTTCCGCCTGCCCTATCAGCTGGAGACCGGCGAGCTGATACCGGCCCGCTGGCGCGTCTGGCGACGGCACGATCCGGTGAATCTGGTACGCCGCTGCGCGGGCGCGCTGAAAACCCTGAAGGGCCTGTACATCGACTGCGGCTGGCGCGACCAGTACCACATTCATTTCGGCAGCCGCATACTCTCCCGGGAGCTGCGCCGGGCCGGCGTGCCGCACCGCTACGAGGAATTCGACGGCACCCATTCGGGCGTGGACCACCGCATGGACCGCAGCCTGCCGTTCCTGTCCAGGGCGCTGAGGTAGTCGCCCCCGATGGGTGGCGCTGCGGCCACCGGCCACCTACCGGGAGAGATCGATGCCGACCCGCTTTCTGCCGCTCACGTTTCCGGCCATCGCCGCGCTGCTCGCCGCCGTCCTGACGCCGCCGCTCCAGGCCGCCGCCGGCAAGGCAGGGGCCGGCGAGCTCGCCGTCAGCGACCACTATGCCGACAGCAATGGCGTGAAGATTCACTACGTCAGCGCCGGCTCCGGTCCGCTGGTGGTGTTCATCCACGGGTTTCCCGACTTCTGGTACAGCTGGCGGCACCAGATGGCCGGATTGGCCGATCGCTTCCGCGTGGTCGCCATGGATCAGCGCGGCTACAACCTCAGTGACGCCCCGGCGGGCGAGGCCCAGTACGACATGCGCCTGCTGGTCGGCGACGTGGCGGCGGTGATTCGGGACGCGGGCGCCGAGCGCGCCACCGTGGTCGGCCACGACTGGGGCGGCGCGGTGGCCTGGCAGGTGGCGTTCAACGCCCCCCAGCTGGTGGAGCGGCTGGTCATTCTCAATCTGCCCCACCCCCGGGGGATGAGCCGCGAGCTGGCCAGCAACCCGGAGCAGCGCGCCAACAGCGCTTACGCACGGCGCTTCCAGGAAGGCTCACCCGAGGATCCGGACATCCTGTTCGGGGGCCCCATGACGGCAGAGAACCTGGCCGGCTGGGTGAGCGACGAGACGGCGCGGGCGCGCTACGTGGAGGCCTTCCAGCGCTCGGACTTCGCGGCCATGCTGAGCTACTACAAGCGGAACTACCCACGTCCGGCACCGGCCGACCAGCCCCCGCCCACCGTGGAAACGCCGCGCCTGGCCATGCCCGTGCTGATGTTTCACGGCCTGGAGGATCGGGCCCTGCACTCCGACGCCCTGGCCTACACCTGGGACTGGATCGACGCGGACCTGACCCTGGTCACGGCCCCAGGCGCCGGGCACTTCGTCCAGCAGGACGCCGCGGAGCTCGTGACCTCGACCCTGCGCTGGTGGCTGCTGGCGCGCGCCGGGGAAGGCCGCTGACCCAGGATCAGCGCTCAGCCACCCAGCGCAGCACCACGTCCTCCAGGTCCTCGCCGAGGCCCCGGTGCGCCTCCGGGGCATTCACCAGCACCACGACCAGCAGCCGCTCGCCGCCGCGGGTGAGCACGTATCCGGCCACGGCCGAGACGTCGTCCAGACTACCGGTCTTCAGGTGCATGCGGCCTTCCGCCGGGATTCCCTGCAGGCGTCGACGCATCGTGCCATCGAGCCCGTTGATGGACAGGGACGACAGGTACTCGGGCATGAACGGGCTGCGCCAGCCGGCGCGCAGCACCGCGGCGAGCTGCCGGGCACTTATCCGGGAGTCCCGGGACAGGCCGGCGCTGTTGCTCATGACCAGACCCTCGGTGTCCACGCCCTGAGTCGCGAGCACGTCGAAGATCGCGCGAAGGCCCTTGTCGAAGGTGGCCGGGGCACCGTAGCGCTCGGCGCCCAGGGTCAGCTCCAGGAGCCGGGTCATGACGTTGTTGCTGTATTTGTTGACCAGCCGCAGCAAGTCGCTGAGCGGCCGCGAGCGATGCACGTGGAAGGGCTCGAGAGCATTCTCCTTCGCGTCCGGTACGGTGCCGTCACGCCAGCGTCCGCCCAGCTCGCCGCCGAGCTGATGCCAGTACAGATCGAACAGTCCGAACGCATAGCTTTCCGGCCTCAGCACGGTCCGGGTCAGGGCGTAGCTGTCGCAACCGTCAGGGAACCGCCCCTCGAGCAGCACCTCGTCCCGCGCGTCCCGATCCTGCACCGCGACCGCGACGCCCCGCTGGTACCCGCCGCAGGGCGCGCGATAGAGGCTGAGCCGATTGTCGAGCTCGAGGTTCGGCAACGGCGGGTCCGCCTGCACGGCAACCGAACGGCCATCGGGCTTCGGCTCGACGTTGAAGCGCACGGCGTTGAAATTGACCAGCAGCGGATGCGGCGGCAGGTTGTAGACGCGATCGGGCTGATTGTCGAAGGCGCCCGGGTCCTCCGCCGGCAGATCGAAGTAGGAGTTGTCGAACACCAGGTCGCCATCGATGCGGCGGATACCACGCTTGCGCAGACCGTCGGCGAGCTTCCAGAACTCCTCTGCCACGAGGTACGGGTCACCGTGGCCGCGCAGGTACACGTCGCCGGGCACCGTGTCGCCGCGAACCGGGGCGCCGAGAAACACTTCGGTATGCCAGGTGTAGGCCGGACCGAGACCCTCGAGCGCCGCCAGCGTGGTCACCAGCTTCATGGCGGAGGCAGGATTGCGGGGCACGTCGGCATTGACCCGAACCAGGGGTTCCAGCGCCTCGACGCCCTGGACCCAGAGGCTGATGCCCTCGTGCGGGAGCCCCAGGGACTTCGCGGCCAGCGCCACCGGCGCAGGCAGTTCGTTCGCTGCATCCGCCCCGGCCTGGGTCCCCAGCGGCAGCAGCAGCAGCAGAACCAGCCAGCGGGTCACGTCCCGCCCCCGGCCCCACCGACACAGCGGCGCAGGGTTTCGTCGAGGGGCGTCAGGCTGATACCGAGATCGGCCGCGGCAGCGCTGGCATCGATGTCGTCGTCGTGGTCCAGCACCCCGAGCATGGTCCGGGTCACCGGCGGGGCCGCGCTGAGCTTCTCCAGGAGAAACGCCATGGCGAGGCCGACGGCCAGCGGCAGCGACACGATCCGCGTCCTGCGCCCGAGCACGCCAGCCGCGCGCCGGGTGAGCGCCGACCGGGTCAGCGACTCCGGACCGGCGAGATCGTACTCGTGCGAGTGGCCATCGCTCCCCGGCGCTGCCGGCGCGGACTCTCCGGCCGGCGCGTTCAGCGCGGCGATGACGGCAGCCACCACGTCGCCGGCATAGATGGGCTGCTCCAGGCTGGCCCCGCGCAGCAGGACGTTCCAGCCGCGCCGGGCCCGCGCCGCCAGCGCGCCAGCAGCATAGTCGCCCTCCCCGAGCACCATGGGGACCCGGATCACCGTGGCCGGAACCGAGCCTTCGATGAGCAGGTGCTCGGCCGCGCCTTTCGAAGCCAGGCAGGCGTTGTCCGAGTCCGGCCGCGCGCCGACGATGCTCAGATAGACGATGCGCGTGACGCCGACGGCGGCAGCTGCTTCCACCAGAGCCCGGCAGCTCGCCTCATGAGCATCACGATAGCGGTTGCCGGCGCTCTCCTTGATGATGCCGACCAGATGCACCACGGCGGCGCACCCGCTCAGCGCCCGCGACAGGGCCGCCGGATCCCCGTAATCCACCACGCCAACCTGCACCGCATCGCCGAGACCGAGATCGCGTACCTGGGCGGCGGCCCGTTCCGAGCGCACCAGGGCGCGCGCGCCGCCCGCGCCCGCGAGCCGCGCGAGCAGGCGCTGGCCCAGATGGCCGTTGGCCCCCGTTATCGCGAGCACGACGCCGTGTCAGTCGGGCTGCCGGGACGATATGCTGGCGGGATCATGTTGCTGCCTCCTCAGTCCTAGCGCCGTGTCCGGCTCCCTCTGGCTCACCTGGGCGAACGCACTGACCGGGCTGCGGCTGCTGCTGGCGGCACCCTGCGCCTGGAGCGCGGCCGGCGAACGCTGGGACCTTGCCGCCCTGTTGCTCACCGTCGCCATCATCACCGATTTCCTGGACGGACCGCTGGCCCGCCGGCTCGGTCAGACGTCGCCGCTGGGCGGCCTCGCAGATCATGCCACCGATGCCACCTTCGTGGCGCTGCTGCTCGCAGCGCTGGCGAGCCTCGACCGGGTGCCATGGCTGCTGCCGGTGCTGGTGGCCGCTTCGTTCCTGCAGTACGTCCTGGACTCCCGCGCGCACACCGGTCGCGCACTGCGTGCCAGCTGGCTCGGCCGGACCAACGGCATCGGCTACTTCGTCCTCGCCGGAGCGCTCGTCTACCGCAACGCGCTCGGGCTCACCTGGCCCGGCGACGCGCTGCTCGAGGCCGCTGGCTGGCTGCTGGTGTTAAGCAGCGCCGCGTCCATGCTCGACCGGCTGCGTCCCCGCGTCCCTGCCGAATAGCTCGCGGTTCGCCCGGGGCAGGAACAGCACGCCGATCACCGCATTGAACAGCACGAAGAACGTGTGCATGACGACGCTGAACGCGCCGACCTCCGGGTAGTCGGGGAACAGCACCGTCCACATCACCAGCGCGCCGGCATGAAACGGCAGCGGCAGCGCGGCCGCCAGGAAGATGACCGGCAGGAATGCGAGCATCTCGGCGAGGCTCACGTCCACGTTGAAGAGCCCCAGCGCCAGGGTGTAGACGACGATGGCGCCGAGCAGGTTGGGCGCCTTGAACAGCACGATCAGCGCGTAGTGCACCGGTCGCGCCTGGCGGAAGGCGTGCACGATGGGCTTGTCGCGAAGCCGGAAGCCCTTCAGCAGATAGCCGCGGAAATAAGCGATGTGCAGCGGCAGGTAGATTGCTGCACCGATGAAAACCGAAGGCAGGATCACGTCCAGAGCCAGCCGGGTCGAAGCCGCCTGCACCACCTCGTAGCCGAAGACGACGCCCACGGACGAGAAGAACAGCAGCTGGTAGATCTCCATGATGCCGAGCAGCAGCATGCACGAGATCGCCTCCCAGGCGGAGACGCCGTGGCGCCGGAACAGGTAGAGCGACATGGCACCCTTCCCCACCTGCTCGTTGACCAGCGACAGGATGTAGGCGCTGGCACGGATGGGCAGCATGTCCACCAGCTTGAGCTTCGGGGCGTTGAACCAGCGGACGACGCGCCAGGTGACGTGGGAATCGACCAGAAAGAAGAACACCGAGTAGGGGATCATCAGCACCAGCCAGGCGAGCCAGTTGGCCTCGGCGAAGAATCGCACCAGATAGGCCACCACCGTGAGGCCTTCCCGCGCTGCCGCGGTATCGGTCCGGTCGTACACGAGGTAGAAGCATCCTACGGTGAGCAGCCAGGTTGCCACCCGGAACAGCACGCTGGTCTTCTTCGGCCGCGCCGGTGCCACCGGTCCCTGGTCGTCGACGGTCGTGGAGGGGGAGCGCTCACTCATCCCAGCAACCCGTAGACCATGCGCTTGAAGTCATGGCTGAACGGATGCCAGAAGCCTGGCATGCGCTGGGTCATGCAAACCCCGGTGAGGTTCGCGCGCGGCGCCATCCAGGTGTGGGTGCCGGCCATGCCACCCCAATGGTACTCGTCCGTGGCAGTGTCCGGTTCATCCGGAGCCGGCGCCAGCTTCAGCGCGAATCCGAGCCCGAACGTGGTGTCCGACATCTCCCACATGGGGAACGCCACCCGCACCCCGGCCGGCAGCTGGTTGGTCCGCATCAGGCTGAGCGTGGCAGGCTTCAGCAGCCGCACCCCGCCCCACTCGCCGCCGTTGACGATGGCACGCAGGAAGGTCACGTAGTCCGCCACCGTGGACACCAACCCGCCGCCGCCCGACAGCAGCGCCCGCGGCTGGCTGTACGGCCCGCTGCGGGGATCATCGGCTTTGACCAGGCCGCCCTTCATCGGCGTGAAAAGATCTTCCGGTGCGTACATGGTGACGAACCGGTCCTGCTTGTCCGGCGGCACGAAGAAGTCGCTATCGACCATGCCCAGAGGGTCGAAGATGCGGGCCCGCAGGAACTCGTCGAAGCGCTGGCCCGAGATCACCTCGACCACCCGCGCCGCAACGTCCGTGGCCAGGCTGTAACGCCAGGCGGTGCCCGGCTGGTAAGCCAGAGGCAGCTTCGCCAGCGCGTCGCACAGGTCCTCCAGAGTCCTGCCGTCGTTGCCCAGGCCGCTCACGCCGGCGGCCATGTAGGCCTGGTCGATCACCGACTCCGGCTCGATGAAGCCGTAGGAGAAACCGGCGGAGTGACTCAACACCTGGCGCATGGTGATCGGCGCGGCCAGCGGCTCGATGTCGGCCGTCGACTCGGCGTTGGGCCGCAGCACCACCGGTTCGGCAAACGCGGGCAGGAACGTCGACAACGGATCGTCGAGGGCGAACTCCCCCTGCTCGTAGAGCATCATGGCCGCGACCGAGGTGACGATCTTGGTGTTGGAATACATGCGGAAAATCGCGTCCCGGCGGAGCGGCTCCCTGGACTCGAGATCCATGTAGCCGAAGGTGGTGTAATCCACCACGTCAGTGCCCTTCATCACCAGCGCCACGCAGCAGCTCAGGATCTCCTGATCCACATACCACTGCAGGCGCTGGTGCAACTCGCTGAAATCGGTGCTGTCGGGAACGGGATCGATACGGTTGATGGCGAATCCTCCAGATCGGTGCGGCCGGCGGTCAGCAAGGCACGGCCGAAAGCATCATTCTACGGCGATTACCCGGCGGCCGCGCTGCCGCGCCGAACCCGTTCCGCCGGCCGCGCCCCGCGGCTCCGTGGTCCGTTATCACGCCCGGGGCTTTCCCGGCTACCCATTATGCGAATAGATGATTTCGCTTTCCTCGTCCACCCGCATAGCATCGAAGAGCGGTGGGCGGGCCCTTCAGCCTCATTCAGTCGATGAATCCATCGGGGCACCCGAATCGGGACACCCGAAAACGTGAAGGGAAAGCTTGAACGGGCCCGTCCTCGTTTCACTCCTTCATCAACCGGCGCCCGTTGGTCGCGCCGCGCTATCACGCACACTGCAACCTCAGTCCATCACTTCGAAGGTGACGCCGGCGTGAACGGGCAGCCGGCGGAGCAGCGCCTCGCCCATGGCTACCGCCGGGGTGAGGACCCCGCCGTCGGAGGTGAGGTCGTCCTGGGCGAGGCAGGCGGCTGCCTCGCCGAGCATCCGGGACGTGGACGCGTAGCCCGGGTCGCCGCGGCCGCGAATGCGCACCCTGAGATCGTCGCCGTTGCCCCGGGGCGCCTTGCCGATCAGCTCGATCAGATACCCCCCCGCCTCCCGGGCCTGAGGCGACGGGCCCTGGCCCGAGCGCGGCAGCATGGTTGCCAGCATGCGCCGCACCGCGCCGATGGAGGCCGCCGACGTCACCGCGGCAGAGCCGGCGCTGACCCCGGCTGCCAGCGGAAAGCCCCACGGCCCGAAAGGCATCACCATGCCTTCGTCGTAGCGGAAATCGTGACCGTAGGCGTAATCCATGAGCGCATTGCTGCGGCGGACCACCCGGGTATTGATGGCCGCCATGACGAACGGCGTGACCCAGGCGTTGACGTCCGCATCGTACTCCGGCAGCGACCGCTCGGGTCCGTCCAGCCCGCTGCGCTGACCTTCCGGATTGAGGCCGTAGGGATCGTCCAGCACCTGGCGGATCGCCGGGTTCTTCTGGGCTTCCTCAAGCATGTTCATCATGCTGGCGATGGTTCCACCGCTGAACCCCCCGCGCATCTCCCGGGCGCGGAACTTCACGGCGCCGGCCGGCGCCCCGACCCGGCGCTGCATCTCCAGCTGCAGAAACAGCGTTCCCAGATCGGACGGGATGCTGTCGAATCCGCAGGTGTGGACGATCCGGGCGCCGGTTTCCCGCGCCCGCTGATGGTGGGTGTCGATCATCCGCCGCATCCAGTGCACCTCACCCGTCAGGTCGCAGTAGTGGGTGCCATGATGAACGCAGGCGGCGACCAGCTTCGAGCCGTGTAGCGCGTACGGACCCACCGCAGAGCAGACGACCCGGGTGCGGGCCGCGAGCACGTCGAGCTGCGCCTGGTCGTCCGCATCGCCGAGCACCAGCGGCACTTCCCGGGCATCCTCACCCAGCTCCGCCCGCACCTCATTCAGCTTGGCCTCGCTGCGACCGCCCAGCGCCCAGCGGAAATTGCTCGCGGCGCCGAACCGCTCGAGCAGATGCGCAGCAACCAGCCGCCCGGTGAAGCCCGTGGCGCCCCACACGATCACGTCGAATTCCCTGTCGCTCAAGGTCGTCTCCTGCTGCCGTACCAGCCCACCATTACCGAAAAGCCGGAGGGCGGCAAGCGGCGCGCGGCAAGCGGTCGGCGGCCGCTAACCGCAGCGGCCTCCGCCGTCCGGGAAACCTT